>JBEICQ010000045.1:0-15617 GCA_040383885.1 Flavobacteriales bacterium | reverse complement strand
TCCGAAGGGGGTAGCTTCGCAGATCCCTTCTTTCCGAGAGTCAAAATGAAAAACTTCATTGGCTGCGCCAATACCTTTTCATCGTTGGCTGCGCCAATACCTTTTCATCGTTGGCTGCGCCAATGTGCAAGTCTTTCTTTTTCTTTCCGATTACCGAAGGGGGTAGCTTCGCAGATCCCTTCTTTCCGAGAGTCAAAATGAAAAACTTCATTGGCTGCGCCAATGCGTTTTTTAGTTTTCATGCTTAGGCAAATACATTTGCCACGCATTCAAACTAAAAAACCCACCAAAAGGTGGGTTTTTCATTTATCAGCGGACCCGAAGGGAGTCGAACCCCTAACCTTCTGATCCGTAGTCAGATGCTCTATCCAGTTAAGCTACGGGTCCTGCTTTGGGCGGCAAAAATAGGTATTTGCTTGTTACCAGCCAAATTCGGTTTGCAGAGGAAGAAAAGAGAATCGTTCTCTGTGCTGCATAAGACCTTTAAAAATAGAAGATCACATTCCCTTAGTCCTGCATTGACACAGCCGCAAAATATGCTTAGGTTTGGAGCAATTCCATTAACCATATGCAAATCATTGAATGTGTTCCCAACTTTTCTGAAGGGAACGATCCGGAGATTCTCCGCCAGATAACCGATTGTATCGCCGCCACCGAGGGCGTGATGCTCCTGAACACCGACCCCGGTAAAGCCACTAACCGCACTGTGGTCACCTTTGCCGGTTCTCCCCAACAAGTGATTGATGCCGCTTTTGCCGGTATTAAAAAGGCTGCCGAGCTTATAGACATGAGCAAGCACAAGGGCGAGCACCCACGCATGGGCGCCACCGATGTGTGTCCGCTGATTCCTATCTCAGGCATCAGCATGGAAGAAACAGCCGCCTGGGCAAAAAAACTCGCCCAACGAGTAGGCGAAGAACTGGGTATCGCCGTTTACCTCTACGAAGCTGCTCAACCCAATCCTGCAAGAAAAAACCTGAGCATCATCCGCGAAGGTGAATATGAAGGCTTTTTTGAAAAGATTAAAAAACCTGAGTGGAAACCCGACTACGGTCCTGCCATACATCATCCCCGTCATGGTTCCACCGTCATCGGCGCCAGGGATTTTTTAATTGCCTATAATGTAAACCTCAACACCACCTCCGTGCGTCGCGCCAACTCAGTGGCTTTTGATGTAAGAGAAGCCGGAAGGGTAAAAAGAGAAGGCAATCCGGTAACCGGAAAAATAGTAACCGACGCGCAGGGAAATCCCGTATCCATCCCGGGCGAACTGAAAGCCGTAAAAGGAATGGGCTGGTTTATCAAGGAATATGGCATCGCCCAGGTTTCTATGAACCTTACCAATATGCATGTAACGCCTGTTCACCTCGCTTTTGAAGCTTGCTGCAGAAGCGCCGAACGCAGAGGCATGCGTGTTACCGGCAGCGAGCTGGTGGGACTCATCCCCTTGCAATGCATGCTGGACGCCGGCAAATATTTCTTGCAAAAACAACAGCGCTCGCTCGGTGTGAGTGATGAAGAACTCATCCATATCGCAGTAAAAAGCATGGGCCTCGATGAACTCACTCCTTTTCATCCCGGAGAACGCATCATCGAATACGCCATGGAGAAACATGCACCCTCAGGCCTGATAGACATGAGCGTGAAAGCTTTTGCCCTGGAAACTGCCTCTGAGTCTCCCGCACCCGGTGGTGGCTCAGTGGCTGCTCTCTGCGGTGCCATGGGCGCCTCACTCGCCACCATGGTGGCCAACCTGTCTTCACACAAGAAAGGATGGGATGATCGCTGGGAAGAGTTTTCCAAAGAAGCAGAAAAAGGCCAGGCACTCATCCGGGAATTGCTTTTCCTGGTGGATGAAGATACCCGCTCTTTTAACCACATCATGGATGCCATGGGCTTGCCCAAAAAGACAGAGGCAGAACAGGCAGCGCGTAAGCTCGCCATGCAGGAAGCAACCCTGTATGCCGCCAATGTGCCTTTAAGAGTGATGGAAACTGCATTTAAAGCCTATCCCCTTGCAGAGACGATGATTACCAAAGGAAATCCAAATTCAGTGACCGATGCAGGTGTGGGCGCATTGTGTTTGCATACTTGCATCATGGGAGCCTGGCTGAATGTGCAGATCAACTTAAAAGGAGTTGAAAACGCATCCCAAAAAGAAGAAGTGTTTGCAAGAGGAAAATTCCTCTCGGAAGAAAGCACGCTTCAATCGGCAAAACTCTGGCAACTCACCGAAAAAGTGCTCAAGTCCTGAACCCTTTGTCCCTGATACCGTATCAATTCACAGATGCTTAAACTCTTTCGTAGATTACTTTTCTTTTTTCCTTTCCAACTCATCCTGGTGTATTTCAAAAAAAACCAGGTGATGCTCTTTTTCTGGCTTCTTCTGTTTGGCTTTGTTACTAAAAAGGTAGCAGCCAATTATGGTGTTCCTTTTCTTTTTTTAAATCCTGAATACAACAATGAGGTTGGCTTTTTAAGTCACTTCATGGTAGGATTCTCTTGCGGAGGATTCATCATGGCATTTAATATCTCCAGCTACATCATCAATGGATTCCGCTTTCAGTTTCTGGCTACCCTCAGCCATTCTTTCTCAAAATATTGCCTCAACAACTTTATCATTCCTGCCCTTTTTCTGCTCATCTATTGTGTGGGACTTTTTCAGTTTCAATATTTCGTGCTCGAAATTCCCTTTGCGGAAGTAATGTTATCTGTTACCGGATTCTTACTGGGAGCCGGCAGTTTTATTGCCATCTCCATCAGCTATTTTTTTGCTACGGGTAGCGACATACAAAGCATGTTTGGCATCAAAACTGCCGATGCGCACGAAGGAGACCCCATAGCCAAAACCCGCATGGTTACCACGCGGGTGGTGATGCACAAAGAAACAGGCTGGAAACGCCTCTCAGGGAGAGAAAGCCGCGACTGGCATGTAGATACCTACATCAGTTCGTTGCGCAGGATCAGAATTGCAAGAGATGTAAGCCATTACGACAAAGAAATGCTGAAACAAGTGCTGCGAAAGAATCATCGCAATGCTGCAGTGTTTGAGATGGTGGTGGTTTTTTCTTTGCTCCTCCTTGGCATTTTTCGCGAGATACCCATGTTTAATTTTCCGGCAGCAGCCAGTGTGTTTCTCATCTTTACCATGTACCTCATGCTTTACAGTGCCTTGCACGCCTGGCTACGGGGATGGTCAACCACCATTTTATTGGTAGTCCTGCTCCTCTATAATACCTTGTACTCAACCTCCTTGTTTTATCCCAAAACGCGTGCTTTCGGTCTTAACTACAAAGGAAAAAAGGCAACTTATTCCCTGGCCTCCCTGCAATCAGGCATGGCAAACGACAAGGTGGTGCAAAGCGATTTCGAAAACACAATACATATCCTTAACAAGTGGAAGATTAAAAACACCCTGTTAAACCAACAGGCTCAAATCAAACCCAAACTGGTAATGATTAATACCAGCGGAGGTGGTTTGCGCTCCAGCCTTTGGACCTTTCATGTACTGCAATCCGCAGACAGCATGCTGGCTGGTGAGCTCATGAACCACACCATGCTCATCACAGGCGCTTCAGGAGGAATGATTGGTGCGGCCTTTTACCGACAACTGTTTTATCTCTATCAGCAGAAAAGGCTGGAAGATTACCGCAAGGCAGATTTTCGTGACAACATCTCAAGGGATTTGCTCAACCCGGTTACCTTTTCACTGGCCGTAAATGACTTGTTTATTCGCTGGCAAAAATTCAAAGACAATAAATACTATTACAACAAAGACCGTGGCTATGCCTTTGAAAAAGCGCTGAACAACAATACCGCAAATGTGTTAAATAACCGACTGAGCGATTATGTAGCTCCCGAGCGGGAATCTCAGATACCTATGATGGTGCTTACGCCTGCCATTGTGAATGATGCACGCAAAATGTACATCTCGGCCCAACCGGTTTCTTACCTCACCAGGTATTTCGACGGCGACAGTTTGCGTCGCAGCGCATCTATTGAAGGTGTGGAGTTTACCCGCCTTTTTAAAGAACAAGATGCCATGAACCTCCGTTTTACATCTGCCCTGCGCATGAGTGCCAGCTTTCCATACATCACCCCTTTTGTGTCCTTGCCCACGCAACCGGTGATAGAAGTAACCGATGCCGGTGCACGCGACAATTTCGGACTCGAAACATCCCTTAAATTTATGTATGTGTTCCGCAACTGGATAGAAAGCAACACCAGCGGCGTAGTAATTCTTCAGATCAGAGACCGGAAAAAAAATTCGCCCATCGAAGATGAAGGTTACAGCTCCATGTTTCAAACCATCGGCAGACCAGCCGGTGCACTCTACGGGAATATTTTTGGCATTCAAAACTTCAACCAGGATGCCCTCTTGCAATATGCAAGCAGGTGGTTTAACGGCAACCTCGATGTGGTAGAATTTGAACTCGACCATGAATACCCCGACAACATTTCGTTAAGCTGGCACCTGACCCGAAAGGAAAAGAAAAAAGTGCTCGGTGCCCTCGACAAACCCGACAATCACAAAGCACTGCTCCGACTTATTGATTTACTCAAACACAACAAACCATGAAAGAAATTACCGTTCAGGAACTTAAAACCATGCGCGACAAACAGGAAGATTTTCAACTGATTGATGTGCGTGAACCCTATGAATTTGAGCATGGGAATATTGATGGAAAACTCATCCCCATGGGTACTGTACTCGAACATGTGAACGATATTTCACGCGAAAAAAAAGTGGTCATTCACTGCCGCAGCGGCATGCGTTCCGCCTCGGTAATCAATGCCCTTGAGCGACAATTCGGATTCACCAACCTCTATAACCTCAAAGGAGGCATTCTGGCCTGGGCAGCAGAAATTGACAGGACCGTGAGCGTATGAAAAAAGAAGTAAGCATCATTGGTGCGGGCCTCGTTGGTAGCTTGCTCTCCCTCTTCCTTGCCAGGCGGGGATACAAGGTTTCTGTCTTTGAACGCCGCCCCGATTCAAGAAAAACCGGAGCCTACCAGGGAAGATCCATCAACCTGGCCCTGAGTGATCGCGGCTGGCTGGCCCTGGAAAAGGCCGGCATCGCGCAGGACATCCGCAACATTGCCACACCCATGTACGGCAGAATGATGCACGATTCCTCCGGCAACCTGCAATACCAGGCTTATGGCAAATCAAACCAGGCCATTTATTCGGTATCGAGAGGCGGCATCAACATGGCCCTGATGAACCTCGCAGAGAAAGAAAAAGATGTGCAACTGCACTTCAATACCCGATGTGATAAAATCCGTTTTGATACGACGGAACTTTCCCTTACAAACACCGAAACAAACACCTCTTTTGAACATAAGTCGCAATTGATATTTGGAGCCGATGGTGCCTTCTCCGCCACCCGACTCTCCAAACAACTCAGCACCGACCGCTTTGAATACAAGCAGTTTTATATCAACTGCGACTACAAAGAACTGTACATCCCCCCCGGTCCGGATGGCGCTTATCTCATGGATAAAAATGCCCTGCACATCTGGCCGCGTGGTCACTTTATGATGATTGCCCTGCCCAATGCTGACGGGTCATTTACCTGCACCCTGTTTTTTCCGCATGAGGGTCCCGAATCTTTTGCTGAGGCCGATAAGATGGGAGCTAAAAAGTTTTTTGAAAAACATTTCCCCGATGCCATTCCACTCATGCCAACGCTCGAGGAGGATTATGCCAATAACCCCGTGAGTTCACTCGTTACCGTGAAATGTTTTCCTTGGTCCAACAAAAAGAATTTTGCTCTTATCGGCGATGCTGCACATGCCATTGTCCCGTTTTTTGGACAGGGCATGAATTGCGGATTTGAAGATTGCTATGTGCTCGACAAATTGATTGATACCCATCATGAAATCTGGGAGGAGATTTTACCTGCTTATGAGCAGTTGCGCAAACCGGATGCCGATGCCATCGCAGATCTGGCCATCGGTAATTTCTATGAGATGAGCGACAAGGTAAAAGACAAACAGTTTTTGCTGCAAAAAAAGATTGAAGCCTGGTTCTCCGAAAAACATCCCGACCTCTGGATACCTGCCTATTCCATGGTTACCTTTTCTCCCCACATCAGATATTCCGAAGCCCTTAAAAACGGACAAAGACAACAAGCCATCATGGACAAACTAATGGCCCATCCAAAGATTGAGGAAGAGTGGAACAGCCCGGCCACCGAAGCTTTTTTGCTCGCTGCCGTGCAGGCAGAAAAAACCGCTGCCGGTATTGCCTGATTCTTCTGCCTTGCCCTGATGCAATAAAAAAATGCAGCTATACACAAGGAAAGCCATCCACACTTGGTTTTCCTTCAAAAACTCCGGGCAAATGCCCCCTACCCTTTTTTGATTTTTTTGCTTTTTCATTCCATCCCATTTGTGTGTGTGAACCCTTGATAAACTATTTTTATGACATGCAAGCTTGCTTCGCACCACAACATTATACATCCAAGTATGTTTTAGCTTTATGAAAAACTCCGGTATTTCCTTCCTATCCAAAACCATCTGCTGCCTTTTCATTTTTACATGGCTCACTGCCTGTAAGAAAAATAACACCGGTGGCATGGCCTCCCTAACAGCCAATGTGTTTAACAACGACCGGCCCATCAACTACCCCACAGTGTATGTACATTTCGGGGAATCCAATCCTCCCCTAAATCCTACCGAGAAGTATGATCTAAAATTGGTAGGCAAGCATGAGAACCATGTGCATGTGATGGGACTGCGCTACGGAACCTACTATTTGTATGCCACGGGTACAGACACCGTTTTACAAAAACCCGTAAGCGGAGGAGTGGCGGTGAGCATCCCCTGGAGCGAGCGTAAAAAAGAAATGGAAGTGAGTATTCCCGTTAAGGAATAAAGTATTTACCGGGCATTCTTTTACCTGACAAACAGCTTTTCTGTTTGCCTTTCCCCGGATGCATTTTCAACAGTAAGAAGATAAATACCTGAAGGCAGATCCTTCAGTGGCATCACATACTGATCATCTGCATCTGTGCTTAAAAATGTTCTGCCTGTTACATCTGCCATCCTCAGCCGCATGCCGGCATGAGCAAATTGTAGCACCAGGCTTTTGTTTGACTGCCGGATGATGCTGTATAATGGTTTGCGGGCTTCCCTGTCCGGCATGCCGGTAATGAGTGATACAGGAATGGCAAGCGTATCGGTGCCACAGGCATCTTCGGCCAGTAGTAGTACTACATAATTTCCCGGTTGGGCATAAGTATGGTTCAATACATTGCCTGTGTATGAAGCTCCGTCGCCGGTGAGCCAGGTAATGGCTGTTGCATGCAATGAAGTTGAGATTCCGGACACCTGCATGCCCTGAACACTTGCGGTTCCGGCTGCCTGTACCTGCCAGCGGTTTACATTCCACTGTGCAAGACTATCGAACACCACCTGTGCGGCCATTGCGCGGGATCGGGAAGCTGTGGAATCGGGCAAGCCGGCATTGTGGGTGATGAGCAAAGGATTTTTACGAAACACGGAAGCATAAAATGCACAGGCGGTTGTGTAGGATCCGAGGAGCGAAGGATGACTGCCATCGGTATCATACAATTCCATCCAGGGAAACTGCTGACGGATGCGCCTCCACACCAGACCTGCCGGACAAAGCTCAGCCCGGTTGCTGTCGGCCATCATGCGGTAACGCAAATTGAGCAAAGAATCCATACCTGCATAGGTGCAGAGCGGAGGAAAGTTGGGACAGTTAGAGGCATCGCCATTCTTTCTTCCCCATGTCATGTAAAACAAAGTTTGGGTACAGGGATTGGCTGCCTGTATCAGGCTATCGAGCAAACGGGCGTATGGAAACACTTGTGTGGCCACCTGAAAATCCGGGAAGGAAGGACGCTGGCTTTGTTCCTGCAAAACCACAAAATCCCAGGTGCCTAAGGCAATCTTAGAAAGGGTTGAAGGATTGGTGCTGTGTCCTTCAAATGTGAAACCGCCGGGCGTATTGCTGTCGAACACGAGCGTATCGCCCGCAGAGGAAGCCACCGCCTGCACCAGCAAGGGAAGATTGTTTACGCCTGTGTAGCTGTTCCCTATAAACAATACTCTTTTGGTTTCTGCCGATGTGCGAATAAAGGGTAACATCAGCAAGCATGAAAACAGGATTTTATTCATGGGATAAAAATAAACTTTTGCCGGTGTTTCATACAAAATAAAAAAGGTGGTGCCTCCTCTTTTGAGCGCATCACCAATAAGTGTGAGCACTTACCTTTGCAAACATGCAAGCATTAAGGATTAACGACTCCTCCCTCAGCGATTGGCCGGTATACAGGCTCAAGTCATCGTTATCGTATCCCCGCTGTTTTGTCACAACCCCCACTCTTCAAGCAAGAAACATCCTGGTGGCCTTGCTTCTTTTCACCTCATTGGTTTGTGCACAACCCATGCACGGGACCTATACAGTGGGTGGTGTAAACCCCGATTTCCCTAATCTGCAGGGACTGATTACTTCTTTGCAACAGCAGGGCATAGACAGTGCCGTGGTGATAAACATCAGAAATGGCCAGTATCCTGAACTGCTTATTATCGATTCAGTGCCCGGAAGCAATGCGCAAAATACGCTTACTTTTCAGTCTGAATCAGGCGACAGCAGCTCCGTCATCATCAACGGTGCCACACAGGCCTCCCAACAAAACAGCTTGTTGCTGAACCAATGCAGCTATGTTAATTTCAAGCGACTCACCCTGTTGCAAGCACCGGGTGTAAACAACAATGCCGTGGTAAAAATAAACGGCGGAAAGTGCTGCCGCTTCGAGCATTGCATCATTCAGGGACATAACTCGGCAAATTCTTCTGCCACCGATTGGGTGATTCAGGGTTGCAACGATTCCGGAATGGTCATTACTCATTGCGGGCTGTATGGCGCTGTAGATGGACTTTACATGAACAACGGTCCACAAAATCACCGCCGGCTGGAAGTGTCATACTGCAACATCAATACCGGCGGCAGGAACTTATTTTTAGATGGTGGCATTGCAAGTAACATCCACCACAACCAATTTGGTTCGCGACTGCTTTATCAAAATCACCGCCGCTGGAAATTTCATCACAACTTTGTAAACAGCACCTTTCAGCTGATTCAATCGGGCGGGCTGCTCAACGATCCCTGCTATTTCTATAACAACCTTGTTATCGCTTCCGGCGGCAGCACCGCCGTGTATGCCTTTAGAAGCAGCTCATCAGGCAATATCATAGCAAACTTCAATACCTTTTATGTGAATTCAAATACCGCCGGATTTGCCGTGTATATTGAAGGAAGCTTCTCCCCTACCGAGCGCTTTGAACTTACAGACAACATCATCTATAGACAAAATGCAAATGCAAACCGTTACCTGTTTTATTATCCCAATCCAACTTCATGGGCACCTTACTGGCATTTCGACAGAAACATCTACTATACCAATGGTCCCAATCTTACTTACAATTATGCCAACCTGCAGGCCTTTCAGGATTCTCTGAACATCGAACAGCATTCGGTATTTGTCAATCCGCAGTTCAACATCCCTCTGCAGGATTATTACCCTCAGAACAGCCTCATCACCGGTGTTGCTCAATACAATCCACTCTGTGCCGACGACCTTACAGGACTAGCACGCAACCCTTACTTCCCCAGCAACGGTGCACTGGAGATGAAACTGCCTCCCCATTTTCTTAATGATACCAGCTACTACGAGACTTGCGTGGGAACAACTTTTCAATGGCAGGTTCCGGCTTATCAGGGACAGGCAGCGAACCACTACACATGGGAATACAACAATGTGGTATTGCCCGATTCGGGAAACACAGTATTGGTAAACACATCTGTTCCTCTCAGTAATCAGGTTTACAGATGCATCATCAGCAATGCTTGGGGAGCGGATACCACGCATCTTCTTTTACAAATCAGGCCGCTTGCGCAGGTAAACATCGTGGCGGATACAAGCGCCATTTGTGCATCCGATAGTTTGCTGCTACAGGCCCTTGCTGTGGCAGATTCGCTGCAGTGGTGGAACGGACAAACAGGCAGCACCACCTATGCGCAAGAGGCATCATGGACTTGGGTGCAGGCCTACCGGCAAGGCCATTGTATGGGAACCGACAGCCTGTTTATACAACAAATACCGGCACCCGATGCCACCGTAATAAACAACGGAAGCAGCCTTCTGGCAGCGCAGGACAGTGCCCTCTACCAATGGATAGATTGCAGCAACAATGCACCCATCCCCGGCGAAACAAACAGGGGGTTCAGTCCGGCTGCAAGCGGAAATTACAAGCTTGGCATCACCTCACAATCCTGTTTTGCCGAGAGTGATTGTGTATTCTTTGGCATCACCTCAGCTGCTGAAATGAGCAAGAAAGCACAAGGCATCATCCTCAGAAAAGTAAATGCCGGTGTGTATGCCTGTAACAAAAACATCAGCCGTGCACAGCTCTTCTCCACTGATGGAAAAAGCATTCCTCTGGCAACCGATCATCAACTGATCTACCTTCCGGGTTTGGGAACAGGAATTTTTATCTTACAGGTGTTTGCAGAAGGTGCATGGATGCATTTCAAAATCCCGGTGGAATAAAATACACAGCTCCTGTTTGGCAGCAAAACGCTTAGGCGGGAGGCAGCCGTAAAAAAAATCCTTTTTGCAAATGCACATGGTATGGCATGGGCCCGGGCAGTGCTTGCTGCTGTTTCTGCCTGAACACAGGTTCTGCATCAAACATGGAAACCTTCATTTGCAGGCATTTTCATCAGGTTTCAATAGTTTTTAACAAGGCTGTTTCAGGGGCTTGCCTTGGCGTAACTTTGCATACACATGCAGTTTTCACACCTACATACACATACCCAGTTTTCGCTGCTCGATGGTGCCGCCTCCATCACCAATCTTTTATACAAAGCCAAAAACAATGGCATGAAAGCCATGGCCATCACCGACCACGGAAACATGTTCGGTGTGCCCCGCTTTGTATCTGAAGCCAAAAAGCATGACATCAAACCCATTATCGGCTGCGAATTTTACCTGGCCCGGGGAAGTCGTTTCTACAAAACCAAAGGCAACCAGGGCGATGAAAAAAATACCTTTCACCAACTCATCCTTGCCAAAAATGCCGAAGGATACCGCAACCTCTCCATTCTCTGTTCCAAAGGCTACACAGAGGGATACTACTACAAACCAAGGATAGACAAGGAACTCATCCGCGAGTACCGCGGCGGACTCATTGCCACCACCTGCTGCCTCGCCTCAGAAATCAACCAATGCATCCTGCACAAGGGAGAAGCAGAAGCAGAAATCCTTTTCAAAGAATGGCTGGAAATTTTTGGCGAGGATTATTACATCGAACTGCAGCGACACGATCTGCCCGAACAAAATACCTGCAACCGCGTGCTCGAAGGCTGGGCAAAAAAATACGGGGTAAAAGCCATTGCTACCAACGATGTGCATTATGTAAACATGGAAGATGCCGAAGCACAGGACATCCTGCTCTGCCTGCAAACCGGCAAAGACTTCAATGATCCCAACCGCATGCGTTTTCACGGCAACATGTTTTTCATGAAGTCCACCGAAGAGATGGAGGCCCTCTTTAAAGACATGCCCGAAGCCCTGGAAAACACTCAGGAGATTGTAGATAAGATTGAAACACCTTCCATCACACGCGATATTCTCTTGCCCGTGTACGCGCTTCCCGAAGGATTTACCAGCGAGATAGAATACCTGCGACACCTTACCTTCCTGGGTGCAAAAAACAGATACAACGAGCTTACGGAATCCATCAGCTCCCGTCTCGATTTTGAATTGAAGGTGATTGCCGACATGGGCTTTGCCGGCTATTTTCTCATCGTACAGGATTTTACCTCAGCTGCGCGGAACCTCGGCGTCACCGTAGGTCCGGGCAGAGGCTCCGCTGCCGGCTCCGCTGTGGCCTACTGCATTGGCATCACCAACATTGATCCCATCAAATACGATTTGCTTTTTGAGCGCTTTCTCAACCCCGAACGCGTGAGCATGCCCGATATTGATATTGATTTTGACGACGACGGAAGACAAAAAGTAATTGATTATGTGGTGGACAAATACGGCAAGGAACGCGTGGCGCAGATTGTCACCTTTGGTACCATGGCCGCCCGTTCCGCCATCAAAGATGTGGGGCGTGTACTCAATGTGAAGCTCGCCGATACTGATCGCCTGTCTAAACTGGTACCTGAAACCCTTGGTGTTACCCTCAAAAAAGCCTTTGAAGAAGTAAAAGAACTGAGAGAAGAAAAAAACAACGGAAGCGAAGAAATTAAAAAAACACTTCGCTTTGCCGAAATCCTCGAAGGCTCAGCAAGACATACCGGCATTCATGCCGCCGGGGTGATCATTGCACCCGATAAACTGGAAAATTACATCCCGCTCTGTACCGCCAAAGATGCCGATCTGCTCGTTACACAATACGACGGAAAATATGTGGAATCGGCCGGCATGCTCAAGATGGATTTTCTGGGTCTGAAAACCCTCTCCATCATCAACGATGCCATCATCAACATCAAAAAATCGAAGGGCCTGAGCATTGACATAGAAAATATTCCGCTGGATGACCCTGCCACCTTTGCCCTTTACCAGCGCGGAGATACAGTAGGTACTTTTCAGTTTGAGTCCGAAGGCATGCAACAATACCTGCGCGACCTCAAGCCTACAAACATCGAAGACCTGATTGCCATGAACGCCCTGTTCAGACCGGGCCCCATGCAGTTTATTCCCTCCTTTATCAACCGCAAGCACGGCGTCGAAAAAGTGGAATATCCGCATCCCATGCTCGAAGATATTCTTAAGCACACATACGGCATCATGGTCTACCAGGAACAAATCATGCAAACCGCACAGGTAATGGGTGGTTTTACCCTGGGTGGTGCCGATCTGCTGCGCCGTGCCATGGGAAAAAAAGATGCCAAAACCATGGAGCAGCAAAAAGAGGTGTTCATCAAAGGTGCAGCAGAAAAACAGGTGGATGCCGGCAAGGCCGCCGAAGTGTTTGAAATCATGCAGAAGTTTGCCGAGTACGGTTTCAATCGTTCTCACTCGGCTGCCTATTCCGTGGTGGCCTACCAAACCGCCTACCTCAAGGCCAACTTCCCGGCAGAATACATGTCTGCCGTGCTCACCCGCAACATGAGCGACATCAAAAAAATCACCTTCTTCATCGATGAATGCCGCCGACAGGGTATTTCCGTGCTCGGTCCGGATGTAAACGAAAGTGACCTGCCCTTCTCCGTAAACCGACAGGGACAAATTCGCTTTGGTCTTGCAGCAGTAAAAGGGGTTGGCGAACTTGCCGTGCAGGCACTCATAGAAGAACGCGCCAACGGAAACTACACCGGCATCTTTGACCTCGCTGCCAGAGTAAACCTAAGAGCACTTAACAAACGCTGTTTCGAAAGCCTGGTATACTCCGGTGCTTTTGATGCCTTTACCGACATGCACCGTGCCCAGTATTTTGCAGCAGATGCCGATCAGGTAAACCTTATTGAAAAAGCCATCCGCTATGGCAACGCCGTACAGGAAAGCAAAAAATCTACCCAGATAAACATGTTCGGAGAAACCGAGGAAGGAAACATCCCCACACCCCCGGTTCCGGCTGCTATCCCTTGGACAAAGATGACCATGCTCTCCTTCGAGAAAGAAGTCATCGGGTTTTACCTCAGCGGCCATCCGCTGGACTCATACCAACCGGAAATCAAAGAGTTTTGCATGAACAAGGTGAGCGACCTGAGTGATTCCACCCGGTACCGTGGAAGAGAAATTACCTTTCCGGGAATCATCACTTCCGTGAACCACCGCACCAACAAAAGCGGAGCACCATTTGCAAACTTCACCATCGAAGATTTCGACGGAAACGCTACCCTGTTTCTGTTTTCAGAAAACTATTTGCGATTCAAACATTTGCTGGTGCCCGATACCTTTGTGTTTGTAATGGCAAGGATTGAGCAAAGACAAGGACAAGAAAATGTGTATGAAGCCAAAATCATCAATATGATTCACCTCGACGAGCTCGCACAGGCACGCACAAAACAGGTATTGCTCAGTGTGCACCTCAGCGATCTGTCGGAAAGCCTTGTAAACCACCTCTGCACTTTTATCGAAAAACATCCGGGCAACATCACCCTCAAACTGGCATTGATTGATTCGGTGAACAATGCAAGGCTGGAGATGATTCCCAAAAAAAGCAAAGTCCTCATCAACCACGAAACCCTGCACAAGCTGTATGAGATGGAGGATGTAACGCTCACCGTGAATCCCTGATGAACATGGCCCGTGCCTACCTCGAAAAACTATCACTCACCGGTTTCCGCAATTACGAATCGGCTGTGTTTGATTTTGTGCCGGGCATCAACCTGCTGTGGGGACCCAACGGCGTGGGAAAAACCAATGTGCTCGATGCCATTCACTACCTCTGCCTCACCAAAAGTTTTTTAAACCAAAGCGACCAGCAAAATATTCGTTTTGGAGATCCTGCCTTCATCCTCCGTGGCATCTTTTCTGAAGAAGGAATGCCTGTTTCGGTAGTCTGTTCTGTGCAGCGGGACGAAAAAAAAATCTTCCGCGTGCAGGAAGAAATATACCGTAAGATATCTGCACATATTGGAAGATTTCCACTGGTAGCCATCCTGCCCGGCGACTATGCCATCATCAGCGAAGGGAGCGAGCGAAGAAGAAAATTTACCGACGGAGTAATTGCACAATACAATCCGGAATTTCTCGAAAGCCTTTTGCAATACCAAAGCATCCTTGAACAGCGCAACAAATACCTGAAGCAGGTGCGCGAAAACCCCTCGCTTCCGCTGTCTTTAATAGATGTGTACAACCAGCAACTCGATGCCCTTGGCAGTTTTATCCATGTCCGCAGAAGAAGTTTTCTGGACATGTTTGCAGCCCATTTCTCAGATTGTTACCGAAGCATCTCCGGACAGGATGATGAGGTGCACATCAAGCTAATGGCGGGCTTTGAAGGCACTTCTCCACTGGAAGAAATGGAGAGAACACTGAAGAAAGACATCGCCAATGGATTTACCTCCACGGGAGCGCATCGCGACGATTTGGAATTTACATTAAACGCATTGCCACTCAAAAGATTTGCTTCGCAGGGACAGCAAAAATCCTTCCTCATCGCCTTGCGACTTGCTGCTCATGCGCTCTTGCACAAATCGCTGGGTACTCCACCTGCCCTGCTCATCGACGATTTTAGCGACAAGCTGGATGCGGGTCGCAGGCAAAGACTCACAGAACTACTCATGGGCAGGGACATGGGACAGGTGTTCATCACAGACACGGCTGAGATAGCGGGACTGAGCGCAGCAGGATCAGCTACAGAAGTGCGCAACATTGCCATCGGCTAATCATTGATTCCTCAAATGAGTGGGGCGTTCCGCGGCAGGTAAACCTGCCGCGGCGCGCTTTCCGCTCAAACTTTTTGCTTTGCAAAAAGTAACCGCTGCAATCGCTAACGCGGGTGGTTGGATAAAATTTAAAAACAAATACGATAAAAGCTTGCCTTCCTGAGCGCAATCTGCGGGCAAAAATCACACGCTGGTCTCGTGTATTTTCGCTGGTTATTTGCTACTTTATATCTGCT
>JBEICQ010000044.1:0-15641 GCA_040383885.1 Flavobacteriales bacterium | reverse complement strand
CAGGATATTTTTAAAGACAAGAACATCTTCAAGAATATGTTCCATGACATCCACCGAGAGGGCAAGGTCATAAGAGTGATTGCTGGTATAAGCAGTTAAATCTGCTACGCTGAAATGGACATCCTGAATGCCACTCTTTTTAAAAAACGCGGTACAATCACTTACCTGGTCTTCCTTCACATCTACAGCATCGATGGGCGTATTTCTGAAAAGCTGAGACATGTAATAAGTGTATTGTCCAAATCCCATGCCCGCATCCAGAATGCGTTTTGGGGAAGGATTGTTTTTCTTCCATAGCTTTATCTCCCTGTGGATGTGCCAGCAGCGCAACAACAGGAGGTCGAGCAATTTGTAGAACAGCTTGCGCAAAAATGGTGATTTGTTGAACACATCACCCAATTGTTTTTTGATGGGATCGTACTCCATTTTTTACAGATTTTTCAGGAGTTGTTCTATTTTTTCGGAATGATCAAGAGAGTCGTCGAGCACAAAAAACAAGTCAGGTACAACCCGTAAATCTTTACCAGTTTTCCGGGCCAGGGCATGACGAATTTCTTTTTTGTGCAGATTGATTTCTTCAAAAACGGGGTCTCGTTTCTCGCGTGGGAAGATACTTACATATACCCTGCACACCGAAAGATCAGGGCTTACCCTCGCTTCGGTAACAGTAAGCAAGGATTGCAGGGTATGCACCTTAAGCTCGTTGGTAAAGAGTGCACCCAATTCTTTTTGGATCAGGCGTGAAACTTTCAGTTGTCTAGTGCTATCCATCTATCAGGCATTTGTTCCGTGGCAGTTTTTGAATTTTTTTCCGCTGCCGCATGGACATGGATCATTGCGACCAACTGTTTTTTCGGCACGCACAGGTTGCGGTTTTTGTTTTTCTGCGGGAGCCTGTTCCGGCTGTACTTCATTTCTGCCTGTTTGCAATCCTTTCATTTCTGCCCGTTCCGGGGCTTTGGCTTCGCGGATGCGGGTTTGATTTTCCTGAGGCACAAAAGCCCTCACCAGGAAGGAAACCATTTCCTGATTTACACGCTGCACCAAATCCTTGAACAGGTTAAAGGATTCAAACTTGTAAATAAGTAGCGGATCTTTTTGCTCATACACGGCATTTTGTACAGACTGCTTGAGTTCATCCATCTCGCGCAGATGTTCTTTCCATGCATCATCAATGATGGAGAGTACCACATTTTTTTCGAATCCTTTGATCAGCTCCTTTCCGTTGCTCTCATAGGATTTTTTGAGGTTGATGATTACCTGCATGGTTTTTACTCCATCGGTTATCGGAAAGATGATGTTCTCGTAGAGATGGGCCTGTGATTCGAAAACATTTTTTATAGCAGGAAAAGCAACTTCCTGCAGCATTTTGTTTTTGTGATGATAGTGTGCAATGGCCGTTTCAAAAATTTCCTGGCTGATTTCTTCCGATGGTGATTTCAGAAAGACTTCTTTATCCACCGGAGATTCAATAGAGAATACCCGAATCAGTTCGAGTGAAAAATCTTCGAAGTTTTTGGTCTCCTGAAACTGATTGACCAGAAAATCTGCGGTGTCGTAAAAGGCTGCAAGAATATCCGATTCCAGTCTTTCTCCATAGAGTGCATGACGGCGACGACGATAAATCACTTCTCTTTGGGAGTTCATTACATCATCATATTCCAGTAATCTTTTACGGGTAGCAAAATTGTTTTCTTCTACTTTTTTCTGTGCCCTTTCAATCGACTTGGTAATCATGCTGTGTTGGATGACCTCGCCTTCCTTGAGTCCCATTCTGTCCATAAGTCCGGCAATGCGATCACTACCGAAAAGACGCATAAGGTCATCTTCCAGTGATACAAAAAACTGAGAAGATCCGGGGTCTCCCTGACGGCCGGCGCGTCCTCGCAGCTGCCTGTCTACACGGCGGGAATCATGTCGTTCAGTTCCGATGATAGCAAGCCCTCCGGCTTCTTTTACACCGGCACCCAGTTTGATGTCTGTTCCCCTTCCTGCCATATTGGTAGCAATGGT
The DNA here is from genome assembly GCA_040383885.1 of Flavobacteriales bacterium. Taxonomy (GTDB): domain Bacteria; phylum Bacteroidota; class Bacteroidia; order UBA4408; family UBA4408; genus JBEICQ01. Next base: position 13,628 of record JBEICQ010000044.1, on the reverse strand, counting down.
TACTGTTCCGGGCAAGCCTGCAAGAGCCACGATCTCGGCTTCTTTCTGGTGAAGCTTTGCATTGAGTACATTGTGTTTGATATTTCGCAAACGAAGCATCTTGCTGAGTAATTCGGAAATTTCTACTGAGGTAGTACCCACAAGGACCGGTCTTCCCTTTGTGGTTTCTTCTTCAATTTGCGTGATAACAGAATTGTATTTTTCTCTTTTGGTTTTGTAAACAAGATCTTCCCTGTCGTCGCGTACAATTTTGCGGTTGGTGGGAATAACCACCACATCGAGTTTATAGATGTCCCAAAATTCTCCGGCTTCTGTTTCTGCAGTACCTGTCATACCGGCAAGCTTGCGGTACATACGGAAGTAATTCTGCAAGGTAACGGTAGCATAGGTTTGTGTAGCAGCTTCTACTTTTACATTTTCCTTTGCCTCTATGGCCTGGTGGAGTCCGTCGGAGTAGCGCCTGCCGTCGAGGATACGCCCGGTTTGTTCATCTACGATTTTAACCTTGTTGTCCATCACCACATAATCCACGTCAATTTCAAATAGTGTGTAGGCTTTGAGTAATTGATTGAGGGTATGCACGCGTTCACTTTGTATAGAGAAATTGCGCATGATGGCTTCTTTTTTGGCAGAAATTTCCTCGGCAGGTAATCCAGATTTTTCTACTTCGGCCATTTCAGTTCCAATGTCGGGCAGAATGTAAAGTTTGGCATCTTCGCCTGAGGTGGACATGAGCTCTATACCTTTTTCGGTAAGCTCAATGGTGTTGTGTCTTTCGTCAATCACAAAAAAGAGTTCTGCATCCACCTTCGGCATCTCTTTGCCATGATCCTGCATGTAAAAACCTTCTGTTTTTTGAAGCAGGGCTTTCATGCCGGGCTCGCTCAGGATTTTTATAAGGGCTTTGTTTTTCGGGAGTCCGCGGTGTGCACGCAGCAGCATAAAACCAAGCTCTTCGTTCTTTTTGGGATCGGCGGCTGCCATGTTTTTGCGTACATCGGCAAGCACCGTATTGATATAATTTTTTTGTGCATGAACCAGTTTTTCAATTTTTGGTTTAAACTGAAAATATTCCTGGTCATCACCCCTGGGGGCAGGACCGGAAATAATGAGAGGCGTACGCGCATCATCCACCAGCACGCTGTCAACCTCATCCACAATGGCAAACATGTGTTCGCGCTGCACAATATCTTCGGGACTGCGTGCCATGTTGTCGCGCAGGTAATCAAATCCAAATTCATTGTTGGTGCCGTAGGTAATATCAGCCAGATAGGCATTTCTGCGGGCATCGGAATTGGGTTCGTGTTTGTCTATACAATCTACCCTCAGTCCGTGAAACTCCATGATTGGCCCCATCCATTCTGAATCGCGTCTTGCCAGATAATCATTTACAGTAACTACATGCACGCCTTTTCCTGTGAGGGCATTGAGGTACACGGGAAGGGTAGCCACAAGGGTTTTTCCTTCACCGGTAGCCATCTCAGCAATTTTTCCCTGGTGAAGTACGGCTCCTCCAATCAGCTGAACATCATAGTGCACCATGTCCCAGGTAACCTTATTTCCTGCTGCGTCCCAGGAATTTGCATAATAGGCTTTTTCACCCCTGATACTTACATAGCTGTTTTTTGCGGCCAATTGCTTGTCGCGGTCAGAAGCGCTAACTTCTATCTCAGGATTTTCAGAAAATCGGCGGGCGGTTTCCTTCATTACGGCAAAGGCTTCCGGAAGGATTGTATTGAGGCTATCCTGCAGATTGGAGTGAAGGTCTTTTCGAAGCTTTTCAATTTCTTCGAATACCTGTTCTTTTTCCTGAAGATCTGTTTCAGGGTTTTCTGCCTGCTGGCGGAGAGCGGCAATTTCATCCTCAATGCTTTTTGCCTGTTCGAGGATATAGGCTTTAAAAGAATCGGTTTTGGCCCTGAGGGCATCGTTAGACAGCCCGGTGATGCCTGCAGAGGCTTCGAGCACGGCATCTTTCAGTGGGCTCAGGTCCTTGAGGTCTCTGTCAGATTTGTTGCCGAATAATTTGGTGATGAACTTTAACATTTTCCGGAGAAAGTCAGCGAATTTACGCCAAAAATCGGAAGCCTGCTGCCTTGTTTTATTGCAAAGAGAGGACCGCCCTGCCAATTGTGGTTAATTTTATTAATTTTGCCCGCCTCAAAACAACATTATGTCTTATCTTTTCACCTCAGAATCAGTGTCTGAAGGGCATCCGGACAAGGTTGCCGACCAGATTTCAGATGCCATCATCGATGAATTTTTGTTGCACGATGCCAACGCAAAAGTGGCCTGTGAGACCTTTGTTACCACCGGTCTGGTAGTGGTTGGAGGTGAAATCAATACCACTCCTGAGGTAAAGGGAAAGGTAGACATCCAAAAAGTAGTAAGGGGAGTAATCCATGACATAGGTTATAACAAATCTGAATATCAGTTTGATGCAGTTAGCTGCGGTATTCTTAATACCCTGCATGAGCAGTCTGCAGATATTAACCGCGGTGTTGATCGTGGCAAGGAGGAAAATCAGGGTGCCGGCGACCAGGGTATGATGTTCGGTTACGCTTCCCGTGAAACAGATAATTATATGCCACTTCCCCTGGAGCTCTCTCACCTCCTGTTGCGTGAGCTGGCCGCTATACGCAAGGAAGGGAAGCAAATGAAATACCTTCGTCCGGACGCCAAATCTCAGGTAACTATTCAATACAGTGATGCCGGAAAGCCCGAGAAGATTGAGACTATTGTGATTTCTACACAGCATGATGCTTTCGGCAGTGATTCCAAAATGCTTGCCACCATCAAAAAAGATGTGTTAGAGATCCTGATTCCCCGCGTGATGAAAAAATTGCCAAAGCGTGTACAAGCACTCTTTGGTAAGGATATTAAGTACCATATCAATCCCACAGGTAAGTTTGTGATTGGTGGTCCTCACGGTGATACCGGACTTACCGGCCGTAAAATCATTGTTGATACCTACGGAGGAAAGGGTGCACACGGAGGAGGAGCATTCTCCGGAAAGGATCCTTCAAAGGTTGATCGTTCAGCGGCTTATGCTACCCGCCACATTGCCAAGAACCTGGTTGCAGCCGGTGTTTGCGATGAGGCATTGGTACAAGTGGCTTATGCCATTGGCGTAGCCAATCCTGTAGGCCTTTATGTAAATACTTACGGTACCTGCAAAGCCACCGGCAAAGACGGTAAGGTCATTGCAGATGGTGAAATTGCCAGACGCATCAGCAAAATCTTCGACATGCGTCCCAGTGCAATCGTGAAGCGATTGGGCCTTAAAAATCCAATCTATCGTCCCACTGCTGCTTATGGTCATATGGGCAGACCTTCCGGTAAAATTAAAGTAGGCGGAAAAACTTACGAAACCTTTACCTGGGAAAAACTTGATTTTGTAGATGCCTTGAAAAAAGAGTTCAAACTCTCCTGATACTTTTTTCCTCAGTATGCAAAAGGCTTCCAACAAGGGGGCCTTTTGTATTTTGGTATCAACAGCATCCCATTGAATCTTTACATCGGAAAAATTTCGGTTTAAAAAAGCAATCTAATCAGACACCATCACAAATCCTTCAGGCTTCAATTTTTTGATGAAATCCTCATGATAATGACAAACCCTGTTACATCTTAATCCCATTCAAAATAAAATTAGACTTATGACTCTCGATGAATTTTTAATCACTTATGATAAGCCGGGTGCAATCGTGCTGCTGGAAGGCAAGAGAGAGGTTCCCGCAGGGGATGCAGACAAGCTATTTGCTTTAGGAAGGTTGCTGACCCAAAGAAGCCGGCACATCAAATTCAGAAGTGGCAATGCAGGCGGTGCCGATCAGTATTTTTCCGAGGGAGTGTCTTCAGTTGACAAATCCCGCATGCAGGTAATTACGCCCTATACCGGACATCGGCAAAAAACCAATCCGGCTTATGAGACCATTTCTCTTGACGACATCAATCTTGCTGCTGAAAAGGAAGTGGTGTATCAATCGAAAGGAAATAAAAAAACCAAAAAGCTGATTGATCAGTATGTAGCCGGAAACAAGAACAGGTTTGCCATTAAAGCAGCCTATATTATCAGGGATACCGTGAAGGTACTTGGAGCAAGCGGGATACCTCCGGCAAACTTTGCAATCTTTTACGATGCTCCGGAAAATCCGAGATCGGGCGGCACCGGGCATACCATGAAAGTGTGTGAGCATAACCAGATCCCTTTTGTTGACCAGCAAGATTGGTTTGGCTGGTTGATTTAGGAATCATTTAACATTGGTAAAACCCCCGTGGATTCAGTGTTCTGTAATCCAATATCCCAATCCATTACTCTCTCGCCCACAAGGTTTATACTTGTTAGTTGATAATTTATATATTTGTAAAAACCACCTGTACAAAACGGAAATAACCGTTCATCATTTAATTCCGATTCAATAACATGATAGATTCATCCAACAGGGTACTTATTCTGGCTCCACATACTGATGATGGAGAATTGGGTTGTGGTGGTACGATTGCCCGTTTAATCAGTCAGCATAAAGAAGTTTGGTATGTGGCTTTTTCCATCTGTGAGGAATCCGTGCCCGAGGGTTTTCCAAAAGATGCATTGGAGAGTGAGGTAAGAAAGGCAACTGCATTTTTAGGCATCAAGCCTGATCATCTCATTCTTTATAAATATCCGGTAAGGAAATTTAATTTGCATCGTCAGGAAATTCTTGAGGAAATGGTAAAGCTACGATCACTGGTTAAACCCGATGTGGTTTTTATGCCTTGCTCGCTGGCTTTGCATCAGGACCATCAAACCATTCACAACGAAGGGCTGCGTGCATTTAAGCATTTTACCTGTTACGGATATGATTTGCCCTGGGATACGGTGCAGTTTTCCACCACTGCCTTTGTTAAACTAGACAGTGAGCATGTGGAGAAAAAATGTTTGGCGATGGATTTTTATGAAACTCAAAAGTTTCGAACATATGTGGACAAGGAGTTTATCAAAGGATTGGCCCGCGTAAGAGGAGCGCAGATTGCATCCCGTTACGCGGAGGCCTTTGAGCTGCTGCGCATCATCTACAACTGACATGGAAGGACAACAGGTTTTCTTGCGTGCGCTGGAGGCCACTGACCTGGATTTACTTACCCGTTGGAATTTTGATCCGGTGGTAAGTGCTTTTTTCTCTCCCCGTCTTCCCAATACCCTTACAGAACAAAAAGATTGGATGTTGAGGCAGTTGGAAGGTAGTTCCAAAAAGAAGTTCATCATCATCGATAAAGCATCCAATGAAGCCATTGGTGTGCTCGGAATCATGGGAATTGATCATGTAAACAAGAATGCGGAGATAGGAATAACCATTGGAAATACCTCCTATTGGGGCAAGCCGCAACCGAAGGAAGCATTTTATCTGGGCTTGCAGTTTTTGTTTCAGCAGTTTAATATGCACATGGTTTATATGCAGGTTTTCGATTCAAATATCAGGGCCATCCGGTTTTTCGAAAAGTTTGGTTTTCGTCGCGACGGCATCAGAAGAGAGAGTGTATATGCCCATGGTGCGTATCATTCAATTATGATGATGAGTCTCCTCAAGCAGGAGTTTGAGCAGATTTATGCGAAACAATGATGGGTTTGACCATAGCCATTCATCAACCGAATTATCTGCCTTGGATGGGGTATTTTTATAAAATGCTCAACAGCGATGTGTTTGTGCTGCTCGACAATGTTCAATGTCCTAAGTTAAGTCCGGCTGCGCGGAACTACATCAAAGGAAAAGATGGCAAAAGGGTACTCCTTTCTGTTTCGGTGAATCGCTCTGCCGGAGCTTTTCAAACCTATCATCAACTTGCTGTTTCCTATCAAAACAACTGGCATCATAAGCATTTGAATCACATTCGTGATGCCTATACAAAAGCTCCTTATTTTCACGAAGTATTCCCTGAATTGGAAATGATTTTAAAAACGCCTTTTCAAACTTTGAGCGAATTAAACACAACCCTCATTCATTGGATGAAGGAGAGGCTTGATTTAAAAACAAGAATTGAGGTAGCATCTCAACATGACACAGGGAGCTGGGGAATAGAAAACTTTAGAAATGCATCCATCTGTGCCCATTTCGGAGCAAGTCGGTATCTTTCAGGAATTGGCGGGAAGAAATACAATGATGAAAAGGTTTTCAATCAGTATGGGATTCAACTTGTCTATTCTGACTTTACGCCTCCACATTACAATCAGTTGAACGGAGATTTTATGCCTCAGTTGAGTGTGATTGATGCATTCTTTAATCTTGGCTTTGCCCAAACCCAAAAACTGCTCATCACAGAAAAGACATGAAAAAAATTCTATCTGTTGTAGGGGCAAGACCACAATTCATTAAACTGGCGGCACTATCACCTGAGTTGCGACGCTGTTTTATTGAAAAGATTGTGCATACAGGACAACATTATGATGTGGATATGTCGCAATCATTTTTTGATGAGCTACATATTCCAAAACCTGATTACAACCTGGAGGTTGGTTCCGGAAAACCTTGCTGGCAAATGGGAACAATGATGATGCGTTTGGAGGAAATTGTTGAGAAAGAAAAACCGGATTGCATGGTTGTTTTTGGAGATACAAACTCTACAGCTGCAGCGGCTATTGTTGCTGCCCGATACTCCATAAGGCTTGCTCATGTAGAAGCAGGTCTGAGGGAATTTGATAAATCCATTCCGGAGGAAACCAATAAACTGATTACCGATTCGCTTGCCGATTTTTATTTCTGTCCCTCAGAAACCGGAGTAAAAAATTTGCGAGACATGGGTATTCACAACCAGGTGTACAATGTAGGAGATGTAATGATTGATTTGCTGGTGCATTACCGTGAAAAAATCAATAAAAATGATACACTTCTTAGCATTTATGGAGTAGAAAAAGGCAACTATGTTTTCATGACCTGTCACCGTGCAGCCAACACCGATGATTCCGAAAAATTGCGTGAGATACTATCTGTGTTAGCTGATATACCCTTGGAGGTTATATTTGCCATGCATCCCAGAACCATGCGTGCAATTGAACTTTCCGGATTTGAAAAAATGCTGGTCCTTCCGCATGTAAAAGTTGTTCCCCCAATGGGATACCTTGATTCTCAAACCCTGATACATCATGCATCATTTGTGCTCACTGATTCCGGAGGTGTTACAAAAGAGGCTTATTTTCATCGCGTGCAGGGTATTCTCCTTGATACGCAAACAGAGTGGGTGGAGACAATTGAGGAAGGCTGGAATATTCAGTGCGGACCTAATAGAAGCAAGATTCTGAAAGCTATTGAACATTTACAAAAACCATCAAAACACAGTGATTTTTTAGGTGAAGGCAATGCGTCAAAAAAGATTACAGAAATTTTACTGGAAGGCCTCAGGTAAATCATGAAACGCATTTTACTTTTAACCTATTATTTTCCTCCTTGTAATCTCACGGCTTCTCAGAGGCCTTATTCCTGGGCAAGATACCTGAATCGTTTCGGCTACTATCCAATCATCATCACCCGTAGTTGGGACAGGGAAATTACCGATCCCAGAGATGTTCACAGGGTGTCGGGTCACCAAACGGAGCATCAGGTTTGTGAGGGATATGAAATTTACCGATTGCCTTATTATCCCGGATGGAGAGACAGATTGTTTACAGATGGAAAAGGCAGAATTGCAGGTTATTTTCAGCGTTTTCTTACCCTGGTTGAGGTGTTCATGCAAAATGTATTCTGGTGGGCTCCTGCCTACAGAAATCTCTTTGCTTTTGCTATCGAATATGCCCAAAAGCACCGATTAGAATTGCACGGTGTGCTCGTTACCGCCAATCCCTATACCATGTTTTTTTTAGGATATACGGTTCACAAAAAAACAGGTTTGCCCTGGGTGGCCGATTATCGCGACGACTGGACATCCCGCGGCTGGGGGCATTGGTTTACCGGTTTACCTGTATTGGGTATTTTAGGGAGATGGCTCGAAACCCGCAACGAACAAAAATGGCTTTCTACAGCATCGGGCTTTGTTTCCATTTCGCCTGAGTATGTAAAAAGTATTGGGAGACATGTAAATCGTCCGGGAGAGGTTGTTTACAACGGTTATGTAGAAGATGATTTCGAAGGATTTCGTCAGGCTCCAAAAAATGAAGTGTTCACGGTGGTGTACAATGGGACTCTGATCCCTATGCAGCAAATTGAATTGTTTTTAAGTGCATGGAAAAAAATGATAGACAAGCACGGAAAAAACACCAGAATGCAACTGCAGTTTCTTGGAACGGCCTACGATCAAAAACAAAAACAGCGTATTGAAAAATACATGACCGGATATGAAGATTATATTGAAATAACCGGCAGGATGCCTCGTCATGAGGTCATTCGAAAACAATGCGAAGCCCATCTTTTGCTGATGGTAGCTTATGGTGCAGTGAAAGGTTCGCCCGGCACAAAAATATTTGATTACATCGCCTGCCATAAACCGGTTATTCTTTGTCCTTCCGATCATGATGTACTTGAGCACATTCTCACTTCATCAGAACTTGCCATGATTGCCAATAACAGCGAAGAAGCAGTGCATATTCTGGAGTTGGCAATTGCTGAGTTTTCCTCTACAGGAAATGTAAAACGCAATCCCAATAGAGAAATTTTAGAACGCTTTAGCAGGCTTAATCAAACAAGAGTCCTCTCGGAAGCACTCAATAAGTTTTTGCCATGACACATGGCAGATGTTTCTTAATTTTATATAGCTTTGATTCAAATGCATATAACATGTCATTCCCAGCGATGACAATGCATTCAGCACATAAAAGAAATGAGAAGATTTTTTTCAATCAGGCCGGCATTTAAATTTCTCCTTTGGTTCATTGGTATCGTGGTTGTTGTATTCAATCTCTATGCAATAATTTCAGGGAAGTACTTTGTATATCAGGTTTTACGCTACACTGTTTTCGAGGGCCGCATGGGGCCGGACATACATCAATTTAATAAAGATCCGCTGGCAAGCATTGAAACAAGCGCACCACTGCCTATCCCGCGGCACAGGCTCTACAACAAAAAGCAATTGCCCGAGGAAGCCCTGTCTCTCTCTGCGAGATTAGGTACAACTGCATTTCTTGTGATTAAGAATGATAGCATTCTTTATGAATCTTATGGTGATGGATATACCCCGGATTCACTGTCCAACAGTTTTTCCATGGCAAAAACAGTAGTTGGCCTGCTTACCGGATGTGCCCTCGGAGAAGGTACCATCAAAAGCCTGGACGATCCGATTGGGAGATATCTGCCATGGATTGATGAGCACACCGGAAAAAAAGTGCGGATCAGGGATTTGTTGACCATGAGTTCGGGTATTAACTTCACAGAGAGCTACCTCAATCCCTTTGGTTTTGCTGCAGAAATACTGTACGGAAACAACCTGAAAAACACAATAAAAAGGCATCATTTGTCGGGCAGTCCCGGAGAATCTTTTGATTATCAAAGCGGCAATACCCAACTGCTTTGTTATGTGCTGGAAGCCGCCGTAAAGAAGCCATTGAACCTGTATGCCTCCGAAAAATTATGGAAACCGATTCATGCTACCAAAAATGCGTTCTGGAGTTTAGATCATCCCAATGGAGATCCTCGTGCATTTTGTTGTTTTAATTCACACGCTACGGATTTTGCTAAGCTGGGTATGCTGATGTTGCATGATGGTAAACTTTATGGAAAACAAATCATAGACTCAAGTTACATGCAGGAAGCCTTTAGGCCTGCAAAATTAAATGGCGGAAAAAATGCCAATCCTCTCTATGGTTATCACACATGGTTACTCTCATTCAGAGGAAGCAAAGTGTTTTATGCAAGGGGAATACTGGGTCAATACATTATTTGCATGCCGCAGAAAAACATGGTCATTGTTCGTCTCGGTCACAAACGATCTTCCATCAAATTGGGGGATCATCCGGTGGATGTATACACTTACCTTCGTGCGGGCATCTCACTTACTGAGTAAAGCCAAAAATCGTGGAAGCGTTTTGTTCTGTTTTTTCGGAAACTTCCTGTAGCGTGCAGTTTTTTATCTCTGCAATTTTTTGAGCAATCAAAAACAGGTACTCAGGTAAATTAGGCTTTCCCCGGTGTGGAACCGGAGCCAGATAGGGGGCATCAGTTTCGAGTACCAGATGAGAGAGTGGAACTTCTTTGACAAGCTCTGCAATCCCTGCATTTTTAAAAGTTACTACACCTCCTATGCCCAGGAAAAAGCCCAGCTCCATAATCCTTTCGGCTTGTTCCATGCTTCCGGTGAAACAATGGAAGACACCTGTGAAGCGAGGAGAGGGAGAATATTCTTTTAGTACTTCTCTGAGCAGGACAATCGTTCTGTCAATGGAATTTCTGCAATGCAGAGAAACCGGCATGTTTTTTTCAATTGCCCATTTGAGTTGTATTTTTAGTGCCTCCTCCTGTTCTCTGATGTAGGTTTTGTCCCAGTAAAAATCCAAACCGATTTCACCTACCCCAATAACACCATCATGCTGAAGATAGGACTTGATGACATCAAGTGATTGTAGGTAATTTTCATTCACTGAGCAAGGATGAAGTCCCATGAGCAAACGCATTTTTTGAGGCTCCGATCTTTGTAAGGCAATCATGGCCTCAATAGAATCCTCATCGATATTGGGAAGTACATACCTGTGAATCCCTTTTGCAGAGGCATTAGCGAGCAATTCACCGATGCTCTTGGCAAAAGATTCATGATAAAGATGTGTATGGGTATCGGTAAAAAACATCATTTTCCGTTATATGCAGACATACTAAATGAAATGCCACTGAGTGCAAAAGCGATAAGGGCCTCACAGCATTGGGAGATCCTCTCAGGCAAAAGCTTGGTTTCTTCTTCATTCCATTTGCCGAGGACATAATCGACTTGTCTTCCTTTTGCAAAATCACTTCCAATCCCAAATCTGAGCCTGGCAAAATTGTTGTGGCCGAGATGCTCTATTATACTGTGTAAACCATTATGCCCGCCATCACTTCCTTTGGGTTTTATCCTGATGGTTCCGAATGGAAGGGCCAGGTCGTCAGTTACCACAAGCAGATGTTCCGGAGGTATTTTGTAACTCTGCAAATAGTAAGCAATCGATTTTCCGCTCAGGTTCATGTAGGTATCAGGCTTAAGAAGTGTCATTTTTTTTCCTTTGTGTCTTCCCTCAGCAATCCATCCAAGTTTTGTTTTTTCAAAGCTTGATTCAAGTTTGGAGGCGAGTGCGTCTGCCACATCAAATCCGATGTTATGACGGGTACCTGCATATTGTTGTTCAGGATTACCGAGGCCTGCGATTAAAAAGTGCTGCATGAAATTATGGCTTGGTGATGCTGAATGTAAATGTTTTGGTTTTTTGCTCATGCAACAAGGTGGCAAAATAAAAACCCGGATTCAGGTCACTGATGTTGATTGTTTTTACACCTCCCGAAAGGTATTCATGCCGCCTGATTCTTCCGGAAATATCCTGTATGTGCAATATCCCTCCTGGATTTTCCTGAATGTATAGTGTGTTGGCATCTATCATGTAAATACCGATTGTTTGGATGGGTAGCTTGATACCTGTTTGAGTGGCAAGCGAAAGATCATCCACCGACAGATAAAGACATTCTCCTGAGCCTGCTGTACTACAAAATCCGTTGATGCTTGAAACAATTGCAATCAGAAAGGTCTCGGGGATGTCCTGCGAATAGTAATTGATGGGAAACTCAAAGGGAATATACTGCGAGGAGAATCCAAGCTTAATCATGCCGGAGCCAATGCTGTCGCTTTGCATTGTTTGAGAATTAAACCGGGTAAGCGTAATTCTTATCCAGGCAGAGTCGTTGCTGCTGTTGTTGTCACCCGGAATATACCGGTAATATCCCGAAACGCTTGCAGGCGCAAATGAGAGGGCACTGCCGCGATGAAAGGGAAAACTGTTGGGCATAGGTAAGTAAGCAAGACCGGTATCATTGTAAAAGTATCCCTTGCTGTAATAATACCAATTCCATACGCGGATGGCATGGTTACCTGAATAAGCAGTGTCTGTTTTTCCTGCACCAATCAAAGAATGCGACCAGCCCGGGAGGGAGAGATCAGTATTCCAGTTTTCAAAATCATAGGTAAGTGTTGGTTGCGCATCACAGCAAAAGGTAAGTACTAAGAGTGGGAGCAGAATTATCCTGAACAGAAGGTGTTTCATGATGCGAGGATGTAAAAGTAAGCAATATGAAACCGATGGCAAATCAATAAAAAGGTTTACCTTTGAAAGCCATAATTCTTGTTTTGAAAGCTACAGATAAAATTTTTATTGCCGGGCACAGAGGCATGGTTGGTTCAGCCATTGTCCGTTTCCTTCAGTCAAAAGGATTTTCCAATTTGTTGATGCGTACATCAGCAGAACTGGATCTTACAAATCAGGAAGCAGTAGATCGTTTTTTTGAAAACGAAAAACCTGATTATGTTTTTTTGGCTGCTGCAAAGGTGGGTGGCATACAAGCCAACAATGTGTACAGGGCAGATTTTCTGTATCTCAACCTGATGATAGAATGCAATGTGATTCATGCTTCCTATAAACATGGCGTGAAAAAACTTTTGTTTCTGGGTTCTTCCTGTATTTATCCCAAGATGGCCCCTCAGCCGCTAAAAGAAGAGTATTTGCTCAGCTCGGGTCTGGAGCCAACCAACGAACCTTATGCCATTGCCAAAATAGCAGGAATAAAACTTTGTGAATCCTACAGAAGACAGTATGGTTGTAATTTTATTTCAGCCATGCCAACCAATTTGTATGGTCCCAATGACAATTATGACCTGAATAATTCTCATGTGTTGCCCGCATTGCTCCGTAAATTTCACACAGCCAAGAACCTCGGATTACAAGAGGTAGAAGTATGGGGAACAGGAAAGCCTCTGAGGGAATTTTTACATGTTGATGACCTCGCAGAGGCCTGTTACTTCCTCATGGAAAACTATAATGAAGAACTTTTTGTGAATGTGGGAAGCGGCACCGATATCAGTATTGCAGATCTGGCTCATCTTGTGAAAGAAGTTACAGAATTTAAAGGGCAGATTATTTTTAATACTTCCAAGCCCGATGGTACGCCAAGAAAACTGATGGATGTTTCCAGGATCCATGGCATGGGCTGGTCGCACCGCATTTCGCTGCATGAGGGAATCACCCGTGTATACAGGGAAATAAATGAAAAGGCATCTTTCTAAATTGAAAAGGGAGTATCTTTTTTTTGTTTTTATCGCTTTATTCTGCCTTCCTCCTGATGCGAATTTGCTTGCTCAGCCTGTGATGCATCCCTATGAGTATTTCTCAAACATCAGGCATGAAGAATACCATATCAAATCTCAGCATGGCATGGCCGGACTTTCGTCAAAACCATTGGTAAGATCTGTTGTGAAATTCAATACTTACAAAGATTCCCTTCATTACTTCAGTTTTTTTGATACCACAGATAATCTTTTTGAAAGACATCTTTTCAGAAAAAACATGATCTAAATTTCATCTTCTTATTATCATATTGATTTTTATACGGTCATTGTTTTTAAGAGAAATTTCTCTCAAAAGAATAAAATTCAAACCAATACGCGGGGCTTCTGGCTGTATGGCAATATTGGTAAAAAATTTTCCTTTGAAAGTCAGT
>JBEICQ010000043.1:0-15712 GCA_040383885.1 Flavobacteriales bacterium | reverse complement strand
GTATCCAATAGAACCCACAGCAAAACATAATGCCAAATAAAGAAATATGATATAATCCATTTTTTACTATTGAATCAATTGTATTTAGAAAAAATGAATGGATGAAAAACTTAACAGATTGCTTTCTGATTCCTAACCCGAAAGTAAAATCATTAATCCACTCAAAAGTGAATTTCCTGTAAGGCATTATACCTTATTTGCACCTTGAATTCATTGGAGTTTTGCAAATCCTTGCTAATAAAGCACTCAAAACAATTGGTCACTTCTTGTAAAGGAAAATAAAAAAACCCGGTCATTGCCGGGGTTTGTTTTCATGTATGTTCATGCCATTAAAAGGATGTTCTGAGAGAGACAAACACATTTCTTCCGGGGCCATTGATGCCACTGGCAAATGTTCGGTATTGCGTATCGAAGATGTTTTCTACGCCTGTTGTGAGGTGGATGTCGCGATACAGTTTCACAGAAGTCCTGATGTTGGCAGTAAACCAGGCAGGCATGCCTTCGGCTTGGGCATATTGTGGATTGTCTTCGCCAACGGGGCTGAAATCACCGATGCGCTTCCAGCCGTGAAACTGAAGATAAAAATCAGCTTTCAGGATGTTGTTTGTGTAGCTCATCTGCATCCGCGACATAAAGGGCGGGATATGATCAATGGGCACATCGGCACCGGTGGTTTTTACCCGGCCGTAGGTGTAGGTGGCTCCCAGGCTGTATTCAAAATGACGGTTATAGCGGTACCTGTAGTTGGAAGTGAATCCCCAGATATAGGCGCGCTGTTTGTTCTGGCTGGCAAACACACGGCTCCTGACGCCATCGTAGGTAATGGAATCACTTCCGTTGTAATTGTACACATCGGTGATGATGGCATCGATGAAATCTGTGTAATACAGGTTGTTTTCCCACATGGAATTTCCTTTTCCGAGCGTAGCAATTCCCAGCTCGTAAGTGATGGTTTTTTCGGGTCGCAGATTCGGATTCGGAACCACTACCCTGCCCTTGGCGGTTTCAAACACCTTGCTCAGGTCATCCACATTGGGTACGCGGTAACCTGTAGAAACCATGAAGCTGAGTTTGGCTCCCGGCTCCATGATGTGAGTGATACCCACACTTCCGGAATACACCGGCATGTTTTGTTTTGCTTCGGTAAACGGAAATTTAAAAAAGGTGGTATCGGTAAACACCGAACGAAGGGAGGAATAGCCGGCTCTTAGTCCGCTGTTTAGCGTGGTATGGCTGTTAATGGCCCAGGTATGGGAAGCATAGGCAGAGGCATTCAGAAGGATATTGTCTCCACCGGGATAACGCGTGCTCCAAGGCAGTATGTTCTGGTCGGTGATGCGCAAGAGGCTGGCAGTAGAACGGAGTGTGTTGTATTGCACATCCACACCGGCACGCAGGGTATGCGACTTCCAGTTGCGTGTAGCATCGGCGTAAAGAGAGAGCACATTCACATCTTCTACCCTTCTCTGCAAATCATTGCTTCCGAAACGCCTGGTGAATCTTGATTCCTGAATGTCTTGCCAGGCCAACGCGAGATGAAAATACTGGATGCCTGCTTCGGCATTGGAATAATGGAGATCATACACGCCCATCATGCGGCTTTGGGGCCCGTAATACCACTCTGCAAAAGCCAGCGGATTGACAGAACCTTTGTCGGTAAGCCGGTCGTATCGCGGAATATTAGAGGAATTGCTCAACTGAAAATTGAGTTGGTGACGCAGGTGTGCATTTTGTTTGTAAGCAATTTTCTGAATCATGTCCCACTGGCTGTAGGCCGTTTGAACCTGCAAAAAACGGTTGGCATTTTCTACTGCACTGTCTTTGCCGTTCACCCGTGCATAGTATATCCTTCTTTCGCCGTAGGGTGTAGTATAAAAAGGATTTTGATTTGTACCACTTCTGAGGTCATCAAAATCGCTGAAGGTGAAAGAGGACAGCCAGGAGAGTTTGTGATTGGCCATATTAAAATCAAGATGGGCAGTTTTTTCATTGTTTACCGATCCATACCTGAGAGAAGCATTTCCATGCACCCATTTTTTTCCTTCTTCGGCAAAGCGCGCTTCCCTGGTGTAGAGATGAACCACACCGCCCAGCGCATCACTGCCATACATGTTGGAGGAGGGCCCGAAAAGCACTTCAATTCTTTCGAGTGACTGGTTGTCGGTGGTCATGATGTTTTGCAGGTGACCGGAACGGTATATCAGGTTGTTCATGCGGATACCATCAATCACCAGCAGGTTACGCACAGCTTCAAAGCCCCTGAGGGTAATACTGCCGCCTCCGGCCTGGCTTTTCTGGATATACACCTGCGTGGTTTGTGAAAGCAGATCGGCTGTTGTTTGGGCCTGCTGACGGGTAATCCACGATTTGTCGAGCAGGAGCACCTGCTGAGAGATACGGCCCAGCGTATCGGGAGATTTGTTTACGGAGACAACCACTTCGGAGAGGCTGTAGCTTTTGAGAGAATCGTTCTGCTGGGCATGCAGAGACGAAGAGATACACAGGCACAGAATGGCCTGCAGTAATTTTTTCATACGAGGTTTTTTGTGATGAATGAATGTATTTAGATCGCGAAGCGCGAAAAATCATTCATCCATTCCGGAGGAAGCGAGGGAGCGTTCCGGAAACCTGCGCGCAATTGCTGCGATGCAGAGGCAATACCCTTTGTGATTTGATTTCCAACAGGGGCACATAAAATTTCAGAGAAAGGATGCATATAATGCATGTTCAGGAGAAAGCCCGCAAATTGTTGCGCTGATTTTTCTCTGTCGGATTTGGGATGTGCAAATTTCTCCGAGAGGCTCAGCCAGGCATTTTCTTCAGCATCCAAAAGCATGTAGCATACCGTGTGGCCATGGGAGAAATGCCTAAACACCACATCGTACATCTTTCCATGATGATTGATTTCTTTGGAAGTTTGTTTGCCCTGAAACACAATACGCATCAGTGGAGTATTTCTGTGTACATATGTGTGGGCATGGGTTTGATAACGGTGAAACTGCACCACTCCCATGCAACCAAACCAAAATCCACCTGAGAGCATCAGTTGCAGAAAGAGCAGTAAAAAAATTCCGTATGCGGCAGGTTGTTTCAAGGCTTCAAAAATAATTGATTTGCTTACACCTTGTCATTCTTTTGACAGATCCATTTAAAAAATACGGATCACAAAGCCAGTTCAACCCAGGCGGGACAATGGTCGGAGTGTCTGGCGTCCGGACAAATACCGGCAGCTAACAGTTTGTCTTTGAGTGTATCGGTAACCAGGTTGTAGTCGATGCGCCAACCGAGGTTTTTTCCGCGGGCACCGGCACGAAAGCTCCACCAGGTATACTGGCCGGGTTGGCTGTTGAACATGCGAAAGGAATCCACATAACCGGAAGCCAGAAAATCGTCGAACCATTTTCTTTCTTCCGGAAGAAAGCCGGAGCTTTTGGCGTTGGAAACCGGGTTGTGAATATCAATGGCCTTGTTGCAGATATTGTAGTCGCCCGAAACTACCAGGCGAGGATACTGCTTGCGAAAGGCAGTCATGTAGCTTGAAAAATAATCGAGCCATTGCATTTTAAAAGCTTGTCGTTCATCGCCGGAGGAGCCGGAAGGATGATACACCGAAATCACTGAAAAATCTGAAAAATGCAGAGTGATGAAACGCCCTTCTGCATCATAGAGGGGATTGTTACAACCGTAAACTACCTTTTGCGGAGGTATTTTGCTTACGATGCCTACCCCGCTGTAACCCTTTTTTTGCGCCGGAAACCAAAAGGTTTGATAGCCCATGTCTTCAAAATGATGATTGGCGATGCTGTCGTGGTCGGCTTTGATTTCCTGAAAACAGATGATATCAGGCTTTTCGGCGGCTACCCAATCCATAAGGCCTTTGCTGATGGCCGAACGGATGCCGTTTACATTGTAGGAGAAGATGCGGATGGACATGCTGACGAAAATAGGGCATATTTACCAGATAGAACGGGTATGGAATTGGAGAACTTTGGACAAGCAGCGATTTCATTTATTGATACAGATTTTTTTTGGAAATGATTATAACAGTAATTATTATTGCCAGCAAGGGAGCCGCTTACCCTTAAAACGGGGCGTAACTGAAAAGCCTTAAGAGTAGGACGAACATTTAACACTAAAAAAAATGAAAAGTATCCTTTGGGTTTGCACAGCTGTTTGTGCACTTGGATTAAGCGCCTGCCTGAAAACACCGGGCACGCCGGAAATTAAAGCCGGAAAATCCACAGTGACTGTAAACGAACCTGTGACATTTACCATCAACAGCATCGACAACTTTACCTGTATCAGATGGGGATCCGGTTCATCCGGATATACCACCATCAATGGTGGAGGAGAAAAAGACCTTACCTGGTCGGTTAGTTTTTCCACTCCCGGAACCAAAAAAATTGAAGTAACTGCCAAAAACTGCAAGAACAATTGCGAAGGCACTTGCAAAACCAGCACTGCCGAAACCACCATCACAGTAAACTAAGCTCTTTGGTTTCATCTTTTCCCAAAGCGGGATATCATCCATAGAGATGACATCCCGCTTTTCTTTTTTACTAGAATTGTATACCCTTGTTTTTCATTGTAAATCACCAGAAAAACAAAGCCTGCAAACACTATAAAGAAGCCCGCAGAAAGTGTATTTTTGGCGACCATGAAAGCATACCGGAACGATTTGATTTTACAGGCAGCCAAAGGACAAGTCACACCCCGATATCCGGTTTGGCTCATGCGGCAGGCAGGCAGGGTATTGCCTGAGTACAGGGCCAGCAGGGCAAAAGCAGGATCATTTTTTGGTTTGCTTAAGAATCCGGCCCTTGCAGCAGAGGTAACCATTCAGCCCATAGAAATTTTACAAACCGATGCCGCCATCATCTTCTCGGATATCCTCGTGATTCCGGAAGCGCTTGGGCTGCCCTACGAAATGGTTGAGGCAAGAGGCCCGCTTTTTCCGAAGACCATTGCCCATGAAAAAGACCTGGACACACTTTCTCTGCAAGGAATTTCCTCTCTGGATTATGTATACAAAGCCATCACCCTTACCACCGAGAAGCTGGCAGGCGAAGTGCCACTGATTGGTTTTGCAGGAGCCCCTTTCACCATCTTTTGTTACATGACTGAAGGCAAGGGTTCCAAAACCTTTTCGGTGGCAAAAAAGATGCTTTACACAGCGCCTGCACTTTCGCACAAACTCTTGCAGCTGATTACGGAAGCCAGCATCATTTACCTAAAAGAACAGGTAAAAGCGGGTGCAGCCATGCTGCAATTGTTCGACTCCTGGGCCGGCGTCTTGTCTCCCGAAGATTACAGCGAATTTGCTACACCTTACATCCGCCGCATCTGTGATGCCCTGAAAGCAGATATGCCGGAGGTGCCCATCACTGTGTTTGCAAAAGGAGCTTTTTATGCACTTGATGATTTTGCAGCAAGCAAGTGCGATGTGATTGGTTTGGACTGGCAAACAGACATCTCTTTTGCCCGACAAACTACCAAAGGCAAAACCCTACAGGGGAACCTCGATCCTTCCGTGCTGTATGCAAGTCCGGAAAACATACGCATCAAAACAAAAGCCATGCTGCAAAAAGCCGGAGGCTTGCCTTTTATCGCCAACCTTGGACATGGTTTGTATCCGGATATTGATGCCTCACATGTAAAAGTATTTATTGAAACCGTAAAAAAATTTTCGCATGAAAACACCGGCAAATGATCCTCGCACCATTCGTGCCTGGACCTTTTACGATTGGGCCAACTCTTCCTATCCCCTGGTGATTTCCTCAGCCATCTTTCCTATTTTCTATGAGAATGTAACAAGCACAAAAAAAGACGGAAAAATCATTTCAGACATGGTAGAACTCTTTGGTGTTTCCTTTAAAAATACCGAGTTGTATTCGTATACCATTTCTCTCTCCTTTGTGATTGTATCCTTGCTTATACCTGTGCTCTCGGGCATTGCTGATTATTCGGGCAAGAAAAAGTTTTTCCTGCGCCTCTTTTGCTTGCTGGGATCCCTGTCAACCGCCATGCTGTATTTTTTTAGTCCCACAGATCTCTTCAGTAGCATGCTCACCTTGTTGTTTGCCAGTGTAGGCTTTTGGGGGAGTCTTGTGTTCTACAACGCATTTTTACCTGAAATTGCAAGCACAGATATGCACGACAAAGTAAGTGCTCGTGGATTTGCAATGGGCTATGCCGGTTCTGCCATTCTGCTCATCATCATCCTTGTGCTGATTCAGGCTGCAGGCATGAATGCCCGATGGGCTTTTGTGGGAGTAGGCATCTGGTGGTTTGGTTTTGCACAAGTTACATTGCGGAATCTTCCGGCAGAGAACCGCAACAAAGCAAAACAAACCGGAATGCTTACCAAAGGGATCATTGAGCTACAAAAAGTATGGCATGATTTGTCGCAAAGCACAGCATTGAAAAGATATCTCTACGCCTTTTTTGTTTTTAGCATGGGGGTACAAACCGTGATGCTCATGGCCGTTTTATTTGCCAAAAAAGAAATTGCCGGACTCAAAGACAGCCACCTGATTACGGCTGTATTGCTGATTCAGTTTCTGGGGATAGCAGGCTCCTTCTTGTTTTCGGCACTCTCTAAAAAATTCGGAAACATACAGGCTCTGTTGTTCGCACTTGTTATCTGGATATTTATTTGCACAGGCACTTATCGCTTTGTGTATCTGCCAAACGAGTTTTATGTGGTGGCGGCGAGTGTGGGACTGGTGATGGGGGGCATACAATCTCTCTCCAGAAGCACTTATGCCAAACTTCTGCCGGCTACCCATGACCATGCATCCTATTTTAGTTTTTATGATGTATGCGAAAAAATTGGCATTGTGATTGGTACTTTCCTTTTTGGTTTTATAGAAGGCATCACCGGAGGTATGCGCAATTCTATTTTGTCACTGATTGTATTTTTTATTGCCGGCTTTGTGCTTTTGCTCAGGGTGCCGCGCAAAAAATCCATTGAGAGAAGCGATGCATAAATTTTTTGAAAACAGATTTTTACTGGCACTGCTTTGCGGCTTGCTGCTCTGGGTATCCTGGCCGGTAAGCGGATTTGCAGGAATCATTTTTTTTGCCTGGATTCCGCTCTATTCTGTCCTGAAAATATCCTTGCGAAAAAAACAAGCCGGTCGTTTTTTTCTGTTTGTATACCTCGCCATGCTGGTATGGAATTTTTGTTGCACCTGGTGGGTAGGATATTCCACGCTGGGCGGAGCTGCACTTGCGATACTGGCCAACAGCCTGCTGATGAGCATGGTTTGGCAGATTTCCTTTTCGGTGGGATTACGCTGTGGTGCATGGCAAGCCTGGATCACAGGATGCCTGCTCTGGCTGGGCTTTGAATGGCTTCATCTGAACTGGGAATTAACCTGGCCATGGCTTACCCTTGGCAATGTATTCAGCGAGAATATTGTGTGGATACAATGGTATGAGTTTACGGGTGTGCCCGGCGGAAGTCTATGGGTGTTTGCCGTAAACACCTTGTTTATTCTTTGGATAGAAAGGGGATTTCTCTACCGCCATTTGCTCTATGCCTGTGCAAGCATTCTCCTGCCCGTGCTTGCAGGAATACTTATGTTTTTTATGCATACAGAAAAAGGTGAAAAGGCAAGTGTACTTGTGGTGCAACCCAACATCGACCCCTACGGCGAGAAGTTTGGGGGACTTAAGGTGGAGGCGCAGATGCAGCGATTGCTCAACCTGGCTGAAAAAAAATGGACACCTGAGGTGCAATTGATGATTGGTCCGGAAACCAGCATTCCTTTTGATGTATGGGAACATGAATTGGCTGTTTCGCCTCAGGTGATGGCAGTAAAATCTTTTATTGCACATAAAAATTTCACGCCTTTTTTGCTGGGAGCATCTACTGCACAATATTATGCCACGAAGGAACCACCCACCTTTTCAGCGCGTAAGTTGTATGGAGAAGAAGGGTATTACGACAGCTATAATTCAGCCATCCTGGTGAGTAAGAACGACAGTGTTCCGGTGTATCACAAATCGCGATTGGTGCCCGGTGTAGAGCGCATTCCTTTTCCTGTACTCACAAAACCGCTTAACAGCCTGGCCATTGATCTGGGCGGAACCATTGGCAGTTTGGGGTATTCAGGATGATCGCGAGGTGTTTGCTGTACCCGGTTCATCTATCCTTGCAGCGCCCGTGATTTGTTACGAAAGTGTGTATGGTGCGTATGTGGGCGATTATGTAAAGAATGGTGCAAATCTATTGTGCATCATCACAAACGACGGATGGTGGGACGATTCACCCGGCTACAGACAACACCTGAGTTATGCGCGGCTTCGTGCCATAGAGCACCGGAGGGATATTGCCAGAAGCGCCAACACAGGTATTTCCGGCTTCATTAACCAGCGCGGAGAAATTGTGCAATCCAGTACCTGGTGGAGAGAGGCTGTACTTAAGCAGGAGGTAAGTTTAAATGAACAGAAAACGCTTTATACCCTGATGGGTGATTACATTTATGCAACAGCTGCATTTGTTTCTGTGCTTTTGCTGATTGCCGGATTATCGGGTAAAATTCTTTTAAATACCTTTGGAAAAAAATCAAGTTAAAACCATGGAAAATTTTGATGTCATCGTGATAGGCTCCGGACCCGGAGGATATGTATCTGCCATTCGTTGTGCCCAACTGGGTTTAAAAACAGCCCTCATTGAAAGGTACAAAACGCTTGGCGGAACCTGCCTTAATGTGGGATGTATTCCTTCTAAAGCCATGCTCGATTCTTCAGAACATTTTCATAACGCTGCACATACTTTTCCTGAACATGGCATTGAGCTGAAAAACCTGAAGGTGAATCTGGCGCAAATGGTCAAAAGAAAAAATGATGTGGTAAAGCAAACTTGTGATGGCATCGTTTACCTGATGAAAAAAAACAAAATCACCACCTATTACGGACACGGATCCTTTGTCTCTTCGCATGAAGTGAGTGTGGCGCATGAGGATGGAAAAACAAGTTCACTCAGCGCAAAGAACATCATCATTGCCACCGGTTCAAAACCTTTTAGTTTGCCCGGCATCAGCATTGACAAGAAGCGCATCATTACCTCCACGGAAGCATTGGAATTAAAAGAAGTACCGGAACATCTGTTGCTTGTGGGCGGCGGAGTCATTGGTCTGGAGCTTGGCTCAGTATATGCCCGCCTCGGTTCCAAAGTAACAGTTATTGAATATGCGGATGGCATTATTCCCAGCATGGACAAATCGCTGGGAAAAGAATTACAAAAATCGCTCACCAAACTTGGTTTCACCTTTCACCTGAAGCACAAGGTAGTTTCTGCGCTTACCAAAGGCAAAACAGTGACCGTAAAGGCTCAGGATGCATCAGGCAAGGAAGTGGAGTTTAGCGGTGATTATTGTTTGGTTGCACTCGGCAGAAAGCCATACACTGAAAATTTAGGATTGGAAAAAGCCGGCATCAAAACGGATGAAAGGGGCAGAATCATCGTGGATGATCACCTGATGACTGGGGTTTCCGGTGTATATGCCATAGGAGATGTGGTGAGGGGAGCCATGCTTGCGCACAAGGCAGAGGAAGAAGGAGTATTTGTGGCAGAAATCATCAAAGGACAGAAACCGCATATCAATTACAACCTGATTCCGGGCGTGGTGTATACCTGGCCGGAAGTTGCCGGCGTAGGACAAACCGAGGAGCAACTCAAGGAACAAAAGATTGCCTACAAATCAGGTTCCTTTCCTTTTAAAGCCAGTGGCAGGGCAAGGGCCAGCATGGATACCGATGGGTTTGTAAAAGTACTTGCCGATGCAAGCACCGATGAGATTCTTGGTGTGCACATGATTGGTCCGCGTGTTGCCGACATGATTGCAGAAGCGGTTGTGGCAATGGAATTCCGTGCGAGTGCAGAAGATATTGCCCGCATGAGTCATGCACATCCTACCTTTACCGAATCGTTCAAGGAAGCATGTCTGGACGCTACTGAAAAGCGATCCATTCATATGTAAATTTACATGGATGAGCCAATCCTGCTGATTGACAATTACGATTCCTTTACGCACAACCTGCTGCATCTTGCAGAGAAGCATCACAAAGGAAACATCGAACTTATTACCAATGATGATGCGCGTCTGGAAGAAGCGATTGCCGGACACGAGATGATCATCCTTTCTCCGGGTCCGGGACTTCCTCATGAAGCGGGACGCTTGATGGAGGTGATGCCTGCAGTGCTTGACAAAAAAAAAGTGTTGGGCGTATGCCTGGGACACCAGGCCATTGCTTCCTATTACGGTGCAAAACTCTTTCAGGATAAAAAAGTGTTTCACGGCATCAGCAGCCCGATGTGGGTAAGCGACCACAAGGATGCACTGTATAAGGGTCTGCCTCCTGTCTTTGATGTAGCGCGGTACCATTCCTGGATGGTAAGTGAAGAAGAGCTGCCTGCCCTTATTGAAATTACCGGGAGAGATGCTGAAGGCAACATCATGTCATACCGCATTAAAAACAGCCATGTGAGAGGCATTCAATACCATCCTGAGTCAATCTTGTGCGCACACAGCGACGAAATCATGGTTAACTGGCTAAACCTTTAAACCGAATGGAGAGATGCCTTGCTTATCCTTTTTTTTTTGAGGCCAGGTGTTCCTCGTAGAGCAGGTGAACAATGCCATCGCTCAGTCCTGTTTGCGGCACATGAATTTTATCAATGCCTGCCGATTTACACACCGTAAGAAAAATCTTACAAGCCGGAAGAATCACATCTGCCCGGTCCTCGTTAAGTCCCAGGTGCACGATGCGTTCGTCGTAGGAAAATTCACTGATATAATCTGAAATTTCTTTTATTTTTTTTACGGGCATGGGCTTGTTGGCCTTGCCATAGGCGATCTTATAAATCTTGTTGATATTGCCGCCGGAACCAATGGCTTCAATCTTTCCTGCATCGCCTGTGTTGGCCTGTATCCAGGACTTCATTTTTTCCCATTCTTCGCGGCTTACCTGTTCATGCAGGATGCGGATGGTACCAATGTTAAAGGATTGAGAAGCGGCAATCTGATTATCTGAAAACAGGGTGAGTTCAGTACTTCCGCCGCCTACATCAATGTAGAGATACGAGGAGCTTCTGTCGAGATCTTCGGCTATATGATTGGAATAAATGATACGCGCCTCCGACTTCCCGTCAACAATTTCAATTTGTAATCCTGTTTCCTGTTTAACCCTGCGGATAACCTCCTCCCGGTTGGAAGCATCGCGCATGGCAGAGGTTGCACAAACCCTCCAGGAGGTAGCTTCAAACACATCAATGAGCTGCCGAAAAGCCAGCATGGCTTTGACGAGCATGTTCATTTTTTTCTCACTGATTCTGCCTTGTACAAATGCGTCTTCTCCCAATCTGATGGGCACCCTCACCAGTTCCACTTTTTTAAAAACAGGGTGCGGAGAGGTTTCCACAACCATGGCGATTAGCAAACGCACTGCATTCGAACCGATGTCTATAGCCGCCAGTTTCATAAAACAAATGTACTCCCGTTTGGGTATCCGCCTGAAATTGTCAATAATTCCGCGCAACAATGTTAATAACTAACAAAAATCACATTTGCAGAACTGAGTCATTTGTTTAGGTTTGCAACACAAAAAAAAACATATGAAAAAACAAACACTAGTATTCCTGTTTTGCAGCCTCGCCGCCTTGCACGGAAAGGCAGATGATTTTAGTATCCTCTCAAAAAAGGAAAACTCCGGGAGTTTACTTTTTGCCGGAGGAGGAGGGAAAATTGAGCGGCCTTTTGTGGTAAAGACCAACCTCATGTCGCTGGCTTTTATGAACATCAACCTTGCTGCTGAGTACGCCTTCCACAAAAACATGTCTGGACAACTGGGTTTCCGTTTTATGATTCCTTACGAGCCCGGATTTCTTCAAACCACGGGAAGTACAGAGAGTGGCTCTTTTTCAGCAACGCTGGGGGGATTTGCCTTAACACCGGAATTTCGTTATTATCCCGGAAAGAAAGATAAGCACACGGCGCCCCATGGATTTTACATGGGCTTGTATGGCAGGTATTCCAGGTTTAACATGAGCTTTGGAACAACCCTCAGCAATCCACTTGCATTGACAGGTGGCAGCCTTCCCGTCGGATTACCCTCCTCTGTAACCCTCCCTGCCCAATTGAACCTGGACATTAATTTTGAGACATCGCTGACCCAAATAGGTGGTGGTTTTATGCTTGGAAAACAATGGGCAAAAAATGGATTCGTGGTTGACTGGTGTTTCCTGGGACTTGGCGTTGCGCAATCTACCCTTGAAGCCACTGTACAGAATCCGGTGCTCACCATTCCATTCTCTGCGGACGAATTGAAGCAGAACATGGAAATTGATACACAAGGCTTGTTTGACTACGATGTAAGTGTAAACACAACAACCGGAACAGCCACGGCAACAATGAGTGGCATGGTTCCTCAAATCCGCTCACTTCTGTTTGGAAGCCTGAGCTTTGGATACAGGTTTTAATCTATAAGGATATTGCTGTATTGATTCTTCCAAAGACGCCCAAAGGAAGTTTAACATCCGATTCAGCAGCAAGATACAACTCCCCGGTTTGCAAATGTGCAGCCGGGGTTTTGTTTGTATGTACTTTTAATAAATTCTCGATCACCAGCGAAGATAAACCGAGGGAATAAGCATTTAAAATCAAAAAGTGCTCCTCGGGATGCAGGAGTTGAAAAACCAGCGACATCATTTCAGTCAGATGCTCTTCCAGTTTCCACTTCTCGCCATCGGTGCCATGCCCATAGGCAGGGGGATCCAAAATAATTCCATGGTAATGTTTACCTCGTTTTACTTCCCTCTTCACAAACTTCAGCGCATCTTCGAGCACCCAGCGGATGTCTTTGATTGACGAAAGTTCCATGTTTCGGTTGGCCCAGGTAAGCACCTGCCTGATAGAATCCACATGCGTAACTACCGCACCTGCAGCAGCAGCGGCAAGCGAAGCACCGCCGGTGTATGCAAACAAATTGAGTACCTGGGGTTGTGTTTCCCTGCATTTGCTTACATGGTTAAATATGTAATCCCAGTTTACTGCCTGCTCCGGAAAAATGCCCACATGCTTAAAACCCGTTAGCGCAAGCCTGAAAGAAATCTTGGTTTTGGACTGTGGCAATTTGTACGACAGTGTCCATTGATCGGGCATGGGCCGGAGTTTTTTCCAAGTACCGGATGAACTGCTTTTAGGAACAAACTCTGCATGCGCGGATGAACGCCATGCTTCAACGGGTGCTGCAGGCTTCCAGAGCGCCTGAGGTTCAGGCCGGATAAGCAAAAATTCACCGAAGCGTTCAAACTTCAGAAAATCGCCACAATCAAGCAGGGCATAGTCGGAGAATCCGGTAGGTGTGAGTAGTTCCATGATCAGGTATTGATCCAATAAACAAATTTAAGTACCACTGCCCGGTTACGGGTATTAAACACGGGGGTCAGGTAATTTTCTGTGTACACCACAAACAAATCGCTCATGGGCTTAAATCGGTACTGCAGGCGCGCGTTGATATTAAAGTTATCAATCTGTGTGTTGTACTGAAAAAAGGCAGTAAAAAATACACTTCGGCTGAAGGTAAATTCGAAACGCGGACCGAGAAGAAAAATATTTCTTGTGCGTGATAGATCAGCAAGTTCCACGCGATCAAAAGAGCCGGATAGAGAGAGAATAGCATAGGGTTGAATTCTTCCGGAAACATCAGCCATGCAACTGAACTTTCGGCCATTGAAAAAAGTGCCTGCATCGGCGGTAAATGTTCCTGTTACCAACCTTCTCTTGCTGGTGGTA
Source organism: Flavobacteriales bacterium (assembly GCA_040383885.1). Taxonomy (GTDB): domain Bacteria; phylum Bacteroidota; class Bacteroidia; order UBA4408; family UBA4408; genus JBEICQ01. The sequence goes on along the minus strand of JBEICQ010000043.1, from coordinate 1,910 downwards.
TAACTGATGTTTGTGTTGTAGTAAGTATAATTGCCCGGTAGCAAAACATCCCCTTTTCCGGTGAGATCAAAAGCATAAAACAAACGGGTGAGGTTACTGACCACCCTGTATTTAAGAACAGAGGTATTTAAAAAATTGATGTCATATTCTGCTTGCACAAGCCGATCAGTCAGGAGGTAATTACTGTTAAAGTAAATATCTGCATACATACTTGGGCCATGACTGTTAACAATGGAAGATTTAGGAAAAAACAAATATCCCAGGTAAGGCTCAAGCCTCCAATAGGCCACTTGATAAAGTTTATTGGCAAGCGGATCGAAAACCTTGTTCCGGGGAACAAATCCTACGCCCGGTTGGTAATTTTTCCCAACATATTCGTGGTTCCATTCAAACTTCCATGTGCGACTTGAGTAGTTAAGCCATGTGGCATGGGCATAGGCATCGGCAGGTCGCTGAGGAGTGATATTCTGGTGATAAAATGCTTTGCCATTCCAGAGATTGTCGCGTGAGGAGAGGTTGTAATCCATGCCAATCACAGTATTGTAAGCATCGTTACGGAATCGTGATTCATCATAGGATATCCGGTTCACCAAGATAGCCGAAACATAGGACCGGGCAAACACCATTCTTTGAACAGCCGCTACCGTAAAGTTTTCCGAGTTTACACCCAGGGAGGCTCTCCCTTCCGTTTGCATGCTCATCAGTCCCACTCTCCAGTTTTTGTTGGGTTTTCCGCTCAGGCGAAAACCACCAATAATCGGGATGAGGGCACCCTCCCTAAGCCCTATTCTTCTTGAAAAAAAAGGCCTGATCTGCCGGAATCCAAAAGAGGCAAACAGATCGGAATTCTCAATAAAGAAGTTTCTTCTTTCAGGAAAAAAGAGATTAAATCGCGTGAGGTTTGTTTGTTGCCTGTCAACTTCTACCTGAGAAAAATCCGGACCTGCAGTAACATCAAGATTGAGGGAGGCATTGAGGAGCACTTTGGCATCTCCTCCTACCCTCACTTTGTGGTTGAAGCTTCCATTGGCTTCAATGTTGCGGTCGGCTTCCACCGTGGTAAAAGGAATGAGCGAAATGTTTCTGCCATGCTTTTGCGGCGCTTCATCCCAAACCATTTTCTGCGTAAAAGCGAGCGTGGCGATGTTGTAAATACGGGGAACCGGTCCCCAGCTGCTGCTCTCGTTGGTTTTTAAATCATTGCGGGTAAAGTTCACCCCCCACAATGTGTTTCCATCCTTAAACCTAAGCGTCTTGTATGGAATGCGCATTTCTACTGTCCAATATTCGGGTGTACGCACGGTTTCGGCATACCAGGCATTGTCCCAATCGGTTGAAACCCCCATGATTCCTCCACTGGCTATCAAACCCTCTCTTTGCACCCCATAAGGATTTACGCCGAAGCTAAAGCCATTTACCTTGTCATCAAAGGGATCAAGTATCAGGGTGAAGGCATCACTCACCGGATAGGAAAAATCTCTTTTGAGGGATTGAACAATGGGATGACCTTTAACCGCTTCATAGCAGGTGGCAAATAAATACAGCTGATCATGTCCGTGCAGCAACTTAACTACAGTACGGGCGCGGGAATAGGAAGTATCATCCGGGAAACTATTCACAAAATTTCCGGCAGAATCAGCCGTCTGCCATGCGGGCTCATCCGCTCTGCCATCAATCGTAAATTCATCGGGCGCTTTCCTTATTTCAATGCTTCGTGCCGGAGGCAATTTAGCATCCCCGAATACCCGGAAACTATGTAGTATGATAATCAGGATGAACAGCGGTCGGTACACAGGGTTGAAATGCCCGCAAATATAGGCATTTCACCTTAGTTGGTTAACATACCTTAACATCCTTTTGAAAGCCCTGATTTTTGAGTGGAATACTTTTGCATGGACTAAAAATACAGG
>JBEICQ010000042.1:0-15761 GCA_040383885.1 Flavobacteriales bacterium | reverse complement strand
CTTCTGAAAATGATCCCAAGGCTATTCTCATAAGATCCATCCTTGCGCTCGATGGAATTCCCGTGATGGAAAAACGCCGAGGAGTGCAAGTTTCCTCAAAATCCTTTTCCAACGGTCCGGGAAAACTCAGTGTGGCTTTGGGTATCAACCTTAGTCACAATGGTATCGGTTTGGACGGGAAGACTATTTGGATAGAGGACAGGGGAGTGATTGTTGATGAAAAATTCTTGCTGGTTACTCCAAGAATAGGAGTTGATTATGCGGGTGATGATGCTGCATTGCCCTATCGTTTTTTGTTCCTGCAAACTATTTTGTAAATGTAATCATGACTGACAATGTGTATGTGCAGACTTATTCCGAATTGCGCCTAAGCTGCTTTCTGGCTTTCATCCATCCGTTTACAAAAACAGAAGCAAGGATAATGGATGTTCCTGCATAAAAATGAATATTCATTTTTTCTTCCTCACCAAAAATCAGAAACGCAAGAATAATGGTATAAACAGGTTCGAGGTTGATGGATAGCAGCATAGTAAAAGGCGATATGTGTTTAAGTACCCATGAACTTGCTACAAATGGAAAAGCAGTACAAACAACTGATAAAAGCAGAAGATGAATCATGTTTTTTTCAGGGGGAAACAATTGGTTGATATTGTATGAGGGATGACATAAAATGATAATAAGTAAAAAAATACTTGCTCCCATTAACTCATAGATTGACAGATGCAAACTGTTGAATCTTTTTGAGATGCTTCCATTCATTGTTGTGAACATGGCAGAGAAGAAAGCGGAAATGATTCCGAAAAGAAATCCGGTACTTGCTTCTTGCTGGTTAAGGAAAATATATGCAATGGCACAACATGCTAAGACGGCCAGGATGATCTCATAAATCAGCAATTTTCTTTTAAAGATCAGAGGCTCCGCAAGAGCATTAAACAGGCTGCTGGTACTCAAACAAATGACTGCGATGGACACATTGGAAATTTTGATGGTTTGGTAAAAAAACAACCAATGCAGCGCGATGATAATTCCTATTCCGGAGAGTAATGCCAAGTCTTTTAATGAAATCCGCATGGATTGTTTGGTAAAAAACATTACCGGAAAGAGCACAGCAAGCGTTAGTAGGAGTCGCGTACATATCATGGGCAATACCGGCATATCAATAAGCTTTCCGAGTATACCGGTCCACCCCCAGGTAAAAACCACTACATGCAAAAGGGCATAGTGGAACCATTTACTTTGGCGAAAGGAGGAATTCATTTCAGGCAACAAGCTTGGCTAAAATATAAGCAGAACCACCTGCCAGTGCACCGATAAATGTAATTCTAAGGGCACCAATCAGGGGAGGATGACCGGTTACTCTGCTTTTAAGGAATCCAAAAAAGAACAAACAAATCAGTGTAACAATGGTGGAAAAGAACAATCCCTGTTCCGGTTTATCCGTAAAAAAGTATGCCAATAAAGGAATGATGCCACCAATCACATATGCCAGCCCAATATTGAGTGCACTTTTTCCTGCTCTTTTCTCGTCAGGTTTCTCTAATCCCAATTCAAAGCGCATCATAAATTCAACCCATTTTGTATGGTCTTTTGCCAATTCATCAGCAATCATATCCTGCGATTTTTGGGAAAGGCCATACCCTGCAAAAACATCCCTTACTTCTTGTTTTTCATCTTCATACCTCGTTTCAATTTCTCTGTATTCTCTTTTGAGTTCATTGCGGTAATGCTCTATTTCCGTTCTGCCTGCAAGATATCCGCCGAGACCCATAGCTATCGAACCGGCGCATATTTCGGCAAAGCCTCCGGTGATGATAAGGGCATTAGATTGAAGCACCCCCGAGAGTCCTGCTGCCAATGCAAAGGGGACAGTGAGTCCATCGCTCATGCCAATCACAACATCTTTAACAAAATCAGGTTGTCTGAAGTGGGTCTCATGATGAATGCCATGATTGCTCATATTTTCCAAATATAAAGAGAGTTCACAAACATGTGAGTACAATAGGTGTTACTTTTGCAATATGGCTGGCAATATTTTCGGTGATTCCCTCAGGCTTCTCACTTTTGGTGAATCCCATGGTCTTGCAGTGGGTGGTGTTCTGGAAGGGTTTCCTGCCGGAATAAACATCAATTTACAAGCCGTTTACCGGATGATGCAGCGCAGGAGACCGGGTACTTCCGGTCTTGTTAGCAGCAGGGACGAAAAAGATGAAATTACCTTCTACTCAGGAATTGAAAATGGTGTTTCAACGGGTGCACCCATTGCGTTTTGGGTGTACAACAATGATAAGCGCCCCGGTGATTACAATAACTTACAAGATGCATTCCGGCCGGGTCATGCCGACTTTACCTATTGGCAAAAATATGGTGTTCAGGCAGCCAGTGGTGGTGGAAGAGCATCTGCCCGCGAAACCCTTGCCAGGGTAGCTGCCGGAGCGCTGGCCTCACAGCTGCTTTTGCTCCGCGGTACACACATTGCAGCCTATATTCATCGGATACAAGACATCACTTGTCCTTCCACATGGATGGACGAAAGCACCGAGATGATTCAACAATGCCACGATTTTGCCTTGCCTTGCCCTGATCAGGAAACTGCTGAGCGTATGAAAAGTAGGATTGAAAATGCTTCCGAAAAAGGCGATTCTTTGGGAGGGTCTATCGTATGTGTAATTAACGGATTGCCACCCGGTTTGGGTGAACCTGTTTTTGATAAGCTTCCGGCCTTGCTCGCACATGCCCAGATGAGCATACAAGCCACTCGTTATTTTTCCTGGGGCAGAGGTTGGGAGTCAACGCAATTATCAGGAAGTCAAAACAATGATCCTTTTATCACCGATGGAGAAAAGATTCGTACAGCGAGCAATCATGCAGCTGGCTCACTGGGAGGCATTAGCAATGGAATGCCTGTTTTTTTTGAAGTGGGTTTCAAGCCGGTTTCAAGTATTGCCGGGAAACAAAAATCTGTTGATAAAGGCGGAAATCCTGTGGATATTGAAATCACCGGAAGGCATGATCCTTGTGTTTTGCCAAGGGCAGTTCCTATTGTGGAGGCGATGACATCTCTTGTATTGGCTGACCTCCTTCTGAGAAATCAAACAGCAACATTTACCGGCTAATATTCACCTGCTGGGAGTAAACTACTTTTCCTCTGGAAAACAAGGCAAGATATTGTCCTGCAGGCAATGTATTTAATGAGATGATCTCGTTCATTTCAGACAAATCTTTTCTCATTAGTTCTCGTCCGTTCATGTCATAAATCATCAGCATACATGAAGCATGACCAAAAGGATTTTCAATGTTGGCAAGATTCACAACAGGATTGGGGAAAATACAATGACTGCATTTTTTCATGCTTGCAAGCGGCTTTAGTCCAAGCGTGCTATCTGTGAGGCTAAACGCCAGTCCTGTTCCATTGCTTCCAACAACATAACCTCTTCCTGTGTTGTATCGTGCACCGTAAAAATCATTATTGAATCCAGAGGAATAAATCGTAAATGTGTTTCCTGAATCTAGAGAAGCTGCAATGGAACCACTGTCTCCTACAGCAATCACAAGAGAATCTCCGGCATCCACAGCATTCCATGAGTGGGTAGGAAAATTTGCTGTTAGGCTCCATGAGGTGCCTGAGTTTATGGTTTTAAAAATTTTTCCACCCGTGGTTACCATGTAACCTATTCCTGAGCCCGGAAACCTAAAAGTTGAAATTTGTTCGCCGGGTGCTATGGTAAATGCCTGAACATTTCCGGAACCTGTGTTATACTGATAGCTTGTTCCATTGGAGGCTCCTATCAGGATGTTATTTGCGCCAAACCTAACAGATGTAAAATCAATATCCGAGAGAGAATCTACGCTAAAATCTGTGCATGTAAAGTTTCCTGATGTACCTACTCCATAGATGATGCGTCCGTTTTTTCCCACGGCAATTAACTCGCCTGAACGGATATCACAACCGGTAAATTCGATACTATCGTTGCTGTACAAATTGATCCAGGTACCGCCAAGATTCGACGAATAATAGATTTTACCATTTCGTGTAACCACCAGCCAGTTGCCCGGTATGGTAGCTACATCTGCATAGGTAGTGCCGGTATCGCCGGCAGGATTGGAAATCGTAAATGATAACATACCATTTTGGGTGACCATACATCCGCCTTTGTTCATTAAAAAGCAACCCCTGTTGGCATTTACAAAGTCAGCTTTGATGATGTTTCTGCTGGTGTTCGTATTGAGGGGTAGCATATACATCGCTTCATCGATAGAGGGTTGCGCCAATACCAGAAGGGATAGCGAACTTAACAGGAGCGTAAGGATGATTTTCATGTTTTTTATTTGTTTTTCAAAATTAATAAAGTATTGGGGTTTTAAAAAATCCAAGCTACATTTATCACATGGACATACTCACAAATGAAGCCGCTATTTCTCTGCGTTGGTCAGATTTGGATGCCAACAGGCATGTGCGTCACAGTGCGTATTATGATTTTGGTGCGCAACACCGCATTGAGCTACTTGCTCGTGCAGGACTTACCATGAAGCGCCTGGCAGAACTGGATCTTGGTCCGGTACTTTTCAGAGAGGAGTGTATCTTCAAAAGAGAACTTCATTTTTCCGACGAGGTGTTGATTCGCACCTGGTTATCTGCTTCAAGAAATGATTTTTCAAGATTTTCGATGCGGCATGAACTGATTAAAAATACCCACACGATCAGTGCAGTAATCAATATTGATGCTGCATGGATGAGTCTCTCACACAGAAAAATTGCTACCCATTTACCGGCAGAAGTGATGAGATTGGGCAGGCTTTTGCCTCAGACTGAGGATTACACAGAGATTGAATTGAAAAACTGATAAAAATTTATTTTATCAAAAGATGAACTCCGGGTATCTGAATAATGGCTGAGGAAAAACATACGGATTAATTAAATGAATCAGGCGTTCTATCAGAGACCTTCACGCACTGAAACATAATAAGGATCAACTGAGACCTCAATTCGTTTACCTGTTACCATGCTCATATTATTGAGATTGATGAAACTCAGGTATCCGTTTTTACCTGCGCATGAAGCTGTGTGATGTGGCGCAGGGCCACCTTCAGCAACATTTCTATTGGCCACCACGACCCATTTCTTTTGGTTGTCGATGGAAATGCCATGTGGCTGATGTCCTGTATAAAAGGTTTTTACAACTCGGAGAGAAGGAACATCAATCACAGAAACGCTTCCCCTTTTCCCGGGAAGGCTGATGGTATCCTCCGGGCATGATACCACAAGTGTGTTTCCATCCTTGCTGATGGCCAGTTCCTGCGGGTACATGGGCGTTTTAATTACGCCGGTGAGTTGAAAGGTGGAGGCATTAAAAACCCGCACCTCATTTGTGCCCTGACAACTGACAAAGAACTGACTCCCCTGGTCATTGTAGAGAACCTCATGAGGGTCTGGTCCATGCACATTTCCGGGTGCTTGTCCGTTAATGGAAAAGGCAATGTCGTCAAGGTTAGGATTGATCACCGAATAAGGCGTGCCGATGGGAATGCGATAGATAAAATTGCCTATTTGGGAGGTAATCAGGAGGTACTGATTGTCAGGACTGATGGCAGAGCCATGTGGAAAGACAAATAAGCCCGCCGGATATCTTATTTTAACCTTCATGTTTAGAAGATCAACCACTGCGATTTGTCCGGATGAACTCCAGTCTACACAAACTGCAATGTTTCCATCCTTGCTCAAGCTTACAGTGTTCCAGTTGCTTAGTCCAAGATCGGCATATGCCAGTGGAATATCATTCTCGGCGGAAAACTTTTGAAGGATACCACCTGCAGTGAAGATGATATAATAATACTTACCGTCGGGCGAAACTCTTAGTTGGTGTGGTGATTCTATGGAGGCACTGATTCCACAGGGAATGGACCTCATTGGCAAAGTTGTAGCCTGATCAAAAACGGTAATCAAATCACAGCCCTGGTTACATACATAGTATTTGCTTCTTCGGGCATTACCTGAAAAAGCGATGTTGCCGAGTTGATCGGGTGCACCTTGCAAAATCCAATCTCTCAGTTTGATGACCTCCTGTTTGTTTAAGGGCGAACCATTGATGGGCATGGTAGGAATGGTCGCGGGGCCCAGCTCTGCAAAGGTGTTACAAAATTGAAATAAGGAACTTTGCATGGGTGCATATGGAATGACTGCCGATCCATTGCCGGCACCTTCAAAAAGTTTTTGCCAGCTGCTCAGGTCCAGTCCGGCTGCCTTTGTTTCAGTATTGTGGCAACCATTCCCCGCGCAGCGTAATAACAAGATATTTCCTATTTCAGTTGGGTATCCACTATTTTTTACATTGACCACTGCAATATCTTTCTTGCAGGATGTAATCATTCCAAATAGGGATATGACAAGCAAAAGTTGTTTCATTGCTTGATGAACGAAAAAGTATCAGAAAAATTTTTGTAAACACAGCGGAGGAGATAAAATCCCGGACTCAGCTTCGAAACATCAAAAGTTCCCTGCAAGGTTTCCGTGCCACAGTCTAAAATCTTTTTTCCGGAAAGGTCATAGACTTCAGCCTGCAGTAATCCCGAAGTTTTAGAAAGATGAAGTGTATGACTTACAGGATTGGGGTAGATATGCACTTTGCTATTTTCCGCCAATGAAAAACTGGGATTAAATAGCTTTCCGTTGTAATACATCAGACCTCCGGAGGTATTTCCAAGAATCATTTCCGTATTGCCATCATTGTTAAAATCAAAAAGAGCAGGAGAGGAATTTGTTCCTGTCCAAATGTCCTGAAACATCGAATCTACAAGTGTAAAGGTTGCTTGGTTCAGATCCTTGTACAAATAGAGGTAGCCCTTTCCGCTACCACAAAGGAGTAATCGGTTTCCATTTTTGGATATGATCCTTGGCTTACAAAATCCAAAAGTAAGACTTCCCTGCTGGTAAGGAGCTGTAGTAACATTGCCCCAGTTTGGTGTAATCAATGTAAAATTGGGAGAGGAAGCAGTGCCGGTATTTTTGTAGTAATTTACATTTCCATTTCTTTCGCCGATGATTAAATCAATGAGTCCATCATTGTCAATGTCTGCGAATTCAGGCGCAGCGAGGTTGCCCACATCAATGGATTGATAAAACACTTGTGGATTGTCAAAATGAATCACACCATTGTTTGATTGGTTGGTAAGAAGGGTAAGTCGCCCATCCTCACCGCCAAGCAAGAGGTCTTTTTTTCCATCTCCGTTAAGATCAGCAAAGGCAGGATAAGCAGATTGTATTCCAATGTTCGAGAGTGAATCAAGGTCCCTTGTTATCATTGTAAATACAGGTTGACCTTGTGCCCCTGTATTTTTAAAAAAAGCAAGGGAAGAAATCATGCTTCCATTCGGGTTGTAATAAAAATCATTACTTACAATCAGGTCAGTTAAACCATCGGCATCAAGGTCTTCAAATACAGGTTTGGCGCCCGTGCCAACATCAATCATGTCGTGAATGAGAAACCTTTCGCTCTGTTTTTTAAAGTTCGGATGTCCGTCTGTTCCTATATTCTTGTAATACCAGAGAGAGGTGTAGTTTTGAGAGGTATTTTGGGAATTTGGACTCACCAGCAAATCCCGCTTTCCATCGTTGTTTACATCTATGTGGAAGGCAGCAGGAAAAATGCTGAGGTTTACAGGCATGTTGTCAGAAGGAAAACTTGCATCCTGAGAAGTTCCTTGAGCCAGTTGAGTTGTGCCTCCGTTATAAATGGCCGATAGGGTGTTGCAGGAGATGTCACCAAGTAAAACATCCTTGTCATTGTCTCCGTCCAAATCCAATGCCGTAACGGCGCTACCCGCATGTTGCGGCTGGTTAGTGCTTGCCACTGATTTTTGAAAGCAAGGCACATCCAGCGTCAATGCACAATTGCTGAAGTCTTCCTTAAAATTTCCCCAGCAGGCTGTTTCAAGATAAAATGCATCCAAAGAATCCGGCACACCATACAATTCCATTGAACGGTTTTGATGATATTCTAAATAAATGCCGTTTACTGAAAATGTGAGAACATCTAAATCTCCATCATTGTCAACATCAATGATTGAAGGGATGTCGACTGAGGTTACATATAGAGGCAGGTAATCATTGTTGTAATGGGAAAATACCTTTTCCGTTTCCAGCGTGAAACTGATGCCTGAAGAAGCTGAACCGGTATTTTTAAAAACTCTAAAGGCTCCCACAGAATAGGTAAAGATATCTGCCTTCCCGTCTAGATTGTAGTCTGCCATGAGGGCCCATTCTCGCATATCGGGGAAGGACTCTCCGAGACGGCTCGGCTTAAAATTTACACTGTCAGAGATTCCTTCGCCCAAAAATACCCCGGGTTTGTTACCCGAGCGGTCGAAAATAAATAGGTCCTTGATTCCATCATAATTGGCATCTATTTGAGAAGCCTGTACGAAATTAATGCCTCCCGCCCATGGCATTTTGAGTTGCCGGCCTTCTGCAAAAACCGGAATACTGTCTGATCGTTCAAAGGATATTTGTCCTTTTAAATGAGAACAGAAAAAAAACAACAAGCCAACAAACCATAGGGCATAGCGGTTTGGGCTGTATTGGATTGACATGGAAGTCCTTTATTTTTTTCTTTTGATGGACCCTGAAAAGGTATAGCTCTTTTTCACTTTATCTTTCTTCATCCAGATGATTTTGCCTTCAATGGTTTCTTCTTCAACCTTGCCACCCCACATGAGTTTGTCCTTGGTATCGTTTTCCATCTCGCAATTAAAATTGATGACTTTGTTTTCTATATCTGTGGAATCAATAGAATAAGTAAAGCCCGCTTTTTCGAATTTGTATTTGTCATCGAAATACTCTGATGATAATCTCATGTCATGGAAATACAACTCATCTTCTGCAGGCTTTGGTGGTTTCTTACCAACAGCCTCTTCGGAAACGGAGACTGTGAATTTTACTCCTTCGAGAATTTTGTCCTTTTTGTTCTTTTTCTGTGCTGCAGCATTGAGGTTGGTCAGCAAGAGGATGCTCGCTGTGAGAGTAGCGGCATGAGTCCAAAAGCGCGATTTCATTTTTCTTTTTTTTTCAATGATACAAAATTTCATTCTTTCTTTGCAAGGCTCAGGCCTTTATTAATGAACTTTAGTCATATTGAGACGATTGCGGCCATCAGTAACATTATTTATGTTTGTGGTGCAGCCCTGCACAAGCGCTGGTGCTGGTATTTTGCTTTCGTCGGCAGCCTGCTTTATGTTTTGGTTTTTGCTCAGCACAGACTCTACCTGGAGGCTTGTCTGCAGGTTTTTTACATGGTAGTTGCCGTACAGGGTTGGTACCTATGGTCAATTTCCCGCGAAAAAATTGATGGCATCACACATTTACCGGTAAAGCAATTCATGCTGCATGTAGGTTTACTTCTGCCTTCTGCCATGTGCACCGCTTACTTGTTTCTGAAGTTCTCTGATGCCGATCAGCCATTTCTTGATGCTACGCTCACCATCTTTAGTATATATGCCACCTGGATGGCAGTAAAAAAATACCTCCAAAATTGGTTGCTTTGGATCCTGATCGATTCCGTTTCGGTAGCATGGTTCCTCAGCAGGCAGATGTATCCAACAGCCTTTCTTTTCCTGGCTTATGTGGTGATGGCTGTTGCAGGCTATGTGTTGTGGAGCAAGGCGCTTGTTGCCTCACAGGAAAAAAGATGAAATCCGGTTGTATCATATTTACACACGGCTTCATTTTCTTTCCTTTGTAAAAATATAAGATGAAAAATTTAATGAAATCAATGACCGGTGTCGGTCGGAGCCAGGGCGTTTTTCAGGGCAAACAAATTGAGCTTGAGATCAGGTCACTCAATAGCAAGGGACTCGACCTTTCCCTACGATTGCCACAGGTATTGAATGAAAAAGAAGGTGAGATCAGGTCACTTCTTACAAAGCATGTTGAAAGAGGCAAAGTAAGTCTTGCTGTTTATTCAGGAGCCTCTGAGACAGAGTCAGGCGCATATTTTAATGCTACGCTGGCCAATCAGTATGTAAAGGCTTTCAAGGACTTTGCCGATATGAACGGGATCGCTGAAAAGACGGTAATAGATGCCGTTTTCAGAATACCTGAAGTTTTTCGACCTGAGAAAATGAGCATGGATGAAAATGACTGGTCTCAGTTTGAAGGGATTCTTCATTCCGCAATTCAACATTTTGACCAATTCAGGTTGGCTGAGGGTGCTCAGCTTTTCAATGCATTTCATACACTGATTACTTCCCTTTCCAACGCACTGGGTGAGATTGAAGACTTGGATAAACTTCGCATGCAGGCAGTTCGACAGCGATTGAAACAACATGTTCAAACTCTTTCTGCCGATATCAAGCTCGACGAAAATCGCTTTGAACAGGAAGTGCTTTACTACATGGAAAAGCTTGACATTACAGAGGAAAAGACAAGGCTGCGCACACATCTTGCTTATTTCCTTGAGACCATGGCCTTGCCGTCCAGTGGACGAAAGCTCGGATTTATTAGTCAGGAAATAGGCAGGGAAATCAATACCATTGGTTCAAAGGCTGCAGATGCCGACATGCAGAAGAAAGTAGTGGAGATGAAAGATGATTTGGAGAAGATAAAAGAGCAACTCAATAATATTTTATAAAAAAAGCCGGCGAAAGCCGGCTTGTAAAAGGGGGTGGAAGATCGGGCTCGAACCGACGACCCTCAGAACCACAATCTGATGCTCTAACCTGCTGAGCTACATCCACCGTTTATTGGGAGTGCAAATATAGAACCTCTTTTGGGATCCTCAAAAAAAAATCCCCCGTCTCCGGGGGATTCCTTTTTATTGCTTGCTGAACTTCTGCCAGCTCACATCTGAGCCTGAGGTAATCCTAACCAGATAAATACCTGATGCGAATCCGGAAACTGGAATGCTCAGTATATCTGTTGATTCGGGTTGGGAAGCAAAAACCTTTTGTCCACTTCTGTTGAATACTTCAATTTGCTGCACCCCGGTGAGGTTTTGAAGAAACAGCTCTTTAGCAGCAGGATTGGGGAAAAGTTTTACTGCAGATAATGCAGAAACCTTTGTACCAACAGTAAGGCAGGCCGCACATGATGAATAACAAACTGCCGGAAGGGTAGTAGCCACATTGGGAACCGGGAGGATGCGATTGAATCCTTGGAATCCGTCGGGAACGCCACAAGTCTGAGGTACGCTCTCCTGAAACGAAAAGGTTAGTCCGTTCACAAATTTGTATTGCACACTGAGGCTGGTATCGAGTAAAAGTGTTTTTTCATGGATTCCATTTCCTGTTGGTACCATGAGGCTGGAGTCGCCGAGAGTCCAGTTATTGAAGCTTCCGGCAAGCCTTACACCGTCCGGACCTGCAGGTGTTTCACTCATGTCCACCCTGAAGGTAACAGGAACAAAAACTGCGGAAGGACAATTGGTACAGGACCCAAAACACACCGTTGGCAATACACTTGCAGTATTGGGAACTGCGATCTGTCGGTCGAAAGAGCTTACATTATTGGCTACACCGCAGGCAGAAGGCACAGTTTCTTCTGCTGCGAAGATGGCGCCATTGATAAACTTGTATTGAACAACCAGTGTAGTATCAAGACTTACAGTTTTTTCGAAAACACCATTGCCCACAGGATTCATGATGGTCTGGGCAGAGTCGAGGGTCCAGTTAACAAAGGAACCGGTTAGCCTCACGCCCTGTGGAGATGGGGTTTGTAAAGACATATTCACCCGGAAAGTTACCGGAACCAAAAAAGGACAATTGTCGCATGCACCGAAGCATACCGTTAGCACAAAGGTGGGTCCTTCAGGCACCACAATCTGCCTGTCGAAACCGCCAACACCATTGTTTATGCCGCATGCCTGAGGAACAATTTCCTGCTGGGTAAAGGTGCTGCCATTCACAAACTTATACTGAACAGTTGTTGTGGAATCAATCAGGACAGTTTTTTCATATACGCCATTTCCTGCGGGCGACATGATCGTGAGGGCAGAGTCTAATGACCAATTAAAGAATGAACCTGTTAAACGAACTCCTTGAGGTGAAACAGTTTGTTGCGACATGTTCACCCTGAAGGTAACCGGCACGAGTGGGGGAGCAGGGCAGTTTGTGCATGAACTGAAACAAACAGTTGGCAGTGTGGTGGAAACATTGGGAACTGCGATCTGCCGGTCGAAAGTGCTTACATTATTGGCTACACCGCAGGCGGAAGGCACAGTTTCTTCTGCTGCGAAGATGGCGCCATTGATAAACTTGTATTGAACAACCAGTGTAGTATCAAGACTTACAGTTTTTTCGAAAACACCATTGCCCACAGGATTCATGATGGTTTGCGCAGAGTCGAGGGTCCAGTTGAAAAACGAACCTGTTAGGCGCACTCCCTGAGCGGAGAGGGTTTCTGAAGACATGTTTACGCGGAAGGTGATGGCTGCAGTTGTAACAGGATTAACGGTGGTAAATGAATAATTCTGGTTTTGGTTGTTGTTTTGCCTGAGCGTGATCAGATCATAATCTATATTGTTTGTTCCATTTTGAAGAACAACAGTGGAACTGAAAATATAGTATGAGGTATTAGTACCGGCTGATCCGGAAGGGATTGAGGCAATGCCTGAAGTGGAGCCGGGGCCTTGAAAGACAAACTCAGCCACCTGAGAGGTGCTGAAATTGTTTGTACTGTAGCGAACATAAAAATGCTCTTCCGGACTCCTTGTTCCTGTTGTGATGCTGAGTGCTACCTGGGTTCCGGAAATGGGATTTCCTGTTGGACTTTGAGAAACTGATAAAATTCCGGTGGGTGCAAGCGTGGTTTTCATCACCACGGCTCTGGTGGACTGGTAACCGAGGTTGTGCAATCGTGTGGTATAGTACTGCCCGGTAATGGTTGGGACAGACAGCATATTGTTTGCCATATTACCGGCGTTGGGAATAAACACAAAAGTATCAGGTACATTGAGATAAGTGAGCGGGTCGCTTCCCTGATTTTTCCATTTGTTGTAGCTGTTGTCTGCTTCAATCACAAATTTGTCGCCAATGGTTTCAGCCTGCAATGTTACTGAGGGATAGCCCGGTATATCAGGAGTTAATACAATGCCGGGACCATACCAGTCAGTCAGATAATCGGAATGCAGTTTAAAGGTTTGTGCCTGGCTGCTCAGGTTCAGGAGAATCAATAGGCCGAGCAGCAAAAAGTTGTTTTTTTTCATGTGTTCAGATTTTTTCGTAATATGGTGTCAAAATTACACATTTAAATGATTGTCAAAAACGAGGCCTATCATTTAATCTTTGAAGTGTATCCGGGATTGGTTCTTGTGCATGACCATATGGGAATCATCAAGGATATGAACCAGAAAGCTTCAGAAATTATTTTTGAGAATCTTGAATATCATCCTGATACTCATCTGTCATCTGTCTTGGCCAGAGAACAGGTAAATATTGAAGAATATCTTGTGCATTTAGGCACTCAACAAACTTTTAAAGGGCGTTACAAGCATGTGAAGCGGAATGGGGATACATTGGTTTATAAATTTTTAACCAAGCCACTTCCTCCCGAATTCGGAGGTAATTTATATGTGATTTTTGCCACAGATATTACCCGACTAACCAATACCGAAAAAGAACTGGATTTAGCCAACAGAATGGGTGATCTTAATCTTAAGCGGCTTCACAGAGCTTTAACTGACCTGGAAAAGGCCAAAGCCCTGACCGAAAATTCCATACGAGATCGGGAGCATTTTTTGGCTCGGATGTCACATGAGATAAGGACTCCGCTGAATGGGATTATCGGATTTTCCGAAGTTCTTTTAAAATATATGCCCGAGATAGCCGAGAAAAAATATGCTGAATTAATACACAAAACATCGCTTCATCTGAACAACCTGATAAACGATATTTTGGATTTGTCTAAGTTGGATTCAGGTCATTTTACCATTGAAAAAATTCCATTTTGTCTAAGGGAGATAAGCACTGACTTACAATCGATGTTTCTCATGAATGCGAATGAAAAAGGGATTTCACTGGAGTTTATCGGGGATTCTTTTTCTGATATGCCTTTGCTGGGAGATGCGGGCAGAATTCTTCAAGTATTGCTGAATCTTCTGGGGAACGCATTAAAATTTACGGAAAAAGGGTATGTAAGGTTGAACATGGACATATGTTCCATCACAGACGATGATGCCACAATTAAATTTGAAGTAAGGGATACCGGCATTGGTATTCCTAAAGATCTTTTGCCTGATATTTTTGAAGGATATCGTCAGGCACATACGGATGATTACAGGAAGTACGGGGGAACAGGTTTGGGTTTGTCTATCTGCAAGCAGCTGCTGCAACTGATGGGTAGCGATCTTCATGTTGAATCAAAAGAAGGAGAAGGTACATGCTTTTATTTTGAGGTAACAACGGAAAGGTATTTCGGGGAAATAAACAAGCCATTGGTTTTTAACGCCATAGGAGCAAACGCCCTTCAGGGTGCCAAAGTTTTGATTGCAGAAGACAATGAAATTAACCTTTTGCTTGCCGAGAAAATTCTTACTGATGCCGGAGCCGGTGTAACCACCTGCACCAACGGAAAGGATGCGGTAAATCTGGCCAAATCCTATCCCTTTGATTTCGTTTTACTTGATATACAAATGCCCATCATGAGCGGCATTGAGGCTTGTGAACACATAAGGAAGTTCAGCAATGTTCCGATTATAGCAACCTCTGCATATGTTGGTGAAAACGATAAGAAAAATTTTCGCGCAGCCGGTATCGATTATTACCTCTCCAAACCTGTCAACCCCGAAGGAATGGTTCGTTTGTTTCAGGATATTTCCAGAAAAAAGAAGAAAGACAACAATGCAATGGAGCAGCCTTCTCAGCTTTCCCAGAACCTGCATAGGATTTCCGGTGGTGATGAGGGATATACGAAGGGAATCATGAAACTCATTCGTTCAAAAATTCCGGAAATGTTGATAGAGGTTGAAGACAAACTGAACGCCCGCGATTGGGTTCAGTTCAAAAAGGCGTGTCACAAATTACTGCCAAATATCACTCTGATGGATATCCCAAGTGTGCTTTGGCTTCAGAAGATTGAAGAACAGAAAATCGAACCTAATAATTGGGACGAATTTGAATTGAAATTCTACATTCTCAAAGAAGAATGTATGGAAATCATCTGGAAAATTTAGCTCCGGCAAGCCGGCAATCTTTTGGTTTATTGCAGGTTGGATAGTGCTGCATCTGCAGCGGGCCTGATGCTCATCACCGGAATTTTGGAATGATTCACAACTTGTTGTGCAAAGGGACCCAGGATAAATCCGGTAAGATTCTCCTCTTGCTCAGTCATGATGACAATCAGATCGGCCCCGATTTTCTTACCGTACTTCATTGAAATAGCCGCAAGGCTGTCACCATAAACCAATTCCGATGTATACTTAATATCGTGCTGCTTGAGGTAATTTTCGAGTTGGTCGAATATGATATTAAACTTGGCAACAAGGGAATTTTCTTCAACGCTGAGAATACCAAGAAGGTGGATTCTTGATCCGTAATGTTTTGCGAGTTCAATGGCATATTGCACCTTTTCCCTTGAGGGTGCACTATTATCGATGGGAAGCAGAATATCAGAAAATCCCATCTTGGTGGTATGAGACTGAACTGTAATAACCGGACAAGGAGAATCATTAACCACCCTGAAGGCATTGCTGCCGGCAAAAAATTCTTCAAAACCGGAAACGCCATGGGTACCCATCACAATGATGTCCGATTTGATTTTGGTTGCAACCTCTACAATG
>JBEICQ010000041.1:0-16999 GCA_040383885.1 Flavobacteriales bacterium | reverse complement strand
GCCAAAGACTTTAGGTGACTATTTCGGTGAGGCCCACCTCTTCCCATCCCGAACAGAGAAGTTAAGCTCACCAGCGCAGATGGTACTGGAGTAACATCCGGGAGAGTATGTCGTCGCCACTTTTCAAATAAAAACCCCTGTCATCAGGGGTTTTTTGTTTATTATTACCCCCCGCAGATAACATGCGTTTCCTTCCCCTCCTTTTCATTTTTCTCCTGCATTCCGAACCCCTGTCTGCACAACTCTCTTTTTTACCTCAAAGTAATCCGCTCGACTCTTCCTTACTTTCACTTGGAAATTATCAGGGCATCAATCACTACCACTTACCCGGACTACAAACAGGTGCAACCCTATCGTCCACCGCTTTTCTCCATCCACTCGCATTTGAATACTCAGGCTTCGCCCCACTTCCCAACCTCTGGTCGCACCTGGCCTTTTTACCCTCCATTCAGCCTCCTCTCCTTAAAAAAGCTTTCTCAAATCTTTCTTTCGGAATCGGCTCCCGCAGGGAACAGTTTTTCTCCCTCTATCACCTCCAGCAATTTGCCAATCGCCTCGTAATCGAAACCAACATAACAGGCATGAGAGGTGACGGCTTTTACAGAAACCAAACAAGTCGTTTTTCTCAGGTTACCGGCAAAATCAGTTATTCAAATCCTAAGAATACTTATCAAACAAGTCTCTCTTTCAATTTTCTGTCTCACCTTCAAAGACTCAATGGCGGCGTTCCGGATACCATTCCTTATCCCGCCGCTTATCCAAGTTTTCTTTACGAAGTTATCATCCCTCAGGCTTTTACTAAATCAACAGCCAATTCCATTGCCTGGCAAAATTCGCTGCAACTTTTTTCCCTGGGCGATTCTGCCCGGCCTGTCAGGATCAGTCTCGTGCACCGTTCCGAGTTCGGTGAATACCTCCGTACTTATGGCGATTCCCTACAAGGTATTCTCAAGCCATTTCCCGAAAATCGTTTTGATTCCGTTGCTTCTAATGATTTTGCTTTTCAGCAGCAACTGATAAATGATCTCTCCTGTCAACTTGTTAGTGCTAAACACCAGCTTACCCTCGGTTTTTCCGTTCCCATGAGTTATCAATCAAATTTGTTGTTTGGAAATCATTTTACTTCCTTCCTGTACCATGGTAAGTATGATTACCTCAATGATAAATTTACTTTTCATGCCGGTGCGGGTTACTATACGCAGGGATGGAACAATGGTGATTACTTTAATGAAATCAAGGCTTCCACACATTTTAATACGCTCCTGCTGAGTGCTGAATTCAAAAATATCCGCGTGGCAGCTCCTCTTTATTATTCCCGCTATGCATCCAATCATTATTCTTACTCCCATGATTTTGTTCCCCAGCTGATGCGCCACGCCATTGTTAAGGCTTCTCTGCCTTTCCTTAGTGTGGAAGCAGGGGCAAGTTCCATGCAGCATCTTGTCCTGCCCGACTCGGTTAACTTTTCTCAATTAAAGGTCACTCAGGACTTTTTATGGAGCAAGCTGGAAACCCGAATTAGCAACAAAAGATTTGAATGGATCGCCAGCATATTATTCCAAAAGGTAAACGGAGTGCTCAGCAATCATATTCCTTCCTTGTTTTTTCACGCTTCGGCCGGCTATAAATTTTCTATGTTCTCCAAGCATCTCTCTGTTCTTGCGGGCGCTTCGGTTTCATACTCCTCTGCCTACAGCGGGTGGTCTTTCTCTCCCGCACTCGGAGTATTTTCTTTATCTGCAAATAGCAATCCCCTGCAGAACTATCCTTTGAGTTCCCTCTTTTTGAATTTCAAAGCCTCTTCACTGAGCTGGTATATCCGTGGCGACAACCTGCTTTATCCGTATTTTAAAACCCCCTGGTATGCGGTTGACTCACAACCCATGCAAAATTTTGTTTTTCGATTTGGTATTCGTTGGCATTTCTTCGACAGCCCATTTCCTAAAAAATAAATCATGAATATACTCTTCGTATGCCTTGGTAACATCTGTCGCTCACCCGTAGCAGAAGGAATACTCAGACAAATCTGCGAGCAAAACCAATTACACTGGCACATTGATTCTGCCGGATTAAGCGACTGGCACAAAGGTGAAAATCCCGATGCAAGGAGCATTCACAATGCCCGGAAAAACGGTACAGATATCTCCTCCATCATTTCGAGACCTTTGCTTGAAGACGACTTTGATAAGTTTGATGAGATTCTGCTTATGGACCGGCAAAACCTGAAAGAGATTCAGCGATTTCATTCTTTTGTGCCGCATGCACACAAAGTAAGACTAGCAGGTACCTATCTCCATGTTACCAATCCTCCCGAGGTGCCTGATCCATATTATGGTGATGAACAGGATTTTCAGAAGGTGTATGACTTACTCTTCACCATCGCACAGGCAATGGTATCTTCCGCTATCGGTAGAAAATAGACATCAATCTCATTATAAATACAGCAGGAAGCCAGATCATGTGACTTTTGCTTTTGAAGCAAGCCTGAAAATTTATTTGAAAGTGCAACTGAATTGCAGGTATTGATAAGCGGGCTGTTTGTTATCAATATCAACCACTCATATTGATCTCCCTTAAATTGCCGGGTAGCATTAAATCACATGTTGAATTATTATGCACGGATAGAGCAGGATTGAAAAACCTTTTAGATTTGTATGTTATGGGTATAATGCAGTTGCCCCATGAAAGAGAAATGATTCAAATGACAGAAATATCAGTTCCCGGAAAATATTCAGGAGTATTGTGTGTGCTGTATTTTTTTTCTCTTTTTCTGCTGGTAAATTTTTTTTTTCATATCAATTACGAAGAAAATGATGATGTGGTGATGGGCCTGATTGCCTCAGGTGCTTACAGCAATTCACCTGATTATCATCTGGTTTTTATTCATTCCCTCATAGGGTTTCTTTTGTCTTCTTTTTATCGCCTTTCTTCCGGCACCGAGTTTTATACTCTTTTAATGATCTCTTTTAATGTGCTTTCTTTTGCTGCGCTTTTAAATGTGTTCTTTCGTCTGTTTTCTCAGCCCAGGCTAAAAGTTATCTTTCTTTTATTTTTTGGGACTCTTTTTATGTATCAATTATCCGTTCTACAGTTTACAAGGACGGCATCTTTCCTTGCCATATCAGGGATTACAGTGACCTTGCTCGGAAAGAACAAATATGCCGGAGGCCTTCTGCTACTAAGCGGATTTCTCCTGAGGTTTCATGCTGCCATGCTGATTGTGTTGTTGTCATTGCCCTTGTGTTTTTATCATTTGATGATGCTCCGAACAGCCGAACGACTCAAGAAAAGAATAGTCTTTGCAGCCTTACTTATTTCTGTGGTCATTTTTAAATCAATTGATGGTGTGAGTTACCGGTCCTCTGAAGAATGGTCTTCCTATGAGGCATATAATCTGCTTCGCGGAAAATTAAATGATAATCCAAACCTGGAAAAAGCAAGTCACCACCTGCCAAAGGATTTCCCGGAGAATGAGTATATGCTGCTCGCCTCCTTTCTGCCAAATCCCGCCCTTGTTTCATCAGACAAGCTTAAATCGCTCAATGATCATGTCTCTCAAATACCTTTTTTCAATAAACTACACAACATCAAGATCCTTTTTCTGTATAAAAATCATCTTCTCTTACTATGTCTATCCCTCCTGACTTTATGTTTCTTTTTTCCTGAAAATAGACTGTTGATTGCCTCACTTTTCCTGTTCAATATTTTTTTCATGTGTGTTGTCTCAGTTGATGGCACATTAAAAAGTCGTGTTTTTTTTAGCTCTTTTTTTGCCACTCTTGTTTTTGCACTGTCATCCCTGGGAGGTATTCATCTAAAGAATATCAATCTCTTGTTCTGTTTGGTTGGTTTGTTCCTTGTTTTGTTTCTGTTTACATCCATTAAAGCATACAGCATCAATAAGAAGAATCGAGAGGTGTTCCTGCAACAAAATGAAATGATCATGTCATACCTCAGCAATAACCGCGTAATCATACCCTTTGGCACATCCTACAATATCCAGCACAGCAATCCTTTTTCCTTTTCTTCTTCCTTTCCATCCGGCAACATGTTTTTTGGCGGATGGCTCACAAACATCCCATTCAATAAAAACCGGTTTGACTCTTTTGCTTATTTTATTAATCATTACGCCATACTGGTAGACGATAGGTATTGTAAAAAAGCATCCTTGCTGGTTGCATCAAGTGTTTTTAATGAGACCAAAATCACTGTTAAGCCCAAGCTTGTTCTGAGCAAATATGGATTATCCATCCTTGAGTTTCATACTGAAGGCAAAAGGTGATCAGTCTATCCCTCCTCTCCCGTTTCCATCTTTTTTGCTTTCTGATTTATTAAATTAGCTTTGTCGTTTAATGAATAAACCCAAAAATTGTAACTGACGGCTTGATTCATGTTTGATTTCTTTTCGATAACCCTGGTTTATCAGCTTCTTTTACTTTTTGGAATTGGCTTTTTCATTTTTGCTACAAGCGCTTATCTGAATCGCAGGATGAGCAAATGGGTGTATACCTGTTTTTTTTTGTTACTGTTTTTTGCCCTCCGAAGCAATGATTTTTTTGAGCTTTTTACGCTTAATCCGGATGAGGAACAATGGCTGGCATGCGCAGGCAGCCTTGTCCATGACCCTACGGGTTATTTCAGCTATTTTTTATTGTTCGACTACACCCGATTTTTTACTGTTCTTCCATTGGCCGTTCTATTAAAAATTACAGGTGGAATCAGTTATTTACATGCTCGTTTTTTGAACAACCTTTTACTAATCGTTTTTCTTCTGATCAATAAGAAATCAGTAAAACTCTTTTTTGACGAAGCAACATCCTGGTTCGTATTTGTCATGTTTGCGGTATTTATTTTTATTACCCTCAATGCAGATATGACTGCATATAACAGTGAGCTTTTTGTCTCTATTTTGTTTTCTGTTTTATTGCTTCAGCTCATTAAGATTGATAAAGGCAACAAGCATTTTTCCTCCTTTTTCATTGCAGGAATTTCAATTGGCTTGATGCCTTTTGCAAAGGAGCAGAGCATTCTTATCGCATTTACTGCCGGCCTGCTTGTGTTTGTAGGTTTCCTCCGGTATCATCAGCCTGTTTCTCTTGCCTATTTTCTCACGGGTGTGATTCTTTCTTTTGGCTCGCTCTTTGTTCCGGTGCTTACCCTGTATGGATGGGAGGATGTTTATGCACTTTTCGACATTGGCGTAAAGTATTCCGGGCAGGGGGTCAAATCAAATACAGACCTGGGGTACCTGATTAACCTGAAAAATTTCTTGCGTGTGTATTTGTTCAATACCGTTTATATTCCGTTTACCCTCCTTGTTTTTTATGCACTGTTCGTTGCTGCTAAAAACAAATTTGATTCCTTGAAGAAGGATCATTTCCCTGTTTTGCTGCTTTTGTTTATTAGCTATTTCGTCTGTCTGTATTCTATCTACAAGCCCTGTAATAACTTTTTTCATTACAGTATTCTCATGTGGCCTTTCCTCTTTTTTTTTACTGCATTCAGTGTTTTTCATACCATGCATTTTAAAAACAAGTTGTGGATAGGTGCATTGCTTGTGCTCATTCCTCCTTTGTTCCAGTTTAACATCAGACAGGTGTATCCTGTGCATACCCTGTTTCAGGAGGACAAACCCAAACAAGATCCGATTATGCATGCCATTATCTCGCATTCTACCAACAACGACAGAATCATGGTATGGGGTTGGGTGAACAAATATTACTTGCTTGAAGGGAGATACAGAGGTTCCGGTTTTCTTTATCCGCAGTTTGCCATGGGCAACTACAACAAAGATTTTGCCCTTGGCATGTACCGGAAGCATCTCCTCCAATTCAAACCTAAAATTATTGTTGAAGCAGTAGGGCCCGGTATGTTCTATTTTACCGATTACAAAACCCAGTCGATACAAGCAACTTCACATGCCCTGTCCGACATTTTTAAGAAACACTATGCATTGGTTTTCCAACAAGGAGAGACAAGGGTTTACGGTCGTGTAAATGATTAACAGAGCGGCAGTGAGCAAGTCCTTTCTAAGTGGTATTGCTATTTAGTAATACCGTGCAACAGTTAAACCCAAGGGTTTAGGGCATGTGCACATGTCCGGGGAAACAAGCCTTTTACCAGCTGCCACTGGCACCGCCACCCCCGAAGCTACCTCCTCCAAATCCTCCAAATCCTCCGGAACTTCTTCCGCCTCCCCAGGAGCCTCCACCACCAAATCCACTCCTGCCAAAGGGCACAGGAGGGAAAAAGAAAAAACCTCTTCCGCCATAGGTTCTGCCACCACCTCCATTGCCACCTCCATTGATGCGCATGAGCAGAAGCAGGATGACAATAATTGCTATTACAATAATGGGTCTTGGTATATGAAATCGGTCATTGCTTATTTTATCACCCCGGGTATCAAATTTTCCCGAAAGGCGCTGCATCATTTCTGTGGTTGTGGCATCAATGCCTCCGTAGTAGTCGGATTGTTTAAAGGCAGGCACCAAAACCTGTGTAATCAATCGCTTGCAAATGGCATCCGGCAGGTATTCTTCCACACCGTAGCCTGTGGCTATGCATGCTTTACGGTCATCAATGGCAAGCAGCAAGAGCACGCCATTGTCTTTTCCCTTGTGACCAATGCCCCATTGTTGGGCCAGTTCTGTGGCATACTGATTGATTTCAAAATCTCCTGTTGTAGACAAGCTAAGCACAGCGATCTGGGAGGAGGCTGTATCATTAAAAGCCACCAGCTTTTGCTCCAGCTGATCGGCCTGCTGGCTTGTTAACACTCCTGCCATGTCGTTCACAAGGCGCGGAGGAACAGGTCGGGGAGGAAATTCCGCGGCAAGCATACGCAGGCTCATGACAAACCCCAGAAAGAGAAAAAGTAAAATGGAGGTGGATGTGTGCTTCCCTGCGCCGTTCATCTGTGCAAAACTATTTTAAAGAACGATTGAAGGGGATATTTATTTTTGATTCATCAAACAAATGACGGGTACCGCTAATTTCAGACAAGGCAATATTGCTTACCGCATGGCAGGCGAAGGACGCTGTGTGGTCTTGTTGCATGGTTTTCTTGAGTCATCCGCTGTTTGGGAAGAGTACATCCGCTTGCTCAGTAAACAGTACAGGGTTATTGCGATTGATCTGCCCGGGCATGGCCACTCAGATTGTTTTGGCTATGTGCATGACATGGAAATGATGGCGCTCGCTGTAAAGGCGGTATTCGACAAGCTGGGCTTGCGCAAGTATGTGATGATTGGTCACTCCATGGGTGGCTATGTGGCTCTTGCCTTTGCAGAATTGTTTCCGGACAATCTTCGCGGCCTGGCGCTTTTTCATTCCACGGCAGCAGCCGATTCGGATGAAAAGCGTGCAGAGCGAAAAAAAGCAATAGAAGCAGTTAAAAAAAATGCCGAAGTATATGTGAGAGCAGCCATTCCCAGATTGTTTCATGCACCGGGGATGGCTCAGTTTGCCAAAGAGATTGATGCGTTATACCGGATGGCCGCATCCTGTGAGCGACGCGCCATCATTGCTTGTCTCGAAGGGATGAAACAAAGAAAGAACCGCGAGATGTTGCTGCAGTTTGCACAATATCCCGTGCTTTTTTTGATGGGATTACACGATCCTGTATTGCCCCTTCAGCAAGTAGAATATCAGTTTACACTTCCTTCAAAAGCGGTGGTTTGCATTTTAAAACAAACGGCGCACATGGGTTTTATTGAGGAGAAAAAAAATGCACTCAGGAGCCTCCGTGCATTTATCAGGCGATGTCACGCTCCCTCAGAAGCTTGATTTTTGGAGTAGTATCTGCACCACTGATTGATGCCACAATCACTACATGCCGGTTTGCGAGCCATGCAAACATACCTTCCGTGCAGAATAATCCAGTGATGGGCTCTAGCCACTTGCTCACGCGGGATGTATTTGAGCAGTGTTTTTTCTGTTTGTAAAGGATTCTTCGAAGCCCTTGTCAGCCCGATCCGGTTGCTTACCCTGAATACATGTGTATCCACAGCCATGGCAGGCTGATCAAACACCACCGATACGATTACATTGGCTGTTTTTCTACCCACCCCGGGGAGCTTGGTCAGCTGGCTTACTTCTGATGGAACCTTCCCGGAAAAAGTATCCACCAACATCCTGGCCATGCCCAGCAGATGCTTCGATTTGGCATTGGGGTAACTGATGCTTCTGATGTATGAAAAAATTTCTTTTTCGTCAGATGATGCCAAAGCCTCCACATGAGGGAATCTTTTGAAAAGAGCCGGCGTTACCATGTTTACGCGCTTGTCGGTGCATTGTGCAGATAAAATTACTGCAACCAGCAACTCATATGGGTTGCTGTATTGTAGTTCGGTTTGCGGTGAGGCATCGTTCGATTCAAACCAGTCGAGAACCAATTTATATCTTTCGGCAAGAGTGAGTTTCGCAGTTCTCATCTCAACAAAATCATTTTTCCAAACTCTTTTGTAAAATAAGCATCAGCCCCTGATTCCCTGTGCTCAATCTCTTCTCCGTTGATGTTGCAGAAAACTTTGTAGAGGTACAATCCATTGGCCAGTTTGTCGCCAAAGGTATCTGTTCCATCCCAGGCATAAGTGCTCATATTCTTTCCTATTCTCAGCGGCCCCAACTCGTCAAGTGTAATTTCTTTTACTACTTTTCCGCTTACGGTTAAAATCTGAATCTTAAACCAGGTAGGAAGTTCAAGGCCTGTGAGTGTGAAAACAAATCGTGTAGAGGTACTGAATGGATTGGGATAGTTCATCACCCTGGTGATGGAACTTTTGTTTACCACCTCAAATCGGATGCTGTATTCATTTTTTCCCGAGAGGTTGCCACTCGCATCCCTGGCTTGCACGCGCAGTGTGTACATGCCGTCTGTGCTGAGGTAGGGCGCAAAATCAATGGCGCATGAATTGTTAGGAAGGGACGCAGGCTGAAAACGCATTTGCTCACCTGCTGCTGTCTGAAAATGAATTTTACGGACAGCAGATTCTCCGGGATAGAGGAGGTACACAGAAAATGCGGCAGTATCATTCAGCGCGAGAAATTTATTCTCATCTTTCAGGGTAATCCTGATCTCCGGCTTGGGTGAAACCAACTCCCCATCCATGATGCGCTGTCCGCTAAAGGTAACATCAAGCAAGGGATTTGTTTTGTCGCTTGTTACCTGAAAATCTACATACATGGTATTATTAAAACGGTATTGCTCGGGTTGGTCAAACCTGTTCAGTTCCTGTATAAACGGATTGGCATCAATCCATAGCTTGTATTTTCCGAGAAGGTTTTTGGTATCTATGTTTACGACTGGTGTTTGTGCAGATCCGGCACGCAATGAATCCGTTCTTGGGTAGGGGAGAGGAGAGATTTGCTTGCCTGCATCTTCGAGCCAGAACTTCACCAGCAAACTGTCCATGGGCTGATCAGAGATATTTTTGATCAGGGTTTTAAAGCTTAATTTTTCTCCCTGCTGAACACTTTTATTAGACAGTTCAAGCAGCGCGTTTGGATTGATGGCGCACTCCGGTGCAGGTTTGTAAAACAAATGCCACCTGCGCAACTGAGCAGGAGTGCGGTTTACGGCATCTCTTGTAAAGTAACGCATCTGCATGTAAGGGTAGGTTTGTGCAGAAATTCCGGTGAGTGAAAAATTCCCGCTAAAAAGACCTGTCCTGTTCAGTGTATCTTTTTGTCCGTTATAACGAATACCATACAATTCAAAACTTGCTGAATCTGTTAGCGGCAGCTCAGAAGCACGCGAGTTCCATGAAACCGAATCCCAGGCCATGGCAGGACCAATGATTGGAGAATAGATGCTGCCCCGGTTAACAATGGCCTGCATGGAGGCAGTGAGGGAAACCCTGAACCTGCCGTTGCCCGGGCTATTCGCTTCGATGGCTGAAGAGGGATCTCCCTTTCTTGCAAAAAATGCCCAGGCTTTGTGATTGGGAAGGAACCTGACGGAATCCGCACCCATGTTTTCCAGCACAGTAAACAAAGAAGTATCGGGCCATGCCTGAAACTTCCCGTTGATCCATGTATATATCAGTACATAATTTCCATTGGGAATGCCATTCAGCAACATGTTCTTTAATCCGTTCATCTGTGAGGCATTCGCTGGGTTAAAAATAAAATACCTCGTGTGCCCGTTGATGGGCAGGTTGTCGTTGGCATTACCAAAGTTACGCCCCGGGTTGAGCATCACCCCATTGGATAAATAACGAATCTCCCAGGGTTCGAGCGTAGCCGAATCCATTACTGCCACATGCAGAGAGGGACTGTAACTGATACCGGCACTCTCAATCAGTTTTTGATCAATCCGGTATTCAGTGGCAAAAAGGTCTGCATCCGGAGGAATGCTTCCCGAGGGTGCGCTCCATGTATAGCAGGTAAGTGTTTTTCGCAAAGTATCAAAGGTGAATTTTTGTTCCTGCTGGTCGTAATTGATCAGACTTAATACATTGTCGCGGAGCTGTCCGTGATGCGCCTGCTCCCATCCTTTTCGCTTGCTGATGTATTGAAAGGAACTTTGTTTCCACTTGTATCCTGCCCCGGGCAGGGAATCCGGACTGATGCGCCAGTAATACACCATGCTGTCGGAAAGCAGAAAAGGCAGTCCCCACTGAATGACGCCCCCGCTTTTGGTGATGGAGGTTCTTCTTTTAAAAGGAGAATTGAATCCGGGCAATGTGTCAATCTCAAACACATAGGTTCTTTCCGGCGCAAGCAAATCGCCGGTAGAGGCTTTCAAAAAGATGGCACTCGTATCTACCAGTCCATACCGGTAAGGATACACCGGATAAATTTCATCTGATTTTACATCGAAGGTGATGGCCACCCGGTTGTTTTGTTCATTGCTCTCCTGAATCTGGTTCAGCGGATCTACTTGAATCTCTAACTGGTTTGCACCCGGCGCAAGACCAATATAAACAGGGATGGTAAAACTTACTTCTTCAGAAAAGTATACATGAGGCAGTGTTCGTGTGTATACCCGTGGGCTTACGCTGTCGGGTAAAAATCTTTTCACGGTTACCAGCACCGGGATGTTCCTTGCCTGCCCCGGATTCCGAATCAGTACTTTTACTTTGAAACTATCGTTTGCAGTGGTAATCACTTCCGGTGAAAGTGAAACCGTAGCGTTTGTTATTTCATAGTCGGGCGCGGAAAAAGGATTCAGTTGAAGCGTGGGATCTCCATGGAGGGTCATGGTTAAACAGGTTTCCTTGAGCACTTCATCCTGCGGATTTTGCACATCTTCGATGGCTGCCTTGATGCAGGCACCAATGGATGCACCATATTTTTTTTGCCCCAGGTTCTCGTAAAAAGCGCGCGTGTAGAAATAACCCGGTGGTCCGAGTCCCGGACTGGATTGAGCAATAAATGCAATGGCTCCTTTGGAAGGAGTGAGGATGTATTTTTCACTTACAAACTGATAGGTAGCATCAGGAGGCTGATGCAAATCTCCCACATAGCAGGAGTTTGCCATCACCAAAGAATATTTTCCGTTGGTGTTGTATTGGTCAGGCGGTTCCGGTGACACATCAAAACCGGAGCCGGCAGCGTGGCCAAAAAAATTCATGATGCACACACCCGATTCAATACGATTGCGGATGGAATCTCCTGCAGCAATTTCAATGGGCGCAGTAGTGCTTTTGGCATAAGTGCTTACCCTTCCACCAAACAAAGTGTCTTCTAAAATGCGTTTGTAATTGTCAAGAAAAATCCTGTGCTGTTGTTGTTCCCCTTGTGTGGTGCCACCTGAGAAATGAAGAATTTCTTTCATCCATTGTGCCTTGGGCTGGTTTTCAAATTCCGTAACCTTGGCCAGGTAATCATTTACATGTGCAAGGGTATTGGCGGCCAGTCTGCCTACCGGAATCTGCGGAGCATATCCTCCCGCACCTCCGATCTTGGCCGTTATCAGTTCATCAGAGCCATAATACCCCCAGGTGGGGATCAGGTTGAGGTGCCAGTTGGCTTGCGTGCGTGCATTGAGACTAAGAATGCTTTTGCCAATCAAAAACAATCCTTCAGGCGCTTCAGGAAGTGCTTGTAAAGCATGGGCTGCAAATCCCCTGAGGGCAAGGGGATTTTTTAGGATGCCAAACGCATACTGGTCATAGAGTTCATCAATGGAAGCAATCAACGGGGTAAATCCTTTTGTAATTTTATAGTTGGAATACACCTGCACGGCAGATTGCAGGCTTTTGTGTGTAACCAGCAGGAGATTCGTCTGGGGAACATTGGCAAAATAATTCGTAAAAAAACCATTTGTGCCGCAGGCTTCCAATTGGTTTACCTGACGCACTGAGGAAGTATTAAAAATAAAACAGCGCTTGATGCTTCCGGTGTTAGGAACCACCAGCAGAAACTGATTTCCTGTTTTACGAACAAGGTATCTTTTGTTTTGGCTAAAGTTGTAGACCACTACCGTGTCGTTGCCGGGCGAAAAATTTGCCAGCCTGTACACCTGTTTGTTCAATGTGGCATGATCCTGAATCATCATCATAGCAGCAGCCTGCCCCTCCATGGTTTGTGTATGCGGATAGATACAGGACAAAGAGGAAATACCAAGGGTTTTTGCATTGTTTCCTGCAGTAGAGAGCACCCTCAGGGCAAGCGCGGTTTGCGGACTGCTCAGCGCATTGGCAGCAACAGAAAATCCCAGGTGTTTCGCTTGTGCACCATCCCATTGTTCTTCCAGAAGCACAGCGCCGGATAAGGAGCCAAGGTGCAGACGCACCCCATTGTCAGGGGATGAGGACACATGGTTGGTATTACTCATCACCGTGATGCTGCATTGTGCTGCCGGCCCGGAAGAAAATACATTCGAAGTGCCCAGAGAGGCTTGTGCAGGTGTAGTGGGATTGTAAATATAATCGGTGGAATAGCCTTCAATTTCTTCAAATTCCGGAGAAAAACTCCCGGCACTGTTGGCTTTTCCGCTTGCGTAATCAGTGGCATAGGTATTGATGACTTCAGCAAGAAAATAATCAGCCGGTGCCACACCCGCAGATACTGTATCAGGCTCGCTTTGGTAGCGCAGGTGCTGGCTGTTCGCATCCCAGGTAAGATAATAGCAGATGGTATCGCTAAACAAACTGGTATATCTGTTGAGCGGTCTGCCGTCATTTTCTATCACCAGCGAATCTGCCCAACCGGAATTTCTTTCAGCAAAAAACTCAATGTAGTCGCTTCCGTTAAAAAGGCTGTCGGCATTGTTTTCATTGGCAACATAAATTGGAATTTCCCTTCCCCTGCCCATGAGATGAAAATGGCGGGGATGAATCGTACTCAGGTTGATTCCTGCCTGCTGCAATACTGCAGGCCGGATACGATAGATGCCGGTGTTGGCAACTTTAAATTTATAGTAAGGCTTGTTATAATCTATCCAGCTATTGTTTAACTGGGCAGAACCAGGCAAAAAGGAAAGACACAGGAAAAGAAAAAGTAAAATCCTTCTCTGCATGGACGATTATTTTTTGTAATCAATATCGGCCCTCAGCGTAAATACATTGCTGTTGAGTCCCACTTGCTGCCCCACATTGGCAAGGGCATAATCCAGATGAATCATTTTGATGCGCACTCCGATACCTATACTTGACTGAATGGTTTTACGGCGCAGGCTGTTGTTTTCTCTTACTTCCTGGATATTGCTTAAGCCACCTCTTAAAAAAATCATATTTGCATAAGAGAATTCTACTCCCATGCGCGGATCAATACTGGCAGTGCCCGAACGAATCAGCGTGTTCCTGAATCCATCGAAGGTGGTTTCAAGGTTCAATTCTGCCAGGGCGCTGAACTTTTTGTGATTAAATCGTTTGCCAAAGGCAAAGACAGCGCGGGGTACTGTTACTTCAATGGAATTTTCGGGAATCACATTTCCTGTGGTGGCAAGCACCTTTTTTTGGTCTTCGGTAAAAGTAAAATTCCATGCATTAAAGGTGCCGGTAAGGTCTCTGGCGGACAAACCCAGGTACCATCCTTTGATCCTGTATTGCATGCCTGCATCGAGCCCGAAGCCCCATGCATTGGCAAAACTTCCCACAAGTCGTCTGATCACTTTGGCCGATACGCCGTAGCTGAGGTTTTTTACCTTGCTCTTTCTTCCATACGAAAGTAAAAATCCGTAATCGGCTACTGAAAAACTTTTTACCCGGTTGTAATCAATCTGGTTATTGGCATCAATCAGGTCGAGGGTGTTTGGGATATCATCCGTGCCGGAGCGAATTATGTTCAGGGCAACTACACTGCTGCTGTCTATGCGTTTGCTTATCCCTGCATAATCATACTTAATGATTCCACCAAAATGCTCATTGTGCATGAGTTGTACCTGCATATTGTGTTGCAAAGGCATGTGGGCAAGTCCTGCAGGGTTGTAATAACCTGCACTCAAATCTTCTACGCCGGCAACCCTCGCATGGCCCATCGAAAAGGCCCTCGAGCCAACCCCGATAGCCATAAAATCATTGCTGTATTTAACCGGTTGTGCATGCCCTGCAACTACCGCCAGAAGCAGGCAGAGCACGATTCCCTTCACCAAATTATTTTTCATTCCTTAAAACACAAAGTTATCCAAAAAATTGTGCATTTTGGGAAAGCTTTTTCCCATGTCCCAAACCCCTGCGGCACGCACCTATTTTCCCAACCTCGATGCGAGTCGCTTCCTCGCCTTTATACCCGTTTTTTTTACGCATGTGTTTTTTAGCAACAATCCGCAGGTGCTTCAATCCGAAGCTTATCAGTTTGTTCAAAACCATTTGCAGCTGGGACTTCTGGGACTCGATTATTTCTTTGTGCTTTCGGGTTTTCTCATCACCTGGATTATTCTTGAAGAAGCCGCCCGGCGCGGCACATTTTCTCTCTACAACTTTTATGTGCGTCGTTCCCTTCGCATCTTCCCGCTTTATTTTGCCGTGGTCATCTCGGGCTTCCTGCTTGTTTTTCTGCTCCGCCATTTACCCGGACAGTCTCCCCTTGATTTGCCTTCCTTTTTTTACTTCCTCACTTTCACATTAAACTTTTATATCATCTCACATGGGCATGATTTTTTGTTTTACCTCGTGTTTTTTTGGTCTGTTTCAGTAGAAGAACAATTTTATCTTGGCTGGGCCTTGTTGCTCACACGCCTGCGGAAATATCTACCAATCCTGGCGCTGTGTTGCATAGCCACCTCCCTGTTTTTTCGCTGGATATACCGTGAAAACAGCGACCAGCTTGTTTTTCATACCTTGAGTTGTTTGGGCGATTTTGCCTTAGGCAGCCTCCTCGCACATCTCCACCTGCATCACCCGAGCTGGACGGGTATGCTCAGGCATCCTGCAACGCGCTTCCTTCATCCCTTTTTGTTCCTTCTTTTTTTTATGCTCATATGGAACTATGCAGGCTGGTTCTCCACAGGCATGGCCTTGGTGGCCGAACGGTTTATATTCGGCTTGTTTTTTCTCTATTTCATTGCCTTGCAGATCGGAATGCCCAAAGCCGTGCTGGCTCCCGGTAAAATACAGTGGCTCGACACCTGGGGCAAACGATCATTTGGATTGTATTGCTACCACGGCATCGCTATCACCCTCTACAAAACGGGCATTGATCAATCCATTCCGAACCAGAGCGGACTCATGTGTTTCTTCATCAACCCGCTGGTGATTCTTGTCCTTACGCTTGCTCTCACGGGGTTTTCTTACCGGTACTTCGAAGCGCCCGTGTTCAGGCTGCGCAGCCGCTTTTACTTATAAATATCATGCCTCACTGTTGCCGTTGTTGTTCAACTGCATCATGCCCATCATCTGTTTAAGGGTGCGTTGCATACCTTCGGCAGAGCCGTCAAGAAAAATTACATTGCCCTTTGAGTATTCTCCAAACTGCTTAATGGCTTCAGTCCACATGCTAAACATAATTACGCTGGTATCGAGGTTAGCCTGTTGCATCTCTCTCGCGGCAGAGGTCATCCCTTTGGCCACCTCTTCCCGGAACAAAGCCACCCCCTGACCACGCAGTTGAGCAGCAATTTTTTCGGCTTCAGCGGCAATCTTAATGGCGTTTCCTTCGGCTTCGGCAGCTTTTGTTTTGGTAATCAATAAAGCCTGACCTTCATTTTCGGCAGCGGCTTTCAGGTTGTTGGAGGCCACCACCTGGCTCATCGAGCGCACAATGGCTTCGTCAAAAGTGATGTCATTCAATTGAAGATCCTGCAAGTGATAACCCCACTCTTCGAGCTGTCGGTCTATCTGGTCTTTTACATATTCAATAATTTCTCTGCGCAGCATTAAAATCTCGGCTTGTTTTTTCGTGGCAACAAAAGAGCGGATAGAACCTTCTATGGTTCTCACCAGGGCCTGCATGAGGCTGCGATCATCAATAAATTTAAATGCCACACTCTGGATGGTAGCATCCTCCTGGTTAAGCACCGAGTAGAGCAACATGGATTTAAAATACACATTGGCCTGGTCAATGGTGATGGCCTGGAACTCCAGTTCCACCGAGCGGTTCTGAATGGAGATGCGTTTGTATACTTCCTCAATCAGCGGAATCTTTATGTTGAGACCGGGGTGCATGAGTCTTCGGTATTTTCCAAAAATGGTTACCACGCCAATGGTTCCCTGACTGATGGCGGTAAACATACCAAACCTGGGCATAAACAACAGGGCTACACCGCCAACAAAAAGAATAAAGAGTGAACTCATAAGCGATTTTTTTCAAATGTAGTATTAATAAAGCACGCGAATGTATACCAAGCCCTTGATTTGTTTCAGGGATGTTTTTATGTACAGATACCACATGCAATGAATGCGGGCGTTCCCCGGGCGGCAGAGCCGCCCGGGTCAGGCTTTCCGCTCAAACTTTTTTGCGATGCAAAAAAGTAAACGCTGCAATCCTTAACGCAAAATGGGGCGAAGCCCTATTTGGGTGAGTGAAAATAAAAATGTATCCATCTTTTTTCTACCTGCAGCCAAATAGAAGGAACAATACATGAAACGGAAAATAAAAAATCAAATATTGCACG
>JBEICQ010000040.1:0-17268 GCA_040383885.1 Flavobacteriales bacterium | reverse complement strand
TGCAATCAGGTGGAACTTTCACCGCCACAGGTACTACTGAATCGGATAACAAATTTCTTATCCTAAGAGGCGATGTTACCAACAATGGAACCATTGGTACAGGTACTACCTACAGCCCCATTTGTTTTGTGATTGACGGAAACAGCACTACCATATCAGGTACAGGAGTAACACATGTAGGAAGAATCCGAAAAGGATCTGCAACGATTCCTACATCCAACTTAATCATCAATTCAAATGTGAATGTGAACTTTTCATCAGACGGAGCTATTTACAACAACACCGACAATACCACTTTTAATGTAACCGTTAATGCCGGAAGAGTACTTTCTTTGTTGGGAGTAAATGGCGGTCTCTCCGTTTCCGGACTTGATGGACTCGCTTCTAATCCAAGAAACGGTACAATCACTATCAACGGAACGGTTAATGTAGGCGGTGCAACGCATGTGCGTTCAAACAATATTGCCACTAATGCCGGAATAGTGATTAATAATGGAGGTGTCCTCAACACCCGCGATTTGTTGGTGAACACCTCAACAGGAAATGGCTTCGGATTTACCCTTAACGGTAACGGTACAGTAAATGTAACAGGGTTGATGAACAACCTAGCAGGTACATTTACACCAACTGTTTCTGCCACCTCTAACATCAACATCAGTGGAAGATTGCTGGTGACGGCAGGAACTGTAAATCCGGGAGGAAGAATGACGATTGTTTCAACTTCAGCAGGTACCGGTATGATTGACGGCAGCGGAGCAGGTAATGTAGCCGGATCAATCGTAGTTCAAAGATTTATATCTACCCCAACATCAAGTTCCTACAGATATATCTCCAACCCTACTACTGCCAACCTCACGGTTAATCAGCACCTGGGTGATGATTTTAATGTTTGGGGTACGCCTTCCAACTATACCTATTCTTTTGATCCAAGCGTTCCTCAGCCCAGTGTATTTCCAACTACCTGGTGGTTTAACGATGCCCAACCCAACTATTTTACCGGAGCCAATGCCTCTGCTACCGGTTGGTCAAATGCAATCAATGAACCAATGGAATCCGGTAAAGGATTTGCCTGTTCAATACCGAATTCTACTACATTAGACTTCACAGGTGGTCCGGCAAATGGACCTATCAGTTTCAATGTAATCGATGCTGATGACGGATTCAATCTGATTGGTAATCCTTATCCATCACCCATTTCATTAAATAGTTTTTACACAAGCAATTCATCTGTAATTGCCAATAACTTTGCATTCTGGAATCCTGCCACTCAAGGATACGCTCAATACAGTTCAGGTGGGGGTTGGATAAATAATGGAACTGCAGGCTCCAATGATAAAGTAGCACTTGGCCAAGGATTCTTTGTTTGGGCAAGCAGCAATGGTAGTGTTTCATTTACAAATGCCATGAGAAGCAGTACCCAGGCATTTACCTTCTTTAGTGAACCTAATAAAAAACTAAGGTTGTCTGTTTCTCAAAACGGTATGAATGACGAAACACTGATTATTGAAAATACTTCAGCTAGCAATAACCTTGGGGATGAAGATGCGAAAAAATACCTGGCCTACATAGAAAACAGGGTCTCAATTGCAACTATGATTGAAAACAGTTCACTTGCTATCAATGGATTTAACAACATCTATTCAACAACTGAAATTCCTCTTCAGATTATCTCTTCAGCAAACGGTAAACTGCAAATCATGGCCTCAGAAATTGAAGGATTTTCTGGATTGAATCCAATGATTCATGATGCAGTTAAAAATGTTTATTACCCACTCATCAAAGGAATGCCTTGTGAGTTAGATGTTCAGGCCGGAAACTGTGGAAGCCGCTTCAGTCTTGTTTTTGAAAGAAAGCAAACCCGTACAACCAATTCTTTAATTAACAAGGAGACATTTGTACAGCAGCCCAACAAACTGATATTCAACAAGAGCGTTTCCAATGTACGCATCACAGATATGGCCGGTAGTATGGTATTGAACCAGAACCTGCTCATCAGCGGCGAAACAATCAATACAGAAAATATCCCATCCGGCATCTACCTTATATCTTACGAGGTTGCCGGAGTAACCGAAACCGTAAAAGTACCGGTGTTACATTAAGTAAATCTGTATGTTATATGTTAGAATGGGGCGGAAATTTCCGCCCCATTTTATTTTATCTTAATGTATTATTAATACCACCTTTAAGAGACCTCTGTACTATTGCAGCATGAAAACAATGCATTACTATTTGTCGGGCATCATGCTCTTTATTCTCCTGCCGGTGGTAGAAGTTTTGGCAGGCCCTCCCCCGCCCCCACCGCCTACGCCTGTTCCCATTGATGGAGGCTTAAGTCTGGTGGTTGCCGGATGCCTTGGCTACGGAGCAAAAAAGATGTACGACAAAAAAAAGAAATGAGTAAACACTCACAATCCCGGTCTCCGGGATTTTTTTTTGCTTTCCGGTGCATGTTGATTCCCTACTAAAAATCAATTCCCATTTCCTATGTCTTATCACTACAAAACACTCATTATCTCCGATCTTCACCTCGGTGTAAAAGCTTCCAAGGCAAAAGAAGTTGTAAGATTTTTAAAAATTCATACATGCGATACGCTTGTGCTTAATGGAGATATCATTGATGGATGGCAGTTAAGAAAATCAGGTAAATGGAAAAAAAAGCATTCCCGATTTTTTAAACTGATTCTTAAAATGATGAAAGATAAAAAAATGCAGATAATTTATCTGAGAGGCAACCATGATGATTTTCTGGATGAAATCATGCCCTTTGAAATAGGTAATTTCAGTATTAAAAATGAACATGTCCTGGTGTCTGGTGAAAAAAAATACCTGGTAATACATGGTGATCTTTTTGATGCCATTACCACAAAACTCAGGTGGCTTTCCAAGTTGGGAGATGTGGGTTACACCTTTTTACTTTGGCTCAATCGTCATTACAATCATTACAGGGTTAAGAGAGGATTACCCTATTATTCATTATCACAGGTAGTGAAACAAAAAGTAAAATCTGCAGTAAGTTTTATTTCGGAATTCGAAAACGAACTTGCAGCCTATGCCAGGCAGAGGAATTGCCAAGGGGTGATAACCGGACATATTCATCAGGCTGCCAATAAAATGATTGGGGATATTCATTACCTCAATTCAGGCGACTGGGTGGAGAGTTTAACAGCCCTTGCAGAAACCCATGATCATCAGTGGCAGGTCATCACTTATACTGAAGCCATTGAAAGGAAGAGATTGATGAAAATTGAAATTGACAATCTATTGACGGAAAATCATTACAACTGCCTTGAAACGCTATGAAGAAAGGAGTTTTTTTTGCTATACAGGGTGAAGGAAGGGGACATCTTACACAAGCGCTTGCACTCAAGTGCCAGCTAGATAAACTTGGTATTCCCCTGCTGGGTGTCCTTGTCGGAAAAAGTGAACACCGTAAATTACCCGATTACTTCATTCATGCCATTGATGCAGCGATTTACCAATTGCCCAGTCCGAATTTTGTTTACGACAAATCAAAAAAGGGCATCGATCCTTTCCGCTCCGCCGTGCATTGGATAAGGCATTTTAATACATTCAGAAACAGTGCCCGGCAACTGAATAAAATCCTGCAAGAACGCAAGCCTGCGCTCATCATTAATTTCTTTGAACCCTTGGTTCCCATCAGTCAGTGGATGTGTAAGACCAGGATACCTGTTTTTTCTGTGGCGCATCAGTATATTTTTGAACACGATGCCTATCGTTTCCCTAAAGGAAAATGGATGCAAAAAAAAATATTGGTAAGCTACACGCACTTTACCGGTAAAAATTCTGTTTGCAAGTATGCGCTCAGCTTATATCCCCTGCCAAACCGGACATCCAAAAAACTAAAAGTCATCCCTCCCCTGCTCAGGGAGTCGCTCACCCTGTTACAAAGGAAAGAAGAAGACTTCACCCTTGCTTATGTGTTAAATGAAGGATACATTGATGAATTGAAATCATACATAGAAAAATTCCCGGGAGAAATCATTCATTGCTTTACTGACAAAAAAGGCTTGAATCATGTAGAGCAAATATTGCCGGGGCTATTTTTGCATCCTCTGAATGACATTTTGTTTCTTGAAAAAATGGCCGCATGTAAAATTCTGCTTACCACGGCCGGATTCGAAAGTATTGCTGAAGCCATGTATCTGAACAAACCCGTTTTATGTGTACCCGTAAAAGGTCACTTCGAACAATTCTGCAACAGCAGGGATGTTGCCTTTTCCGGTGCAGGAGGATATTCAGACACATTCGATCCCGGGCTTATTCAATCGGTACTGAAAAATTTCAGTGTGAACGGAAAATTTGAAGTCTGGTATCGCACACAAACCAACATCCTCACCAATGACATCAGAGAGATGATAAACCATATAACATGAATGAGGCCAGGTTATTTATCGTAAATCCCATCAGTGGGGGCAAATCAAAAATTGATTTTCTTGATTTTCTTGGCTCAAACATTTCAGACAATGACGAAATTTTAGTCTGGGAGAAAAGCACAGATGACGGGATGATTTCTCACAAAATCAAATTGAGTAATCACAAAACAATTGTTGCAGTGGGAGGAGATGGAACAGTAAATCTTGTAGCAAAAAACCTCCTCTATTCTGAAAAACAACTTGGCATCATCCCTTTTGGCAGCGGAAATGGTTTGGCGCGGCATTTGAAAATACCTATGCAGCCCAAACAAGCATTTCATTTTCTTGCAAACGGCAAAGCCATGAAGATTGACACAGGCAAGGTTAATCAAATGCACTTTTTCTGCACTTGTGGATTTTCTTTTGATGCTGCAGTAGCTCTTAAGTTTGCAGGACTTAACAGCAGGGGACTGAAAAGTTATCTTGCTGCAGGTCTGGAGCTGCTCGGTGAATATGAAGCTCCTGTATATGAGGTGAGAACCGAGCATGGCATCACAAAAGGAAACTATTACATCCTCACCATTGCCAATGCCAACCAATATGGCAACAATGTAAAAATTGCCCCCCATGCCAAGATCGATGATGGCTTACTTGAATTGGTGATGATTAAAAAACCTTCATTTACAAAAACGATGGTTCTGTTTTCTAAGTTGCTTCGTAACAAAATCCTAAGCAGTGATGGTGTGCAACACGAAAGTATTAGAAACTGCCATATTTCTTCGGATACTTCTTTTGCCTTTCACCTGGATGGCGAACCTTTTGAGCCCTTAAATACGGTGCATATTGAGAGCTGTCCGGAATCACTTAGTATCCTTTCACCTATGGGGTCTTAATCTTTTCATAACCTTGACATAACATTGAGTGGAAGACACCTTTGCACTTTTGTAGTGTGTTAAAGCATTTACTTACATCTTTCTTGTGCGCGTCATTGTTTCTGGTTTCTTGTACAAAAGACCGCAACATAATGATGCCGGCTCCCACCTCCGGAGGGGCACAGCCTCAGCCACCCGGAACAGGTCCCACAAGCTTAAAACCCCTGGTTTTAAATGAACTGATGGCCTCCAATACCCTCACGCTTTTGAATCCGCAATGGCAGGCAGACCATCCTGACTGGTTTGAAATTTACAATCCAAACACAATAGCCATCAACCTGGGTGGGATGTATGTAACCGACGACCTGAGTAATTTTAAAAAATACCGCATCCCTCAAAATTCAAGCCTTACAAATATCCCTCCCAAAAGTTACCTGGTGTTGTTTGCTGATGATACAGTTTCACTGGGCCCATTGCATGTAGCCTTTAAACTGAGTGCAGCAGGTGAGCAGTTAGGACTGGCCGATACATCAGGTAATCCCATTGATTCGGTCCGTTTTGGTGTACAAACAGCAGATATTTCCTTCGGAAGGTTCCCGGATGGTTCAGGAGCATTTCGGATAACTACCTCAGCCACACCGGGAGCACGGAATCAATGAGAATATTGTTTCTAATAAGCCTGCTTTACCCTGCGTTTGCATCTGCTGATCATTTGCCCTCTGCAAAAAAGCTATACACAGAGGTAAGTGAGCCAAGCGATCTGATTCCCGACGGAAAGGGAGGATTTATTGTGGTGAGCGACAACGGAACCTTATTCCGTACCGACGCTCAGGGCAGCATTACCCAGAAATCTTCTTGTAACGGCCAGGATTATGAAGCAATCACTTCTGATAATAAGTACTACTATATCTCAGATGAACGCAGCAGAAACATCACAGTCGTTGATAAAGAGAGTTTGAATTGTCTGCGCTCCTATCCACTGGACATACAAACCGGTAACAATGCCGGTCTCGAAACATTTTTTTTTGACCCCGTTCAACAAGTATTCATTGGTATCACCGAAAAATCTCCCATCGTAGCCTATACCTTCTCTTCTGACTTTAAAATTCTTTCATCAAAAGAAATCTCATTTGCTTCCGACATTTCATCAGGTTGCTTCAAAGATGGCTTTTATTATCTTCTCTCTGATGAAGACCACAGGATATTTAAATGCAAATCTGATTTGGATATTATTGCAAGCTGGTCAGTGAAAATCATCAATCCCGAAGGCATTTGTTTTGACCCTTCAGGAAGCATGGTGATTTGCAGTGATGAGATGCAAATGTTTTTCTATTACAATCTTCCTGCTGATGAATAAATTCGGGTTCATCACATTTATATTGTTTGCATGGTTCGGCAATCTGCAAGCGCAAGAAGACATGGGCAACATCAGCATGAATGCCCGTAGTTCATTTTATCTTAATCAACGCTGGGGATGGGACTCCGCTTACACCGACAGAAAGCAGAACAAATTTTTACTGCGTAATGCACAATTGCAAATTCGCGGGAATGCAGGCAAATACAGTCGCTTTTATTTCGGTTTCGACATAGCCCAGATCATTAGCAAGGGGAATGATCCGCAAAATCCGGCGCTCCTGGATGCTTCTCTGCAATATCAGGGATTTTCATTTGCCGATATCCTCTTGGGCTACGACAAAGTTTGCTACTCGCGAAACAATCAGGTTTCATTTTTTGATTCTCCTTTTTGGCAGAGGGCGGAGATAAGCGGAGGTGCTTTTTATGGGCGTAGAGACATAGGCATCACCTTGCACAAAAAATTATTCAGAAAAAAATTAGGACTCTGGGCAGGTGTGTATTCGGGTTTGGGAGAGGCAATTTTGCAGGGATTGAATGCGCCCTCCGGGAAGTATGAATATGTGATGCGTGCAGAATATTCCTGGCCTGTAGTGGTTAAATACCGTGAACTGGATGAATCACACAGCGTGATTCCCGTTTTCTCTGCAGGCATCAATGGTAAGTATTGCGACAAATCTCTTCCTGCCGGTGAAATATTTGCTGCCGGTACCACCGGAGAATTTGGAAGCAAGGTAATCAATGGCGAAAAATATACTTACGGAGCAGATGTGAATATGATGTGGCAGGGTTTTTCAGTGCAGGCAGAAATCCATCAGTTGCGGATGCAATTACGCGACAGTACAGACGGTTTGCTTAACGGACTTCCAAACATCGTTACAAATCGCACTGTGTTTACCGGTGGTTTTTTTATTCAGAGTAATTATTTTTCAAAAAAGCTACAATCAGGTATATCTTTAAGGTATGAGGAACTAAATTACAACGACCTGGTTAACGGTTATTTTGCCCGCTGGGGTGTGGCCGCTTGCTGGAAACCCAAAAAAAGCAAGTGTATGCTAAAAGCTCAGTACTTTTACAACCTGAAAGAAGAGGCAGTGATAGACAATCTCAATCACCGCGAACAAATTCGTATCGGACTTCAAATCAATCTCAAATAGACAAAAAAACAACACATGAAACTGTTTTTACTCTCACTCTCACTCATTGGATTCCTTCAAAAGAGCTACTCACAAACACTTGTATTTGCCGAAAACTTTAATGACACTGCAGCACTCGGACAACTGCCTAACGGATGGTTAGGAACGCCCGGTGGATATTTCGTAGAGAATTCCAATCCATCCGATACCACATTCTACCCGGAGGCCTCCGGTGGTCAAAATTTGGTTATCAGAAATAATATCTCTGTTACCGGCACCTATACCGTACAAACTCCGCCATTTTCAATAAGTGGTTATGATATGTTGCAAGTTTCCTATGGAGTAAGAAACACTACTAATTTCCCATTGGCGGGCAGCGCTATTGCCTCATTTGATTTTAGTGTTGATAACGGAAACACCTGGAACGGGATTACCTATATTAATACTCCTGCTAACAGCACATGGGCCCCAATTAATGAAGCAGATCCTATCAACATCCCTTTACCGATAGGAAGCAGCACATGCATGCTTCGTTGGACCGCAAATATT
The DNA here is from genome assembly GCA_040383885.1 of Flavobacteriales bacterium. Lineage (GTDB taxonomy): Bacteria > Bacteroidota > Bacteroidia > UBA4408 > UBA4408 > JBEICQ01. Next base: position 8,985 of record JBEICQ010000040.1, on the reverse strand, counting down.
GTGAATAATCCGAATGGAACTTACCGCATAGATGACATTGTGGTTTTGGCGAGCACCGGTGCCTCAACAAGTACCAGAAAAACTACTGATTCCGGTATTCTTCAATTCAATACGCTCGTAAGCGACGGATACCTGCAAATAGTTACAAAGTCTGTAATTAATTCAATAAGGCTTTATGATATGTCGGGAAAAACAGCTAAAATCATGAATCTTCCGCAAGGAAATCATTACCTGGATGTACAGCAACTTCCAAAAGGCATGTATTTTCTGGAAGAACCCGGCGTAGGTTGCCTGGGTAAAATCATCATTCAATAAGTGTATTACATTTCTTTGTAAAACAAAAAATCCCGGCCATGCCGGGATTTTTTTTCATGATTCACTGAGCGTTTATTTCTTTGCTGCCTCAGCAGTAGCTGCGGCTGCAGCAGCACGGGTCATCCTAACAGCACAGATTACCACATTGGGAGCATCCAGAAAGGTAACTCCCTCCAGGGAGAGCTGACCAATTTTAATGCCCTGGCCAATTTCGAGTGGCTCTACATTCACTTCCACAAAATCGGGAAGGTGCTTTGGCAAGGCCCTGATCTTTAGTTTTCGCACATTGGTAATCAGTTTACCACCCTGACGGGCTCCTGCTGAGGTACCAAGGGTTTTTACGGGAATGTCAAGCACAACAGGCTTTTCCTCAACCAACTCAAGAAAGTCGATGTGGAGCAGTTTGTCTGTCACAGGATGTGTCTGTATCTCCTGCATCACGGCATGACGGGTTTGTCCGTCAACCTGAATTTCTACTTTGTACACATCGGGAGAGTAAACCAGGTTGCGTACATTGTTGAAGGTAACGCTGAAAAAAAGCTGATCCTTGCCTCCGTAAAGTACACATGGGATCTCGTCTTGGTGACGAAGTTTTTTCGCATCTTTTTTCCCTACGCTCACACGGGGTGAGCCGCTCAATACAAATGCTTTCATTTTTTTTGCTACCTCTCCGGGTTACCCGCCGAACCGTTTGAAGCGTTTTTTATGGTGAATAATGTTGCGGGCATTTTCTTAAACAATAAACTTGGTGCTGATGGATTCATGGTTGTGAACCATTTCAACCACATCTGCAAATAAATCTGCGACAGACAAAACCGTAATTTTGGAGGTGAGTTCCTCATGGCCTTTTCTAAGCGGAATGGTATCTGTAACCACCAGTTCAGAAATACTTGAGCTCTCGATATTGGCATAAGCATTTCCGCTGAGTATAGGGTGGGTGCAGACAGCACGCACAGAGGAAGCCCCTTTTTCCATCATCATGTCGGCGGCTTTGCAGAGGGTACCGGCAGTATCTACAATGTCGTCAATCAGTACGATATCTCTTCCTTCAACCTCACCTATCACTGTCATTGAACTGATTTCATTGGCTTTTTTTCTTTGCTTGTAGCAAATCACAATATCCGACTTGAGGTATTTGGCATAGGCGTTTGCTCTTTTAGATCCACCCATATCGGGAGCAGCAATGGTTAGGTTGGGCAATGCCAGGTTTTCGATATAAGGCAAAAAGATAGAGGAGGCATACAGGTGATCTACAGGAACATCAAAAAATCCCTGTATCTGATCTGCATGCAAATCCATGGTCATGATGCGGGTAACACCCGCTGAACCCAAAAGGTTGGCTACCAGCTTTGCGCCAATGGCTACCCTTGGTTTGTCTTTTCTGTCTTGCCTTGCAAAACCAAAATAGGGAATCACCGCTATAATCTCTTTTGCTGAAGCTCTTTTGGCAGCATCAATCAAAAGCAAAAGTTCCATTAAATTATCGGAGGGCGGAAAAGTTGATTGTACGATAAAAACATCACAACCCCTCACAGTTTCTTCGAAGGAGGGCTGAAATTCGCCATCCGAAAACTGAGAGACCATCACTTTGCCGAGAGGTTTACCAAGGCATTCAGCAATCTGGTGAGCCAGGTAATGTGAGGATCGTCCTGCAAATATCTTTACTGTGTGAGCTTTCATGCCCTAAAATGGGGCAGCAAAAGTAAAACTTTTCCCCTAAATATGCTTAATAATCACACCATAGAGCTAAAAAAAGGCAGGTATGAAGGGATGTCAAAAAAGGGTGAGGTATCGAAACTGAAGGAAAAAACCTCAGAGATCGAGGAAATTCATCAGGGTGTCATAGCGATCCATCATTCCATCGTCACCGGCATTCTCATGAAAAATGGCCTTGATGGTGTAGTTATATCGTTCAAAGGTTTGAATGATTCCTGTGAGGTTCATACGGTTCACCTTGATGGTTACTTCCAGTTTTTCTGATTCACTTGCAGAGGAAATATACAGGCTGAGGATCTTGGCATCATTGCTCTCTACGATGCGGGCAATCTCTGAAAGGTAATAATCGTAATGAAACATTTCCAGCACAATAAGTCCACCGTTATCCTTGATGGAGGCCATGTTGGACAATTCATCGAGTAACCTGGAAAGGGTAATGATACCCAGGTATTTTTCATTATTATCCAACACAGGAATGATGCTGAGCTTGAGCATGGAAGCAACCTTGAGCACATCGTAAAAATGCTGGTTGGCCGTTACATAGGGTTTTGCGAGTGACAGGCTGTGATTACCAATGGCCTGGGTAGGGTCGTTAAGGTCAAGAATATCCGATTCCGAGATAAGGCCCAAAAATTCTTCATGGTTTACAATTGGCAAATGGCTCACATGCAACTCCTCCATCCATTGCAGGGCGCGGTTTCCGGTATCTGATGTTTTCAGCGGCGGAATCTCATCAGAGATCAAATCCTTTGCAACAAAAAGGTGCGGTGTAGATGGTGTGATATCTTCCTCTTCGCTCATCTCTGTCATATTAAACGCAACGATAGGTAATTTGGTTCACATGGAGATAACAAGGTTAATATTTTATGGAAAAGTAATTTTGGATGATGAATACCTTATCAAGGGTGTATTTTTGGGGCCATGATCAGACTGAGCGTAAACATTAATAAAATTGTCACCTTGCGCAATGCCAGGGGCGGAAATGTACCGGATGTAGTTAAGTTTGCCATTGACTGTGAGCGATTCGGTGCCCGGGGGATCACTGTTCATCCCAGGCCTGATGAACGACATATCCGCTACAGGGATGTGTATGACTTAAAAAAAGTTGTTCATACGGAATTCAATGTTGAGGGCTATCCAACGGAATCGTTTATGAAAATGGTTTGTGAGGTTAAGCCTCATCAGGTAACTCTTGTTCCCGATCCTCCGGGGGTATTAACTTCCAACGCAGGGTGGGATACACTCAAGGAAGCTTCTTTACTAAAGGATATTATAGGAATCTTACATGCCGAAGGCATTCGTTCCTCTCTTTTTGTTGGCGCAGATGAAGAGATGGTGAAGGGGGCGGCTGCCTGCGGCAGCCGCCGCATAGAGCTCTACACAGAACCCTATGCCTCAGGATTTCAAAACAATCCGGCAAATGCAGTTCGTCCCTTTGTAAAAGCTGCCCAAAAAGCAACTGAACTGGGCATGGAGGTAAACGCAGGGCATGACCTCAACCTGCATAACCTCGCCTTTTTTGCGCGATCTGTCCCGGGATTGTGTGAAGTCTCCATTGGACATGCACTCATCTCTGATGCACTCTACTTTGGCATTGAAAATACCATCCAGCTCTATCTCTCCAAACTATATCAGCCATGAACCTATTTTACAGGGAAACAGGAACCGGAATGCCGGTACTCATCATGCACGGCCTCTTCGGTTGTGCCGATAACTGGAATCTCATGGCAAAAAAAATTGCGTCGCAATCCTATCGTGTGATCACGGTAGATCTGCGAAATCACGGACTTTCCCCTCATCATGAAGAATGGGACTATCACTGCATGGCCGAAGATGTAATAGAACTTTGCGAGAAATTGCAGCTAAAAAAAATCATTTTTATTGGTCATTCAATGGGCGGAAAGGTGGCTATGTATCTGTCTGCAATTTGTTCTCATCTGATCCGGGCCTTGGTGGTTGTTGACATCGCTCCCCGCTATTACCCTCCGCATCACCATGAAATTTTGGAGTCGTTGCTGAATGTAAACCTGCCCTCCCTTACAAGCCGTAATGAAGCTGCAGATATCCTTTCCCAAAAGATACAGGACCCGGGAGTTGTGCAATTTCTACTAAAGAATTTATATCGTAAGGAAGAGAATGGCCATTCTGTATTTGCATGGAGGATGAACCTTGAAACAATAATTAAAAATATTTCAGAAGTAGGAGCCTCTTCGCCATTACCCTCAGAAAAAGAAAATCAAGCCTATCCGGTGCTTTTCATCAGAGGAGAAGCATCGGGATATATTGGTGTACATGACTGTCAGGAAATCAACAGCCGCTATTCGGACGCTGAAATCATCACCATCAGGGGTGCAGGACATTGGGTTCAGGCTGAGAAGCCTGAAGAATTTTTCAATTGTCTTTTGGACTGGTTTCTAAGAAAGGAACTGACGCTCAGGGAGCAAGCATCTTGAACCCAACTCCATGAACATTGATTATCTCGATTCTTGAATCGGCTTTGAGGTATTTGCGCAATTTGGTAATGTAAACATCCATGGAACGACCATTGAAATAATTGTCATCATGCCAGATGGTTTTTAAGGCAAAATTCCTGTCAAGCACATCATTTTTATGGAGACAAAACAACTTTAGCAATTGTGCCTCACGGGTTGTTAAGCGAAAAGTGCCTTCGGCATGGGCCAGCGTTTGATGGTCAAAATCGAAATGAAACTTACCGATATTGAATTCTCTGGCCTCTGTATTGTTCAGACTCTTGAAAGAAGTTCTGCGTAGGATTGCCTTTAATCTGAGAAGAAGCTCTTCGGAGCTGAATGGTTTAACGATGTAATCGTCTGCCCCTACATGAAAACCTTCGATGGCATCCTCCTTGAGCGACTTGGCTGTGAGAAATACCAAAGGAACCTCTTTGTTGAGCATCCTGATTTCTTTTGCCAATGTATAGCCATCCATGATGGGCATCATTACATCCAGCACACAGGCATCATAATCGCCCTGCTTGAATTTTTTCAAACCGTCCTTTCCATCAGTTGCAAGTGATACATGATAATTTTTGTCTTCGAGATATTCTTTCAAAAGACTGCCAAGATTGTGGTCATCTTCGACCAACAGAAGGTTTAATTTGTCAGATGTTTCCATAATTTTTTTGGTTTTAAGGCTTATTCAAAAACCTGACCAAATATAGTTAATTTTCGATAATACACACTCAATTATCGTTATCTGGCGATTTAAAGGGGATAAAAATTACAAAGGTGGCGCCTTTTCCGGGTTCACTTTGCACCTGCACTTTTCCGTAATGCTTTTCAACAATGGCTTTAACATAGCTCAAGCCAAGACCAAAACCCTTTACATTGTGAATATTACCTGTTGGCACCCTGTATAGATTTTCGAAGATTCTCTTTTGATTTTCCTTGCTTATGCCTATTCCATGGTCTTTACAAATAATTTTAACCCCGCCCGGGGTATTCTGGGTAGAAAGTTCAATTCCGGGAGGATGCTCGCCGGCATATTTAATGGCATTGTCCAGCAGGTTGTTCATCACATTGGTCATGTGTATACGATCGGCATGAACCTGATGTAAATCCGGCGCCAATATTGTTTGCAACTTTGCTCCACACTGATCTAGTTGCAGTTTAAGGTTGTCTATGGCTGACAAAACAATTTCATTCATGTTTACTGGGGCAGTGTTTAACCTGAGATGTCCTTTTTCCAGAACAGCTGTTTGCAAAACGCTCTCAACGAGCAAGCCTAACCTTTTATTTTCCTCCTTAATCATTTGCACATAACGGGCTTGTCGTGTCTCGGATTTACTGAGAGTGGGATCCCCAAGCACATCGCAGGCAAGTGAGATGGTTGAAATGGGAGTTTTTAACTCGTGAGTCATGTTATTGATAAAATCATTTTTTATCTCTGATAATTTCTTCTGCTCCAGAATTGTTCTGAAAAAGAAATAGAACACCCCGATGATGGTTACTATCAGCAGTGAAGAAAGACCTAGTAGCCAGAGCATGGCTTTTAGAAGATAGCTGCTTTCTTTTGGAAAATAAATGGAGAGTATGGGAGGTCTCACAAACAGGTTGTTCTGAGCCATGCAAATTTTAAACCGGGAGCTTTTGATTTCATTTGCATACATAGAAGCCACGGGGTAAACAAAAAATTTCTGATAGTTCTCCAGAACCCCAAACACATAAGGCGTTCTAATATTTCGATCGAACAACTCAGCCCTGATCAGAGAATCCAATTGCAGAGTGTCTATTCGGTTGAGATAATCATTATAGATGTTTACACTTACAAGTTCATCAAAGATGTCATTTACAAACTCTTTTTTTTGAGAAAACCACGCCATTGACTTAATGGTGGTGTCGGTGATGCTGCTCGAGAAAGGGCCGGAATTATTAAGTCCAAGCGAGAAATCGAAATTTCCGTCGGAGTCTGTTCCCATAACAGATTTTTCTCTTCTTTGGGTAGTGATAACTCCACTTGAATCTGTTGTTATCTCTTCAAAAACATTGAGTTTTATGTTCTCCTTTTTCCCTTTCTTAAGGCTCTCGTTTATTCCAAGCCCGGTTGTTTGACCAAGGTCCTGGCCACCGGGCATAAATGAGTTACCAGCTTTCCTCAGATTCAGTCGACGAGTTATTCTGGAAGCAGTGGCTTTTCTCTCGAGGGTATATATAACCTTGTGCATGGCTTCATTTACCCCTTTCTAAAACTCTGCCCTTTCTACCTCGAGGGCATGATTTATCCAGTATAACTGAATGGCAACCAGTGCAACAATCACAAGGGAAACAGCCAAAATGGCCCAACGAAATTTGTTCATCAACAATAAGATTTAACTTTTCTTCTACTGAATGTGGTTTATTTGCAAATTTGCGACTTATGAGGATTTTCCTGCTCTATTTGATGTTAATATTTATTAGCCATAGGCTTCATGCGCAAGTGAAAAGAGACCTCATTTCCGGCGAACTAGTCAAAGAAAAAAAAAGCGAGCCCGTCAATAATCCGGCATGGAAAAATAAGATTTTTTTCGGAGGGAATGCGGGTTTACAATTCGGGGCTCTTACTTTTTTAGATATCTCCCCTTTTGTTGGTTATCGTGTCCATGAGAAATTACATACGGGTATAGGAGGTTCATATATCTACACATCCAATCGATTTACCCGAAGATCTGCCACCATCCTCGGGGCAAGGGTGTTTGCCAGGTATTTTTTTCAATCTTATCTATTTCTTCACGCAGAAAATGAGTGGTTGCGAAGTACAGCCTTTTTTTCCCGTACGGGCATACTCAATACGCCTCTGGTGGGTATCGGATACAGACAAATGATTGGAACACGGGCGTTTATGGATTTGACGGGACTTTGGAATTTTTCTAATAATTCGGCTTCCTATTACACAAACCCCGTAATTCGCATTGGCTTTTGCTTTCAATAAACATGGATCAAACAAAATCGCAGATCGCGCTGGCAAAGAAGGTGGTTGACAAGATGATGGAAAAAGACAATTTCAGCAAATGGCTTGGCATTCAGGTGGTAGAGATCATGCCCGGATCATGTATTTTATCTCTAACCGTTACAGAGGAAATGCTCAACGGATTTGATATTCTGCATGGAGGTATCTGCTTTTCACTGGCAGACAGCGCCCTGGCTTTTGCCTCCAATTCCTACGGAATCAAAGCTGTTTCTGTTGAGACTTCCATTTCTCACCTCGCGCCCTGTCATGCAGGAGATATTCTTACTGCAAGAACCGAGGAAATTAGCAACGGAAAAAAAATAAGTATTTACCTGGTGAGTATCCATAACCAAGACGCGCGTAAGGTGGCCGTCTTTAAAGGAAGTGTATACAAAACCGGAAAAAATTGGTTTGAATCATGATTCACTCAGCATACATTATTGGTGGCGTAAGAACGCCTATTGGTTCATTCGGCGGAAGTTTATCGCAGGTAAGAGCCGACGACCTGGCAGCACATGTGCTCAGGCATCTGGCCAGTCAATTCAAGGAATTAACCCGGCAATCTATCGGCGATGTATTGATGGGCTGTGCAAACCAGGCGGGTGAAGACAACAGAAATGTGGCGAGAATGGCATTGCTGCTTGCAGGGTATCCTTTTTCTGTGCCCGGTGAAACAGTAAACAGACTTTGTGCCTCCGGGCTCTCTGCTGTAGCATCAGCCGCAAGAAGCATATTCAGTGGAGAAGAACATATCATGATTGCTGGAGGTATTGAACACATGACTCGCGCACCCTGGGTAATTTCTAAAACAAGCACTGCTTTTGGAAGGGATGCTCAGATGTTTGACTCCAGCTTCGGCTGGAGATTTATCAATCCCCTCATGAAACAGATGTACGGTATTGATGCCATGGGAGAAACAGCCGAAAACCTTGCTGAAAAATATAAAATCAGCCGTGCAGACCAGGATGCATTTGCTCTCAACTCTCAGCTGAAAGCGGCGAAGGCACAATCGTCCGGAAGATTTGCATTAGAAATTCAGGCAGTGGAGATTCCACAAAAAAAAGGAATTCCATTGATTTTTTCAGAAGACGAGTTTATCAAACCTTCCACGAATGCCGAGGTACTCTCATCGCTGAAACCGGCCTTCCGACAGGGCGGAACCGTAACCGCAGGCAATTCATCCGGACTCAATGATGGTGCTGCTGCTTTGCTGCTGGCATCCGAATCAGGTGCAAAAAAATTAAATGAAATTCCTATGGCACGCATCGCCGGGATTGGTATAGCAGGGGTTGAACCCCGTGTGATGGGCATTGGTCCGGTTGAAGCTTCTTTAAAAGCACTGAAAATGGCAGGTATTCCACTTAACAGGGTAGACCTGATTGAAATCAATGAAGCCTTTGCTGCTCAGGTACTGGCATGCACCAGAAACCTTGGGCTTGATGACAAGGATACCCGCATTAATCCCAATGGCGGTGCCATTGCCCTTGGACATCCGCTAGGCATGAGTGG
>JBEICQ010000039.1:0-17499 GCA_040383885.1 Flavobacteriales bacterium | reverse complement strand
GGTGTGAACGCCAGCGAGGCCGACGCTCGTGTGGCCGAGGCCAGCCTGGCCGACGTGCAGGTGTCGCTGGCCGCCGAGGTGGCCGCCAGCTACATCGATCTGCGCGGCCTGCAAACGAGGTTGACCATTGCGCGGAGCAACCTGGCGCTGCAGACAGAGACTTTGCAGTTGTTGTTTGTCTTCATACACAGAGCCTGAAAAAACAGCTTTGTTTTTGTTGGTTCGGAATACAAATTCAAATGAAAGATTAGTGAGGGTGTTGCTGTAATTCAAAAAGTATTTTTCATCTGTTTGCAGGCGTTTCTCGGCGGATAGGAGGAAAGCAGGATTTTCTTCTTTGTTTGCATTCCCTGTTTGAGGCATCATGCTGAGCAAACAGTTGTTGTGTATACAACGCAGGTGATGATGCAACAGAAGATCATTCTCATCCTGAAGGCTAAGCATCGGAAAATACAGGAGGCGTTCAGCCTTTTTTTTCAAAGTGTTTCCAATGAGTTTATTCAGTTCATGCGGAGGAATTGCGATATAATCCTCATGCTGTGCGAGAACATGTTTTTCTGTTGGATATACTACCATCACTTCCTCAAGCCCGGGTGCCTGTTCCGGAAAGTTTTCTTTCGTAGCCTGGTATTCACTCACAAATCGATTGATTTCCTGAAAGCCTGTGTTGTTTTTAGCAATCAGAAAATAAAGACAATGATTTCCATTACGGATTTCCATGCCGGGAGAGGCTTTTATGCCGGCGGCAGTAGCAAGTTTGAGCAGATCAAAAAATCCTGTACAGTTGTTGATGTCGGCTAGCACCAGGTGCTGTACTTTACAGGCAAGGGCGAGTTCTATCAGCCGCTCAGGTGAGAGTGTTCCGAACCTCAGGCTGTAATAGCTTCGTACAAACCAGATGCGAGGATGGCTCAAGAATTCAGGTGCTTGCTGGGAAAACGGTTTTTCCGTGAATATTGTTTATCAGCTGTTTTACTTCGGAAGTATAGCTTATATTTTTGATGTCCTCCTTCCATACTCCATGCTGTTGGTAGAGAAGGAGAAATGTGTTTCGGGCAGCTTCCTCATGATGATGCATATAGCCATCAGGATATCCATCATGGTTGCCGGTACTTTCATTTCTTCCAAATTCTGAGCAACAGAGAATGTTATCGTAAGCTCCTTTCCTTATCAGCTGCGCCAAATGTTCCAGGCTTTCTTGTATTAAATCATGATATCGTGTATCGTTATAATGCGCACAATCAAACCCTGAAAACACCAGTATTTCAAAATTCTCTTTTACAAAAAGTTGCTCTGATTTTTGGCTGAATCCTTGCATTTTTAGCAAGTCGCGGAGAGACATTTCGTTGTGATGGCTATGTGAGAAGAGTTCACAATTGGCCAGCGAATGACAGTGTGTGTTTGCATTACAGGTAATGTCCTGCAACTTTAACAGGTGAGCAATGTCAGTTTTCGCAAGAGCTGCTTCCATGTCTTTTCTTCGTACGCCTCCTGCTAAAAAAAACAGCATATTTTTCTTTTCGGATGCGGTCCTGGCATAAGACATGCCGCTAAGAATACCACCAAGAAGGAGACTGGTGTTGCGCACAAAACTGCGACGGCTGAGGTGGGTTTTATTTTTCATCTGCAATTTCAAGGTTTTCAAGTGATACTGTACTGATAAGCGAACCGGTGAGGATGCGTGCTTTTTGTTTTTTTATTTCCTGTACAATGCCTGTTTCACGGCTGTTGAGAATTCTTACGCGACTACCGACACCAATTTTTTTCATGATTCTCTCAATTCGTTTCTCTTTGGTGTTTCTTGCTTTTTCTTCTGCTTCGCGGGCTATTTTGCGGTGTTTTTCTGCGGTGAGGCGGGCAACAAATTTGCCGATAACTTCTTTTTTGTTTTTTGTTTCATTCCATTCCTCCGAAAGTTCCGAAAATTTTCGTCCCAGCTCCAGCAGTTTTTCTGACTCTGCCTGTTTTTCTTTTTCAATCACAGACTTTTTAGTCATTTTTTGAAGCAGTTGGTTGTATTTCTCTTTCTCTTTTTCAGCTTCCTTTTTGGCATGTTCAAGGGCATCCACTTGTTGCTGCAAAGCGTTTTTATTTTTCTGCAGTTCACCCAGCAGGCTGTTGAGTTTAAGTTTGCTTTTGGCAACCTTCTTTTTTGCGCGGTTGAGAAGGGCCTCAGGGATCCCGGCTTTTTCGGCTACCTCAAAAGTAAAGGAACTTCCCGGATAGCCGGTAGCAAGCTGATACAGCGGACTGAGGTGCTCCATGTTGAACAACATGGCAGCATTGATCATGCCGGGTGCTGAGTTGGCCATGATTTTGAGGTTGCTGTAATGCGTGGTTACAATGCCCAGGGATTTTTTTGCGGCAAGTGCTTCGAGCAAGGCTTCCGCTATTGCACCTCCCAGTTCAGGATCAGTGCCGGCGCCAAGTTCATCTATCAGAAAAAAGGTATGGGCATTGGCAGTCTTCAGGAAGCGTTTCATTTTCTGTAAACGCGAGCTGTAGGTAGAAAGACCTTCATCAATGGATTGACTATCGCCTATATCTGTAAGCAGGTGACGAAAAATACCTATTACCGATTCCTTTTTACAGGGGATGAGCATTCCGCTTTGCACCATAAGGATGCAAAGGCCTGCTGATTTTAGCGCTATTGATTTGCCTCCTGCATTGGGTCCGCTGATGAGCATGATTCTTTGCTCCGGGTTTAGATGCATACTCATAGGCACTGCCGTTTTGCCCTCGGCTTTGCATGTGAGCAACAGTAGAGGATGCACACACTCCTGCAAGGAAAGTTCAGGATGCATGGAAAGTTGAGGCATATGTGCATGTAACTGCAGACAAAGTTTTGCTTTGGCCCTTACAAAGTCCAGATGATTCAGCATGATTAGCGAAGGTTCAAGAAGCGAAACATAGGGACGAAGCAACTCTGCGGTTTGCCTCAGGATGCGGTATACTTCTTTTTTTTCATCCTGTTCCAGTGAAGCGATGCGGTGGTTTAATTCCATGCTTGCCTGCGGCTCGATAAACACGGTACGCCCTGTTTCACTGCTGCCATGTACCATTCCTTTTACATCCTGTTTATGTCCGGAGGGTACTGCGAGGACTCTTCTGCCATTGTAAAAAGTTTCCTGTTGTTCGCGCAGCCAGCCAAGCTTGCTGAGTTCCTGGATGTAGGCCCTGAAAAGCTTTTCACTGTCTCTTTTGAGGCGGTTGATCGCACTCCGTATTTTTTGCAGGTCTACACTTGCATCATTGCGCATGTTGCCCGTTTCATCCAGTATTTTGTCGATGATATAAGCAGGACTGTTGTCGGTTTTCAGGTGCAGAAAATGACGCCACAAGTAGGGAAACTGCTCGCGGTATTGCTTGAAGAAGTGAATGGTCTTTACTGCTACTACATGCATCCGCCGGAGGGTATGCAACTGTGCTTCCTGGAGCACTGATCCGGGGAGTTGCAGCAATTTGATATCGCCCGGGCAGTCAGTAAAATCTTCATCAGGAATAAAAAGACCGTTTCTTAAGCTTTCGGTGTATTCATGCAACTCCTGCAACATCACTTCAATCTGTTCACGCTTGAACAGGGGACGCATTTTTTCTGCCATTGCTTCTGCACTAGGGGTACGGCAATGGTCTTTCACCATCCGAACGATACGGTTAAATTCCAGGTCTTCGAGGGTTTGCTTATCCATGGATGGTTTGCCGGCAATTTATAAAACAAGGCATATGCTGAAACAGGATTCAGGTGAGGTTGTTCAAGGGAGGCAATTCAGGAAAATGTGTTTCGAGAATGGTAGCCGGTTCATTTCGATTGGCTCTGGCATTGCTTGCCTGTTTTGATACGGTATGTGCGCTTAACAAATCTTCCGGGCAGGGTTTAACAAGCGCAAGCACTTCCTCAGTGGTGGTATGGTTATTTATCCAGCTTGCTTCTTCCTGTGGATTGGCTAAAATAAGTGGCATGCGAAGTCGGGTATTGTGAATGCCCGATAGCAGCGTGTTTGCAGGTGTAGTAACAACAGAGAAGCTGTTTATTTCTTCTCCGCTTGCAGGATCTGTCCATGCCGATGTGAGACAAGCCAATGACAGCAATTCATTGTTTTTTTGATGAATAAAATAGGGATACTTGTGGCCTGCCCATTCCCTCCATTCAAAAAATCCGCTGATGCCCAAAATACCTCTGTGCTTTTTGGCTGCATCCATATAGGAAGGTTTTGAAAACATGGTTTCACCAACGGCATTCAGGGTATGCTTGCTGAGGCTGGCAGCAGTGGCAGCATCTTTTGTCCAGGAGGGCACAAGACCCCATCTGTAAAACAGAATACCCTTGTCGGTGACAAGTGGGAGCAGGGGATGCGAAAATCCTGACAGGAAATAAGAAACAGGCCATGCCTGCTCAGAGGCAGGTGTTTTGCCATGCAGCAAATGGGCATATCTTTTTTCATAAATGGCGGCTTTGTGCGCCAAAAATGCAAGGCTGTAACACATGGCTTAAAGGTAGAAATGATTTGACATAAGCAGGAATGAAATTGGCACCCAATTAGATGTATATTTGTGAGGTATACACAATTATGTCAACAGGTTTTTTCAAGATTCCACAAGCCGTAAATGAACCGGTAAAATCCTATGGTCCGGGAAGCAGCGACCGCAAAGCATTACAAACCACGCTTGCCTCCATGAAGCAGGAGTCAGCCGATATTCCCATGTTTATCGGAGGCAGGGAAGTAAGAACAGGTAATTTGGCAGAGATCCGTCCGCCACACGAACTCAGCCATCTGCTGGGGCATTATCACAAAGGAAACAAGGAGCATGTAAAGCAAGCCATTGAGGCAGCTCTTTCAGCAAAAAACAAATGGGAAAATATGCCCTGGGAACATCGCAGTGCCATCTTCTTAAAAGCCGCCGATTTGCTTGCCGGTCCCTACCGTATGCGTATCAATGCAGCGACCATGCTTGGTCAATCAAAAAATGCTTATCAGGCAGAGATTGATGCCGCCTGTGAGATGATTGATTTTTTGCGTTTCAATGTGCAATATGCCACCGAGATATACGCACAACAACCCATTTCTTCTCCTGGCGTATGGAACCGTTTGGAGCAAAGGGCACTGGAGGGATTTGTGTTTGCCCTTACGCCTTTTAATTTTACTGCCATCGCAGGAAACCTTCCTACTTCTGCAGCCATGATGGGAAATACAGTGGTTTGGAAGCCTGCCAATACGCAAATTTATTCTGCACATGTAATTATGCAGGTACTCAGGGAGGCAGGCCTGCCTGATGGGGTGATCAACCTGGTGTATGTCTCCGGTCCGGAAGCAGGTGAGGTGATTTTTTCACATCCGGATTTTGCAGGTATTCATTTCACAGGCTCCACTGAAATTTTTCAGGATATCTGGAAAACCATCGGTAATAATATCCATTTGTATAAATCTTATCCGCGTATTGTAGGGGAGACCGGAGGCAAAGATTTTATTCTTGCGCATCCAAGTGCTCATGTAGATGCCCTGGTAACAGGAATAACCCGTGCCGCATTTGAGTTTCAGGGACAAAAGTGTTCTGCCTGTTCAAGGGCTTATATCCCCGAAAGTATCTGGCCCGAAGTAAAACAAAAACTCATCCGCGATGTAGCGTCTTTCAGCATGGGAAGAACAGATGATTTTGAGAATTTTATCAATGCTGTTATTGATGAAAAAGCTTTCAATAAGATTACTTCTTTCATCGAGGCAGCCAAAGGTCACCGGGATGTTGAAATCATCGCCGGCGGAAATTATGATAAAACAAAAGGTTATTTTATTTCTCCAACCATCCTTGTTACAAGCAATCCTCAGTATGCAACTATGTGCACTGAATTGTTTGGTCCTGTGCTCACCATTTATGTTTATAAAGACGATGCCTTTGAAGAGACGCTTTCCGTGGTGGATCAAACCGGACCTTATGCACTTACCGGTGCTATTTTTTCTACCGACAGGTATGCCATCAACATGGCATCAGTAAAGTTGCGTCACGCAGCAGGTAATTTTTACATCAACGACAAGTGTACGGGAGCCGTAGTTGGACAACAGCCTTTTGGTGGCAGTCGCGCTTCGGGTACCAACGACAAGGCGGGCTCCATGATTAATCTTTTGCGTTGGGTATCTCCCCGCACCATCAAAGAAGTATTTGCTCCTCCCACAGATTACAGATATCCCTTTTTAGAAAAATGAAAATCCAATTCCTCCTTCCTCATTCACTGATTGCATATGCAATGGTGTTTGTTTTTTCTCTTTCCGGTTATGTTTTTGCCGGTTCAAATACTCCCGCTGTTAATGGTCGTACCTGTGGTACTGTAGAGTATATGCAATTACTGGAACAGCAAAACCCCCTCAACCGCGAAGGAAGGATGAATGCTGAAAAACTGATTGGCCAGAAATTGTTGAATGGAAAAGATGCCGGTCTTGCCACAGAATTGATTACCATTCCGGTGGTGGTGCATGTTGTCTATAACAATGCAAGCGAAAATATTTCAGATGAGGATATCCATTCACAAATAGCGGTATTGAACCGTGATTTTCGTAAACTAAATACTGATATTGCTCAGGTACCCGGTGTTTTTCAGCCTTTTGTTGCCGATGTTGGCATCCAATTTTGTTTGAGCACGCTCGATCCTCAAGGCAATCCCAGCAGCGGGATTACGCGTACATCCAGCAGTCACGGTCCTTTTTACCTGGAGAATGATGTAAAGTATACAGCCCAGGGCGGGCACGATGTATGGGATCCGGATCGCTTTTTAAACATTTGGGTATGCGGACTTTCCGGCGGCTTGCTCGGATACGCTCAACCTCCGGGCATGCCTTCTGCCACAGATGGAGTAGTGATTGATGCTGATTATTTTGGAGATCTTTCTGCTCTTGCTCCTTTCGACAGAGGAAGAACATGCACGCATGAGCTCGGGCATTATTTTAGCCTTCGTCATATATGGGGAGATGAACCGCTCTGTTCTTTGGATGATGGCGTTGACGATACGCCCCAACAAAAAGGCTCGAACATGGGATGTCCAACTTTTCCGCTTATCTCCGGAAATGGTGCAGCCTGCAGTGGTACAAGCCCGGGAGCCATGTATATGAATTACATGGACTACACAGATGATGCCTGCATGTTTATGTTTACCTACGGGCAAAAAGCACTGATGCGTGCGGCACTTGATGGTCCGCGGGCATCACTCAAAACCGCCTCTAATTGTGAAGGTCCTCAGGCTTGCGACACCCTCAGCAATCTGGTAGCCGGCGACAGTATTGTGATGCTGGGAATCACACAAACAGACAGCACATGGGGCTATGTGGCAGGCCATAATTCCTACGGGGATTTAGGAAAGGCAGAATTGTTCAGCAACATCAATGTGGGAACAAAAAGACTTAAAGGTTTTTTGGTGGATTTTGGTAAGATGAGCAATTCAAACGGAACCTTTCAGGTAAAAGTGTACCAACAGGCAAACGGATTACCGGGTACTCTTTTACGCAGCATGAGCACTACCTATGCCCAGGAATATGCAAATACAATGAACAATGAACTGAGTTATTTTGATTTTCCTGTTCCTCTTGTTACACCCTCTTCTTTTTATGGAGCCATTGAATTTACTTATGCACCCGGCGATACCCTTGCCATTTCAACAACTCCAAACCAAGCAGGCGGGATAAACAGCGGTTACGAGAAAATTTCTTCAGGACTCTGGCAGCCATACAGCACGCCCAATCCACAAGGCTGGGGAATGAACCTGAAACATATGATGTGGGCAGTGTTTTGTGATGTGGGCACAGGAGAAATTACACTTAACAGAAATCTTGCGGAGGCAAGTATGTTTCCGAATCCTTGCTCAAACCTTGCTTATGTAAATATACCTGAGAACCTGCACGGCGGAAAACTTAGTGTGTTCGATATGTTTGGCAGAGAGGTGCTGACAGATCAGGTGATGCAGGGTATCCAAACATTAGATGTTTCTTCTCTTGTTCCGGGATATTATGTTTTGCAAATGACAGGAACCGGACAAACCTTTCACAAAACATTTTTGGTGAACAGATAAAACATGAATAAATTCAGTATCACTTGTATTCTGTTTTTATTTTTTTTTGTGTCTGCTGATGCAGAGATTTTTTTTCCTTCTCTTGCTTCGGGTTTTCGTTCACTGAACGAATATGATTATTTCCGTGCCAGGAAAATATTCTTGCGTTACCGACATAGCCATGCCTATCCAAGTGAACTGGGACTGGCGGATATCTATTCCCGGTTTGACAATCCATTTTCTAAAACAGATTCTGCGTTTGCTTCTTATGCCCGATTGAGAAAGTTACACGAGCTCTTGGATGTGGCAGAAAAGGAAAAGCTGTACAAAAGATATGCCCTGTCTGACACGGCATATTTCCGTGTGATTCACAGGATTGATTCCATTGGATTTTCAATTGCACAGAAACAAAACAGCATTGCAGCTTATCAGCATTTTATCTTTTTTTTCAAAGAAGCATCCCAGCAGAGAGAAGCCTACAGGAATATTGAGAAAATTTCATTCAATGATGCTTGCATAGATGATTCTCCGCAGGCCTACCGAAGTTTCATGCAAAAGTTTAAGGATGCACCCGAAAAAAACAAAGCCATGCAAAGACTCGATGCCGCCCTCTTCAGGGAGTGCCTGCAGAGTGGAGATCTACAGCAGCTTTATGCTTTTCCGGGAACCTACCCTGAGAGTGCTTTTGTACTTGCTGCACAAGATTCCTTATATGCCATAGCGGTTCGTACACCCACTGAAAAAAGTCTCTTGTCATTTATCAAATCCTATCCTGAGAACAAAAATGTAAACCAGGCCTGGTATGAATTGTATCAGCTGGGCAACGACAATTCTCCGGGGTTTTACAAAAAGTTTATACAGAAATATCCTTATTATCCCTTTATCAAAAATGTAGCCAATGAGCTCCTGCTTGCAGAGAAAACTTTTCTGCCTATGCAGGTCAATGGTAAATGGGGCTTTATTGATGAAACAGGCAGTCTGATGATTCCTGCCAGGTTTGAATCGGTGGATGTTTTCAGTGAATCACTTTGTGCAGTGCAGGAGCACAATAAATATGGCTATGTGAACAAGGCCGGACAGGTAAGCATTCCTATCGTTTACGACGATGCAGAGCAGTTCCGACAGGGATTGGCACTGGTTAAAAAAGAAGAAAACTATTTTTTTATCAATCGGCAGGGGCGACCCATTCCGGGAGAATGGGAAGATGCATCCGATTTTTCCGAAGGACTGGCAGCCGTAAAAAAACAAGGCAGGTATGGTTACATTGACTATTCAGGTCATCCTATTATTTCGCTTAAATTTAAAAATGCAGGCGATTTTACAAACGGGCTCGCGCTTGTTGAGGCGGATAGCGGAACAGGTGTGATCAACCGAAAAGGAGAATATGTAATCAAGCCGGTATACGAGTGGATGGATGATTTTCGAAGTGCTTACGCACGCTTTCTTGAGAATGAATCTTACGGATTGATTTCCATTACCGGAGAAGTACTCTTGTCTGCGCAGTTCGACATGCTCGAATTTATCAATGATAGCATCATGATTGCAGCCAAAGGAGAAAAATGCGGCATTGTATACTGCCGCAAAAACCAGCCTGCACAACTGATGTATGATTACAATGGCAGCGTTCCCTTGCACTCTTCCGCCGGCATCTTTTTTCAGTTGAAAAACAAAACAGGGCTGGTCTCCCGGGAAGGAAAAATCATGGTGCCTTTTGAATACAGCGGACTCAAGCCTGTTGGACAAAGCTTACTCGCTTTTCGCAAAAAACTGAAATGGGGCCTGATGGATTCAACCCGGAAAGTACTGATAAAGCCCACCCTGAATGGCATCGGAAAAGGACATGCAGGATTGTTTGCTGCCTGTCAGAAAAAATTATGGGGGCTGATGAACAGGGAAGGAAAATGGGTAGTGCCTGCTGCCTATAGCTCACTCGAGTTAAGCGATTACGGATGGATTGTAACAAAGAAAAACCAAAAGGGTATGCTGGCTTTTGATGGAACACCCATGCTGGAAACCGAGTACCAGGAAATTACGCCCTTTGATGAGCAGATACTCAAGTTGATTCGTAACAACCTGCAATCCTATTACCTGCTTAAAAACAGACAAGTTATTTGGTTACCCGAAGGACAATAAGGCATGAGAAGACACAATGAAGAATCTATCGGAAAAGTGCTCTCCCGTTTGACCAAAGAAAACGGATGGGATGACAAGCTTATTGAGGCGCGTATCCTCTCTTCATGGCATGAATTGTTTGGTCCTCACATTTCAAAACATACCGATTCTGTGCGCATCAAAGAAGGCTTGCTGGTAGTTTCTGTGGGTGCAGCAGCCATGCGACAGGAGCTCTGGTACGCCAGAGAACAAATGCGCAGGCGCATCAATGAACACCTGGGATCGGAGTATGTGCAATCGCTTGAAATACGCTGATCATGTACAGGTGTTTTTTGACCATACTTCTGTTGATGGGAGCCGCCTCCTGTATGGCGCATGATGTAGATGTTTTATCTATCCGCCTGCATCTGTTTAACGAAAGAGGAAATCCCCTGATCCGCGCAAGAATCAGTCTTACATACAAGGAAACAGGGCTGTATCCGGCTCTCGATTTTTCTGATTCCCTGCAGGTAGATTCAGCAAAGCTGGATGGACAATTACTGACATTCACCACCACACCCAACCAACTCAATTTGCCCCATACCGGATTACCCGGGAACAGGCATCTCACGGTATGGTACCATGGTAAGATTGATACGCCCGGTTCGCGCTATGCAAAAGCCATCAAAGGTCCTGCAGATACCATTACCTACACACTCTCTCAACCTTATGGTTCCATGTACTGGTGGCCCTGTAACATGCAGCTTACAGACAGAATAGACAGTGCCGAACTCTTTTTGAGCACCACTCCGCCGGGTATCATGGTAGGAAACGGAAAGCTTGTTTCTTCCTACGATTCGGCAGGAATTCGCACTTTTTATTACCACACCAAACATTCTTTTGCCTATTACCTCTTGTTTTTTTCTTGCGCACGATACCGTGTATTGAGCGATACACTCTCCTGTAAGGATTATAACCTGCCTTATGAAAATCATGTACTCACACCTTTGGATGATTACATCTTCCGAACAACTTCGCCTCAGGTAACGCAAATGTTTGCCTGCCTCGATTCACTCTTTGGCAAGTATCCTTTTGCCGATGAATTGTACGGGCATGTTTTGGCTCCTGTGGGCGGGGGAATGGAACATCAGACAAGATCGATGGTGGGTGGTTATTTTTTTGAAATCATCGCACACGAACTTGCACACCAGTGGTTTGGTAACCTGGTAACCTGCAAGACATGGAAGGATCTTTGGCTCAATGAAGGCTTTGCCACTTACCTCACAGGACTCATTTACGAATACACATCGCCGGAAAAATACTGGCCCATGTATCTGAAAAGCCGCATCGATGAAAGCTGGAAAGTTCCGGAACCACTCATCGCTGCCGATACATTGCAAACCACCCACTTGTTCGACGAACGAATCAGGTATAACCGGGCTGCCATGGTCTTGCATCAATTGAGATGGCTCATGGGAGATGCAGATTTTTTTGATGCCCTGAGAAATTACCTGACCTTGTTCAGAGAAAAAGGAATGGCATCTACAACTGATTTTTTAGATGCGATTAGTCCTTACTGCAACTTTGATGTAAAAGCGTTTGCATCCTATTATATCAGCGGAGGAAACAATCCGTATTACAGCATTTTTTACAGAAAAGCGGAACAAGGAAAAAAATTGCTGCTGTGGATCAATAAACAAGAGAGCACCCCAATGCTTATGCCTTTACCACTTGATGTTTACAGCGACAACAAATTATATACCTATCGCTGGGAGAGTGAAAATGATACATTTATTGTTTCATTTGACCAGGCGATTGATTCTTTTTTTATCAATGCAACAGGCAGGGCCTTTTTGCATCCATCTGCTGTGAACATCAGGGAGGAGCTGAAGCCGGAAACATTTTTCTTGCAGGTATCGGTGCTTTCCAATAACCGCCTGCGCATGTTATGTTACTCTGAAAATGATGCCGAAGTAAGCCTCTCTCTTTATGCAGTAAATGGCGTATGCATGGCAAGAAAAAATATTTTTTTACATGCAGGTCTTGAACAGACCTATCTATGGGATGATCCTAACATCAGGGGGATTGTGCTGGTAGAGATGGCAGAGGGCAAAAGACGGAAAGCTTTGGTTACTGTGATGCCTCGCTGAGGAATTCTTTCATTTACAAGTTGAGACAAAAGCTGCTCAGTGCGCTTTTAATCCGTTTAGCGGGGTGTAATTGAACCTGTTCAAAATGTCCGGTAAGCCCAGGTTCAATCACTGAATTCCGGATTTTGTAACAGGCATTTTCAGTTGTTTGCTCAGAAGTTTTCAAGAGTTATCCTTAGGGTTTTTTTTATCCATCTTAATCTTTACATTAGCATCAATTAATCAATTAGAAATCCATCGAAACGAGATCTTCTACAAAATGAAAAAGACACATATATTTTCACTGATCCTGTTGTTTTTTATGCCGGGCATCATGTCTTCGTTGATGGGGCAAAACGCGCTGGTGATTCATACCAACCTGCCTCTTTCAGACACCCTTCGTTTTTCTCAGATCCGCAGCATCAAATATCCTCCCGGACTGATGCTTGTTGAGAAAACAGGAGGACAGGAACTGGTTTATCCCACTAGTCAGATTCTCGAATGTTTGTTTGTGCAATTGTGTGATACCCCAAGCCAGGTGAGCATCAGCGGTGCTGCCAATATCTGCAGTGGAAGTAACACGGTATTTACGGCAAGCAGTGGCAATGCCAATGGCAACACCACTTATTCCTGGACCGGTCCTTCGGGGTTCACTTCTTCTTCTGCCTCTACCGGCAATATTTCGCAGGCAGGAACCTATACCTGCATCATCAGCAACGGACCCGGTTGTACCAGCGCCGTTTCGCGTCAGCTTGTTTTGCTTCCAACGGTAAACCCATTTGTGTCGATTTCAGCCTCGCCGGGCAATTCAGTTTGCGAGGGTGCACCGGTTACATTTTCTATTGACTCAATCAGCAATGGCGGAATCAATCCTGCCTTTCAGTGGCGTATCAATGGCGCGAATGTGCTGGGAGAGACCTCCGATCATTTTACTTTTCAGTATGCAGGAACAGGCAATGCGGTTTCAGTGGTGATGAGCTCTTCTGAAAATTGCCCATTGGTGTCCAGCCTTAACAGCAATGCCATTCAGGTTACGGTTAATCCCTCTGTTTTTGGTTTGTCGGTAAGCGCCAACAATACCTTGCTGAGTCCCCCGTGGATTGTGGATTTCAGCAACAATACACCCGATCTGCAGAACTATGTTTTTACCTGGAATTTTGGCGATGGATTGCAATATATCGGTGCCGATCCTCCGCCGCATCAATACCTGCTTCAGGGAACATACTCACCAACCTTGTTTGCTGTTCAGACCGGCACCGGATGTACGGATTCTCTTTTTCTGCAACAGTATATCCAATGTAATTCCGGCTCGTCTAATTTTTGTAATTACACTGCCAACATCAGTCCAGGCAACCTTGTTCAGGGATGTGCAGGAGGAAGTGTATTGCTGCAGGCAGAAAGCACAGCGCCTAATCCCTTGTTTCAATGGTTCCTGAATGGGGTTCCCCTTGGCGGTGCCACCGATGATACAATCTATGCCTCTCAGTCTGGGGTATACCAGGTGAAGGTGTTCTCTTCTGATGGATGTTTGCTCAACAGTGCAGGTACAAGCGTTACACTGAATCTTCCGACTCCACCGACTCCACTAATTTCGCTCAACGGCACACTTGCTGTATGCGATACGGTTTCACAGGTTACCTGCACCGTATTGGGCAATTACAGCAATTACCAATGGAGCGAAGGAAGCACCGGTTCGGCCATGGTTACCAACCAGAGCGGTATCTATCAGGTGATGGTTACAGATGCCCAGGGTTGTACGGTTTTGTCAGATCCCATGGTGCTGAATGCTTCCAATGTGGAAGCGCCGCAGATTTGTTTATCTACTGTAGATTTTCTTAATAATACATTCGTTAATACCATCATCTGGGAAAAACCACTCTCCACAGTGATTGATTCTTTCTTGGTTTACAAAGAAACCATGCCCGGGGTGTTTCAGAGGATTGGCGCAAGGGCTTACGAAGACTCGAGTATTTTTCAGGACTACTCTACCAATTCCAATCTGGTAAGCGAACGATACAGACTGGCAGTGCGCGAGAATTGCGGCAGCATCAGTCTCCCCGGGTATGTGCATGAAACCATGCACCTGCAAGTGATGCCCGGAGCCAACAATGACAAATTCTTAAGCTGGAATCCCTTGCAGGGGATAGATGTTGATTATTATATCATTGAATCCGGTCCGGGGTACAACCAACTCACGCCTCTGGATTCAGTACCTTCTACACAAAACACCTATCTGGATACCAATCCTGTTTTTGGTTTGAATGCAAAGTACCGGGTATCTGTTCGCTTGAACAGCCCCTGCACGCCCGGAAAATCAATGATGCAGGGAAGGGTTCGCTCCACTTCTAACGGAGGAACCAACAATTCCATTCTGCAACCTGATCCTTCCAATTTTGTACTTGCTCAGGGGCATACAAAACAGAGTCTTCGTGTGCTTGCCGTTCCCAATCCCAGCGATGGACGATTCCGGCTGCTGGAGCACGGGCAGTACCTGCTTCCTGCGGGCACCCGTGTGGAGGTATGGGATGTGTCCGGAAGAAGGGTGTACGCCGGATTGGTGGAGGAAGACGGCGGGCTCTCGCTGCAACATTTGCAGGCCGGCTATTATCAGTTGGGATACAGCGTTGCAGGTGCTGATCCTTCAATCATACGCATCGGAATTGTTCAACACAGTAGATAATTTTATCATCAGCATCAAATGAAAATGCAACAAGCAAGTATGAAAGTCCTAAGAAAAGAAGTTTTTTTCCGGCTCTATTCCATTGTGCAATGCAAGATATGCATCCTACCCATGGTGATTGTGTTTGCACTGCAGCTGCCCTCGCATGCGCAGGTAAAAAACATCAATAAAACAAGTGGTACCATCAGTATTCCCACCCAAAACATAGACAGTGTTTGGTTTGACAGCAACACGGGTGAGATGAAGATAAGAAAGCAGGATGGCACCCTGCAGGGCCATCTTGTTTCTGAGGTGAACAACTTCACCTTTGGTGCCAATATTTATCCTTCCAATGGTGTGTATTGCAACAATCTTCCCACAGTGCCTGTGGAGGTAACCAATGCCACTACCGGCCGTATCTGGATGGATCGGAACCTGGGTGCTTCCAGGGCAGCACTAAGTCCTACCGATTCACTTGCCTACGGAGATCTGTATCAATGGGGAAGAGGCGCAGACGGACACCAGTGCAGGAATTCACCAACCACTGCAGTATTGAGCAGCAATGAGCAGCCCGGGAATGGAGAATTTATTCTCACTAGTTTTCCCGATGTTGATTGGTTGGTGGTCCCCAACAACAACCTTTGGCAAGGATTTAGCGGAGTAAATAACCCTTGTCCTGCCGGCTTCAGGTTGCCCAGCGCCAATGAGATGCAAGAAGAACGGGCAAGTTGGCCCGCCAATAACATTGCCGGTGCATTTTCTAATAACCTGAAATGGACTCTAACAGGTTTTCGTGATTTTGATGGTACGCACAACAATGTAAACCAAACCGCTTACTATTGGTGTAGCAATATTGATTTGAATGATGCAAGGTATCTCACGATTAACACATCTACATCGGCAGTATTATCCGGCATCAGAAGTCTTGGGCTTTCTGTGCGTTGTATCAAAGACAACACCTATGGCGATGATGCCATCTACTGCAATGGTTCCCCAACCCAGGTGGTGGAGGTAACTTCGCCTACCGGAAAAGTGTGGATGGACCGTAACCTGGGTGCTTCACAGGCTGCCACCTCCATCAATGATGTAAATGCCTACGGAGATTTGTATCAGTGGGGAAGAAGGGCAGACGGGCACCAATGTCGCAACTCAGCTACTACTCCCGTTTTGAGCACCATCCCTGTACCCACGCATGGAGATTTTATTTTTGTTCCTTCGGGCCCTTGGAACTGGATGCAGACGAATGATAACAGTTTATGGCAGGGAGTAGCCGGCAACAATAATCCCTGCCCCGCCGGGTTTCGTCTTCCCACCTATGCCGAACTCAATGCAGAGCGGCTCTATTGGTCAAGCAACAACATTGCCGGGGCTTTTGGCTCGGCATTAAAATGGACGCCTGCCGGTCAGCGCAACGCAAGCAATGGCGCGCTGGCTGATATAGGAAGTTTTGGTACTTATTGGACTTCGACCATCAACGGCGATGATGCAGGAAATTTATACATCGATACAGTTTCTATCATGGCCTATGACGGCAGGGTGAACGGCCGCTCGGTGCGTTGCATCAAGCAGACGAGCTTTCCTGAAAATACGGTGAGTTGTAGCAGCAATCCTACCCTGGTGGTGGATGTGACCAATCCCTCGACCGGAAAAACATGGATGGACAGAAACTTAGGTGCTTCCCAAGTGGCACAATCTTCAACTGATGCGCTTGCTTACGGCGATTTGTATCAGTGGGGAAGAAGGGCTGACGGACACCAATGCAGATATTCCCCTGCCAGCGGTGACATAAGTACCACTGCTCAGCCGGCGAATGGAGATTTTATTTTACCCGGTAACACACCATATAATTGGTTGAGCAATGCCAACGATGATTTATGGATGGGTGTAAATGCTATCAATAATCCCTGCCCTACAGGATATCGCTTGCCAACAGTTGTTGAACTAAACCAGGAAAAGTCAAGCTGGACTACCAACAATGCAAGTGGTGCAATTTCTTCTTCTCTGCATTTTGCTTTGGCCGGAAGTCGTGATGTTTACACAGGTGCTTTTTCTAATTTGGGTGGTGTGGGTTATTATTGGAGCAGTGATGTAAACGGAGTGGATGCACAAGCATTATCGATTGGTGCAAGCAATGCAGATATTACTTTTGTTCAGCGTGGAGTGGGTATGTCGGTACGCTGCATCAAGGATGAGTCCCTTACAGGTCTTGTGCATTCCTGCGGAGCCGACAATGTTCACAACTCCAACCTTACTTATGGCAGCATGACTGACCAGGATGGCAACAACTACAAAACCATTGTCATTGGTGGCCGTGAATGGATGGCAGAAAACCTCAAGGTAAGCCATTACCGCAACGGTGATGCCATCCCGGTGTTAAGTGATTCTACTGCCTGGGTAAATACTTCTTCCGGCGCCACAAGCTGGTATAACAACGACAGTGTTGCCAACACTTGTCCTTACGGAAAATTATACAACTGGTATGCTGTACATGATGCCCGGGGCCTTTGTCCGAGTGGTTGGAATGTACCTTCAGACAGTGAATGGAACAAGCTTGCCAAACAACTGGATCCTTCTGCTGATACCACTTGTGT
>JBEICQ010000038.1:0-17940 GCA_040383885.1 Flavobacteriales bacterium | reverse complement strand
GGCTAAATGCGTTAACGCTTGAGAAAGTGCGGGCGTTGCACGCAAAGGACGCAAAGATGGAGCGCAAAGGGCGCAATGGATAAGCTTGATGTTTGCGTCGAACCCGTAAGCATGCAGGCTTGCGGGAGCGGAGGAAAGAAAACAACACCGTGAAAAACTTGGTTGCTGAACCACAAGCATGGATGCTTGCGGGGGCGGAGGATTGTAAACAAAAAAGCGGAAACCCGGAGGCTTCCGCTTTGTATTTTGTTTGAATAAAGGACTTATTGCAACACGATTTTTCGGATGTCAATGGTATTGCCCTGCGGATCGATGAGGTGCACAAAGTAAAGACCATTGCCGCCCCAGTTGTTTAAACTCAAATAATCACTTTGTTGGCTAATATTTGTTTGAAATACCTGCTGCCCCAGGGAGTTTTGTATGCGCAGTTGGTAGCCGTTCATCAAAGCAAAATTGCCGTAATCAATCGTGATGTGGTCGTTGGTAGGGTTGGGGAATACCTTAATGGTGTTTGCATTATTGGGTGGAGTAAGCCCGGTAATAGTCGTGTTGATAAGGAGGGTGTCGGTAACGGTGGTATAGGTGGTTACCGTATCATAAATCATCACATTTGTTTCTACCGTATCATATACCGTGATGTTTGTGGTGAGCGTATCAAATGCAGTTTGTATGCAGGTATCACCAACTTGAATGGTGGCGGTATTGGAGGTGTCTATACAATTCCCGGATGAAGTAATTACACGGATTGCTTGATTATGATTAGCCACTTGAATGTTGGCAATACTCAATGTTGAAGTGGAAACACCAGAATAGTTTCCAACATTGTTTAGTGTCTGAAACCCTTGCCCAAAATCGCTTTGCCAAACATAGCTTGGGTTGGGGTCAGATGTGGTGGCAGTAAAAGTTGCTGTGCTACTTGTGGTTAAATAGTTGATTTGCGGAGTAATGCTGGTGTTGCTGGCACAGTTCACCGGGTTGTACAGGGCTGTGATTTCTTGCTGGGTTAAGGCGCGGTTCCAGATGGCAATGTCATCAATTATACCTTTGAACCAACGATACCAATTGTCACCAACCAAAACGAATTCCTTTCCAATCAACAATGGTTGTGAAGAATTGTCCAAAGAAAAAACTCCTTGTGTTGAATTATTTAGTGCTCCATTCAAATATAATGACAAAGTTGAACCATTATAAACCACCGTGATGTTTATCCATGTATTTAAAGGGGGTAGTCCAATACCTGAAACTCCTATATTGGGGCAGCAGCTCATATTAGCTGCGCCGCCAGCTAATGTGGTTGATTGACCAGTTGGATAATGCGAAAGTACATATCCGGAATTCCATGCGCTAGTTCTTGGTTTCCCCAGAATCGTTCGTGTGACATCAGTATTTCCACTGGCATTTTGTAAAGCTGGCCCTACAGAATAATCCGGCAGATTTATCCAAGTTGATAAGGTGAATTGATTTGTTAAATCAAGGGTATTATTGTCGGGTACGGAAATAAAGTTACTTGTCCCGTTAAAGCTGTAAGCACCATTACTATTCCCAAACCTATCACTCGTCAGCGTCGCCCCATTCACCGTTCCATTATTCCCATTCCCACTCTCATCATTGGCATTGCCATTAAAAGGCCACCAGCCTACCAGGCCATTGGTGGGTACATAGTTGGGCACATTTTGTGCAAAGCAATTGGCAGCCATCATTGCCATGAGGGCAGCAGCACGAAGTAGATTTTTTTTGTTCATTTTTTGTTTTTTAAAATGTTTATACCTGCCCTGTCCCGCAGCAGGATGTGTAGATAAAAAATCGGCGTGGGACAATTACCAACTTGCACAGGTGGGAGTCGAAGCCCAAGAAGCAGAGTATAGCAAAGCCCACGCCTTGGCGTGAGCGTTGTGCATGTACCCTTGTCCTCATTTGAATTTTCGACCTTTCAACGACAGGTTTTTAGCAAACGCTAATATGTTATATCAGCCATTGCGGCTGTGTTTGGTTTATCTCATAGATTATTTTTGTTCCTGGTTCAAAAATAGTGGTTTGACCCTAAGCCCCAAAATATCCCGCCCCCCTCCCTAACAGTTCTTGGTTTTGGGCAGTTTTGTTATTTTTGCATCAGATTAATCTTTCGTGATGCTTCAAAACATTGTATCCTGGTTCGAAAAGCAAGCCTTTGGGGTTTGTTCCATGCTGGGCGATGCCATGGGCATGCGTTCCCACACCATTCGCAAATACTTTATCTACCTGTCTTTTTTTACTGCCGGCTCTCCGGTGATCATTTACTTTGTCATCGCCTTTTGGCTTGAGCACAAGCATTACCTGCTCAATCCCTTTCGCTCCCGCCGAAGCAGCATCTGGGATCTGTGAATCCTAAATACTCCTCAGAGCTTTTTGCCCTGCTTGTTATATCGCTCCGGTAATCCTTTTATTTTTCCATTCCGGTACTCACTTATTTCCCAGGGCTGCCCCCACTCATAATATTGTTTTTTCTTTCCGTGAAGAACGCCCTTGGCAAAATGTACCTCCTGAAAGAGCTGTCCGCTCTCATAATAATACCTGCATACGCCTTCGTATTTTCCATTTTTGTAGTGCAACTCTTCCATCAGTTTTCCATTGTCGAACCATCGTTTGGTTTCTCCCTCCAGGATACCTTTCTCCCGGTTTTCTGCTCTTACCGGTATGCCGGCCTCGTTGTAATGTTTCCACAAACCCTGCTTTAAATTGTTAAGGTAGTTTCCCTCATACAGTATGTTGCCATTGGCATGCCAACCTGTCCAGGCTCCCTCCATGTTTCCGTTTTTCCATTCTCCTTTGTCTTTGGCCCTGCCTAATGAATCAAATGTGTACCAGGTTCCGTTTTCTTTTCCCTTGCTGAAATTTCCTTTCTGCATCAGTTCACCATTCTCGTAAAAATATTCCCATGAACCTTCTTTTAAGCCGGATGTAAAAGAACCTCGCTTCCATACTTTTCCACTGCGGTAATAAAAAACCCATACCGAGTCTTCTTTGCCCCGATTGTATTTTCCTTCGTATTCAGTTTTGCCATGGTCAAAAAAATACTTCCAGTATCCGTCGGGGGTGTCCAGCAAAAGTTTTCCCTCCATCTCTGTGCTTCCGTTGGGCCTGTACCATTTCCAGGCTCCGCTTTTTTGTCCGCCTGTATAATTTCCTTCCTTGCTTTTTTTTCCATCAGTGAAGTAGAGGGCTTTTCCATCTCTCAGGCCTTTTCGGTAGTTTACCTCTGATTCCGGATTGCCTTTGGTATCATAAAATGACCATGTGCCTTCGCGGTAGCCTCCTGCATAGTTTCCGCGGGCTTTTATTTTTCCGTTGGGGTAATGCGTTTCAAACAATCCATTTCCATCTTTGATGATGGGCTCCCTGCGGGCATTGTACCATTCCCTCACCTGTCCGATGCTGTCGGCATACTGCATTTTTTTTACGGCAAATCTTTCCTCATCATAAAAGGTCCAGTTACCGATTCGTCGGTTTGCCTGGTACTGCCCCTCCACTTCTGTTTTTCCGTTGGAGTATTGCGAAACATATTTTCCTTCTTGCAGGTTATCGCTAAAAAGACCTTTGCTTTTAAGCGTGCCATCGGGATAATAGTATACCCAGTTGCCCCATTTTTTTCCTTTGCGGTATTGCTCAGAAGCAATGATTTTTTCATTCTCGTCGAAGCCTGTCCATACTGAGTCCGGAAGGCCTTTATGATAGAAGCCCTGCAAGGATTTTCTTCCATTCTGGTAATAGAAGGTAAATGCACCGTGCAGTCTTCCGTTTTCAAATTGTTCTTCTGCCTTGAGGTTTCCTTTTTCGTACCAGGTTTTCCAAGTACCGCTTTCTTTTCCTTCTTTGTATTCGCCTTCTTTTCGCTTGTTTCCGTTTTCGTAGTAGCTGGTGGAGAGTCCGTGCTGGATCCCTTTTTTGAGGTTTTCTACCAGTCGCGGGTTTCCGTTTTTAAAATTTTCCTGACGCACTTGTGCATCTGTTTGCAATGGCAGAAACAGGATGATAAGCAGGCTTGTCAATGAGATGATTTTCATTTTGGAAGTTTGCTGATGATTTCGGGAAGCTGTCTGAGCAGGGCAAGTTCCCTCCATTTGCCTCTGGCTTCTTCGGCGGGTGAACCCCAATAGGTGATGCCTCCTTTCAGGGATTTGGAAACGGCCGAATCGCCAAGGATTACCGCTCCTTTGCCGATGGTGAGGTCTTTTTGTACACCCACTTTTCCCCAGAGGATTACCTCGTCTTCAATCACCACCACGCCGGCTACTCCTACCTGTGCGGCAAGCAAACAATTTTTTCCGATGTGTGTATCGTGTCCGATGTGCACATGGTTGTCGAGTTTGGTGCCCTCACCAATGATGGTGTCGCCTGACACTCCCTTGTCGATGGCGCAGTTTGCACCAATCTCTGCCCGGTTGTGTATGATCAGCCTGCCGCAGGAGTGCATGCGTTCAAAGCCTTCGGTTTTTTTCTTGTAATAAAAAGCATCTGAGCCCAGTGTGGTATTGGCCTGAACCACTACATCATCGCCGATATAAGTATCAGAAAGGATACAAACATTCGGATGAATGCGGGAGTTTTTTCCGATGTGTACACGCGGGCCAATGAACACCCCGGGCATGATGATGGCAGTGGGATGAATCTCCGCTGTTTCGTGAATTGCACTCCGCTGTGGTAAAAATGGGGTGTGTTCAAGGCAGATTTTGTTGTACACATCAAAAGGAGAAGCACAGATGAGGATGCATTTTCCTTCGGGTATATCCACTTCTTCTTTGTCAATAATCACAAGTGTGGCAGCACTGTTCAGTGCTTTTGTGTAATATTTGGGATGATCTACAAAAGTGATGTCGCCTGCTTCAACCATGTGTATTTCATTGATGCCTGTGAGCATGGTATTGGGATTTCCCCGGTAAGGCAATGAAAATTTTTCGGCAAGCGCAGCAAGCGTTATGGGTGTTTTAAATTTCATGGATGTGAGGATTGGTTTTTTCCGGAATCATTTTTATTCTGCATTGACTCTTCCCTGGTAGGCTCCGGACAAAAAGATTTCGAGTCGGATACCGCCCAATGGATAGCGCACATTATAAGCAACAAAAGGACAGAGACCGATGCCGATGTCGTAAAAAAGTTTGCGGATGAGTTGTGCCTCGGCATACACGCCGGGGTGGCTGAATCGCTCGTTGTTGTAGAGGCCATAGGCAAGGGATGGGCCAATGACATAAGAGATGTTTAAGATTCTGTTTTCGCGTCGGATGTTCACACAAAAGTGCAGGTCGTTCAGAAACAAGTCGGAGAGCTTTTTGGAGAATCCGGGCATGGATGAACGCAGGTAGCCTGCCTGAAAAAACATTTTTTTGATCCGGAAATTGTAAGCAGCGGCAACAGGTATATCGTAGGCATTTTCGAGGAATCTTCTGCCAATGCCGCTTCCGAAACTCACATAGTTGTTTACAATCTTAAAGCGATTGCCGCGGATATTGGTTTCCATTTTTGACTCGTCGCGCTTTTCGGTGGCGGTTTGTGCATGCACATAACAGGTACTTATACAAAGCAAGAGGATGATATGTAGGCATGTGTTTTTCATGAGAGTCTGATGCGAGGGTCGAGCCATTGATATATCAGATCAACCAGCAGGTTTAGGCAAACAAACAAAAAGGAGATGACCAGTACGGCGCCCATCACCACAGGAAGGTCGGCATTTTCGAGGGCATTTACCATTTCTCTTCCCAGGCCTTTCCATCCAAACACATATTCTACAAACACGGCACCTGCCAGTAAACCGGCAAACCAGCCGGAGATGGCTGTTACCACAGGCGTAAGTGCATTGCGGTAGGCATGACGCCACAAAATTTGCATGGGTTTTAATCCTTTGGCTTTTGCGGTACGGATGTAATCCTGTGCATACACTTCGAGCAGTGAATTGCGCATCAGTTGCGTGATTACGGCAAGCGGACGAATGCCCAGGGTGAAGGCAGGCAGGATGATGTTTTGCCATTCCAGTCGGTAAAATTCTCCTGAATCGTCGAGGGTATATAAACTCCCGCAGAGATTAAGTCCTGTAAAATCACCCCATACAAAGGCAAAGAGCCATGCCACCACAATCGCCATGAAAAAAGAGGGTCCTGCAAGTCCGGAAGAGGCAAGCAGGATAAGCAGCTTATCAGGCCAGCGGTTGCGGTAAAACGCTGCCAAGGTACCTGCAAGAATACCCAGAAAGGTAGCTAAACACATGGCTACTACCGCGAGCACAGCAGTAGAAGGAAGGGTTGAGGAAATAATTGCGGATACGGTTCTTCCGGTTTGGAATGATTTTCCGAGGTAGGGAGTTTTCAGTACGATTATTTTTTTTTCTGTGCTGAGAAGAGCAATCCAGTGCGTGTTTTTCAAAGCACCTGCAGATGCTTCCGGCTTGGGATTGGGATACACAGACAATACCGAAAGGTCATTGAGGTAGAGCAGGTATTGTTTCCAGAGGGCTTTGTCGAGCCCCAGCTCCTTGCGGATAGATGCCAGTGCAGTGGAGTCCTGTTGTTGACCCATCATCATTCGTGCCGGGTCGGCAGGCAAGGCATGAAAAAGAAAAAAGACAAGGGTAATCACGCCAAACAAAGTGGCGAGTGCAGGAATCGATCGTCTGAAAAAATAATTCCTCAAAACTTTATGCCATGTGAGGTACTGATTTCTTCGGCACTCGGAAAATCATTGTAGTGCCACATGGCTTTCACCACTCCCTGTTCCAGAAGGATGAGACCGGGATTGCTTCGAATCATGGTTTTGAGTGCAGTTTCGTCAACGAAATGATAGGGAAACATGGATTGGTTTTCGTGACGGAATTGATCCACGGCATTGGCTACAGAAGCCGAGAGTCCGATAAATGGAATATGTGCTTTGTCGCAGGCAGCAACAAGCGCATTCACGGCAGGCTGCACTTCCTTATCGGATTTGTTGATGTCGTAAGCAACTAGTAAAAAAGTAAATCCGGGTTTGGAGAGAACACTGTCTGTGATGTCGTTTCCATCCGGATTGGTGATGGTAAAGTCATGGATAGGGGGTTTATAGCCTTCGCTGATGAGTTTGTTAATGGTGGTGTCCCATTTCCAGGTTGCAGTATCTTGCCAGAGATAACTGGCTTTTCCGAGTTCCTGTGCAGTAAATTCTTTTTTCTCTCCGGTTTTTTTGTTGAGGTACACAATCCTCGATTCAAACACATCCTGCGGAGCACCGGGAGGAATGGCCCTGGCTTTTCTGATATCGGTTCCGATTTTGTAAGGACGGAAATCAATTACCGGAAGATGGTTGATGCAGTAGATGTTAAACCACAGTGAGAGCAGTGTGGCGAGCAGCATGAGCGGATGGCTGATTTTTTCGTTGAGCAGGCCGGGTATGCGGTTTCTGAAAATAAACAAAGGGAGAATAAACACAAACAACACCAGGTCTTTGCTAAATGATTGCCAGGGTGTAAGGTGAAGGGCATCGCCAAAACAACCGCAATCAGTAACTTTATTGAAGTAGGCCGAATAGAAGGTAAGAAAGGTGAAGAAAACAATCATCAGCATGAGCAACCAGGTTACCAGCCTCATGCGATAGGAGAGGAGGGTAGCTACCCCGCAGGCAATTTCAAAAACGGTGATAAATACCGACAGGCTGAGCGCCATGGGACTGAAAAATGTCCAGCCGAACACATCAAAATATTCTTTGAGTTTGTAGGAGAAACCTACAGGATCATTGGCTTTGATTAAACCGGAAATAATGAACAGGATTCCGATAAAGTAGCGGCAGATGGTAATGAGAATACGCATGGTGTTTATGATTCTTGCAGTTTGTTTTCGTGGATCAGGATTAGAGCAAATACAGCATAGTTGATCATGTCGAGATAGTTGGCATCTACGCCTTCAGATACAAGGGTGATTCCCTGGTTATCTTCAATCTGTTTGGTGCGGAGCAGTTTCATCAGGATGAGGTCTGCCAGCGAACTGATGCGCATGTCGCGCCAGGCTTCTCCATAATCATGATTTTTGTTTTGCATCAGGTTTTTGGCCACCGTAATTTTTGTGTCATACAAACTAATGGCCTGCGAAGCTTCCATCTCCAGAGGCAGGGAGGTGTTTTGTGCATCGAGCTGGATGAGCGCCATCACAGCGTAATTGATGATGCCAATAAATTCGGAGGAAATGTCTTCATTGATTTTTTGGGCCCCTTTTTCCTGAATCGTGCGGATGCGCTGTGCCTTAATATATAGCTGATCGGTGAGAGAAGAGGGACGCAGGATTCTCCATGCGGTTCCGTAGTCGCGCGTTTTGTTTTCGAAAACACTCCGGCATGTCTTCACCACCTCATCGTATTGTACTGCCGTATTTGCCATTGTCATGCCCTGCAAAAATACATTATTGAGGCAATTCAGGACTACCTCCTTCAAGAAGTTTGATTTCGGGCACAGAGGCGCCTGCAATGCCTTTTACAGAGGCGTAAAAATGCACGGCGTTGAGTAGTACTTTTTCCAGTTGCTTCTCGCGTTCTTTCCATACCTTTTCCATCATTAGTTTTTCTTTTTTCACCGCATCCTGCATGCTGGAAAATCCCTCTACAATAGCCTCCATCTGTTGCTTGAATTCATTGCCGGTTAAAAATTCATAAAGCATGTGCATTTTTTCCCCCTTGTTTTCCTGGGCCTTGGTACCCTCAAAAAGTTTGATCAAGGTGGTTCGCAGAATTTGTGCTACGCTTCTTACTTCATGGAAGGTACAAATCCAGATGCCCTCTCTCTCCAAAAAATGCGTAGCCTCTTTGGGAAGGGCCTCTGTAACCAGGATGGCAATGTCTGCTTTCTGTGCCCGAAGGTCTTCCTTGAGTTTGTCAATCCATTCTTTGGAAAAGGTTTTGGTGCGTTTGCTTTCGTAGATGATTTTTCCGCAGATGTCTCCCAGATGATTGCGCACTGATTGAATCACATCAGCACCTTTAACGCCTTTGCCAACTTCTTCGATGCTATCGAAGGGAAAGGTTTTTTGAAGCAAATCTTCCAGCGCAAGTTCCTGTACCTCTCCCTGTAGCTGCATGGATCCTTGTTCGCTTTTGCGTTTCATTTCATCCGTGAGTTTTTTTAAATCATCAATGGTTTTGTCTTTTTCCCGCATGGCCATTTCAAATTTTTCCCGTTCTGCAAGGGAGGCCTTCTCTTCAACTTCTTTAAGCCGGGAAGCAACTTTTTGTTCCGCATCTATGGTGAGTTTTCTTTCTTTCTCCTGGAGTTCATACTCCCGCTTCATCATCGCAATTTCTTTTTCTTCGGCTGCTTTCAGCTGTTGGTTTCGCTTTTCGATTTCATTTTGATAAAATTTAAGTTTTTCAGCAATTTTTGTTTCTTCTTCTTTTTGCAGCAACAAGAGTTTTTTTTGCGATTCTTCTTCAGCCTTGATGCGGATAAGATGATCCTGGTTTTGCTTTTCCTGCTGCAGCTTTTCTTTCATGGCTTCAACCTGTTTTTTATCCAAGTCCATAGCTTCCTTTTCTTTGGCTGTTTCAGCATAAAATTTTGCCCTTTCTTCTTTCCACATGTTGTTGTATTTGTCGCGAAACTGGTTCTCCAGTTTTTTACTCATTTCGGCCTCGATACTAAAGGTGCACTGACAATTTGGGCAGGTAATCTGGTTATTTTCCATGGTTTTTAAATTTGTGTGAAGTTATAAATTACTCTTTTTTGGTTGAAGGCTATTTGAGGGAACAGCAAAAAAAAACCCCGGTAAAAACCGGGGTAAAATTGCGCTTGCTGGTAATCAATTCAATTGAGAAACCATTTGCAGCAAACGATCATTGAATTCTTTTGAATTTTTTGCATTCATTTCAAAGAAATCTTTGTCGAAGCGTTCTACTTTGAAGATAGCTGCAGTGCATACTTTTTCTCCCTGTGCAGTAAGTTCAATAGATTTTGCACGGGTATCAAACGAATGTTTGGTTCGCTTAATCAGTTTCTTGCGCTGCAGAGTACGCATCACAATAGATACAGTCATGGCATCCATGCGCGTGTGAGAAGACAACATCGACTGGGTAACCTCGTCGTTTTTTTACCGCCAGGAGAGAATAAAGGCGAGGGTAACAAAAAGCGAATGGGTTAGGTTGTACTCGTCGAGCGCATGCTTTACCCCGCGCTGCCACAATTGTGTGGCTTTCCAGAGGAGGAATCCGGTACTTGCTTCAGGCGTTTTGTAATACAATGAAGGTTTTTTCATAAGGTTTTTTTTATTTGTTTCTGTTAACTATTTAACATTGCCCAAAAGTAGGTATATATATATAATAGGCGTTTACAATCATCTATTATTATTATCATTAATTGTTAAATTCTAAAACATGATATTAAAATCAGATTAAGAAAGAATTGAACAAATTATTTTTCACCTGTCTGATTGTCCCACCCCTTTTGACTTACAGCCGATGGACTAAAACATCCAGGGCAGCAATCTCATTCCTCTTGCTCGCGAAAACTCCAATGCCGGGAAAGGCACTTTGATAAATCCGAAAGTGTGCAAAAGACCATTTGCCCATTTTTTTTTCGTTCTAAGATCTCTCAGGTTGATATCAGCGGAGAGGTACCAACATCTGTACCTGGGTATATCTTCGTAATGATAAGTGATGTTATTTTCTGTAAACTCATTGCTGCGCGCCCCCAACATTCCTTTTGCGCCTGTACCCACACTCAACATAAGAAGTTTGCCCCAGGGACCGGGCAATTTCTCCAACGGAATTGAAAGCCAATAGGTTTGTGCATTGTAATCTTTGATGATGGCTGCCAGGTGATTTTCTCCGAGCAAACCGGGTCTTAATTTTCGATACGGGCTTGGAGACCATGAAAATTTCATTTGTACTTTTTGCTTGCCCCATACCCGGTTTTGTCCCCAGAATAACAGAGAGCCCGCTGCATTGGCTGCCATATCTCCTGCAGAAAATCCCCATCCTTTTCCGAAGCCGTCCATTACTTCGATGAGTGTGAGGTAGCCAAGTGTATATCCACATGCAAGTGCAGCGGCTTTTTGTCTCTTATAGCCTGCTTTTTCCAGGAAGTTAGTGTAGCGATCCTGCACAAGATTTACAGTAAAGGCATGACCGAGTTTGTCCATCTGAAACCACTCCGCATTGTCGTTAAAAAAGTGAAAGTGAGCAGTGGCGTTGTCCTTGTACCAAAGTTGGTAAAGAACAGGAAGACTGGCAGTCATTACACCCGGTAAGGCCAGGCGGATCCATCGTCTTTGAATAGTATCTGCCCGATTGACCTCAACTTGCGCACATGCCGTCTTCACCATGAATAGCTGCATGGCAAAACACAGTGCAGCTAAGCATTTAGTAGGCATGCAGGGCAAGCAGTTTTTCTTCGAACCTGGCAGAGGCCAGAAAGTTTTTTTCCAGCAGGATGTTAAATGGCACAGGTGTGTCCAGCGAAGCGCAGCGCATCACCGGTGCATCCAGGTATTCAAAACATGCTTCTGTAATTTGTGCAGCAATTTCTCCACCAATGCCACCAACAAGTGTATCCTCATGCAGCACAATGGCTTTTCCTGTTTTTTTCACTGATTCGAAAACCATCTCTTGGTCGAAAGGCAGCAAACTCCGCAGGTCGATGATTTCAGCGTCCATTCCGGGATGCTTTTTCAGCGTCTCCAATGCCCAGTGGACACCCATGCCGTAGGTAATGATACTCAGTTGTGTGCCGCTTCTTACGCAATTGGCTTTGCCAATCTCCAGGGTGTAATATTCCGAAGGAACATCCCCTGTGATGCTGCGGTACAGTGCCTTGTGTTCAAAAAACATCACCGGATTCGGATCTGCAAAGGCAGCGCAAAGCAAGCCTTTTGCATCATAGGGAGTAGATGGATATACAACTTTAAGTCCGGGAGTATGCACAAACCAGGCTTCATTGCTTTGCGAATGAAAAGGCCCGGCTCCAACCCCGGCACCGGTGGGCATCCGAATAACCACATCAGCGTTTTGTCCCCAGCGCCAGTGTGCCTTAGCAAGGTTGTTGATAATCTGGTTGAAGCCACAGGTAACAAAATCTGCAAACTGCATTTCCACCATGCTTTTCATTCCCTTTATACTCATGCCCAGGGACGCCCCTACAATCGCCGATTCGCAAAGCGTGGTGTTGCGCACCCTTTCCTCTCCGAAAGTTTCCAGAAATCCCTCGGTCACTTTAAAGGCACCACCATAATCGGCAATGTCCTGACCCATGAGTACAAGATTCGGAAAGCGTTCCATGCTTTGTTTCATGCCCTCGGAGATGGCATCAATAAATCGTTTGCTTTGGGTGCCCGAACCGGCATCCACTGATATGGGTGAAGGGGCTGGCGCATACACATCTGACAACTCCTTGTGCGTATCCGGAATGATATCCGCCTGAGAAAAGGCAATCTCTAGACCGGCTTCAATGTTGGCTTTGATTTCGGCGCGAAGTGTATCTATATCCTCTTTGCTGAGCAGTCCGTTTTCGAGGAGATAATTTTCGTAATTGCTCACAGGATCTTTCTTTCCCCAAATCTCAAACAACTCCTGAGGGATGTATTTGGTGCCCGATGCTTCCTCGTGTCCTCTCATCCTGAAGGTGATGCACTCCAGAAGCACAGGCCTTGGATTTTTTCGCATGCCGGCAGCCAGTTTTTTTACTGTACTGTATACTTCGAGTATGTTGTTGCCGTCTACCTGAACGGCTTCCATTCCATAGCCTATTCCTTTATCAATAAACTGCTTGCAACGGAACTGCTGATTGGAAGGAGTACTTAATCCATAACCATTGTTTTCAATGGTAAAGATTACAGGCAGGTCCCATACAGCAGCCTGGTTAAGGGCTTCATGAAAATCGCCCTCACTGGCTCCGCCATCACCCGAAAAAACAAGCGTCACTTTTTGTTCTTTGTTGATTTTAGAGGCCAGTGCAATGCCATCGGCAACGCCGAGCTGCGGCCCCAGGTGCGAAATCATGCCCACAATATGGTGAGGATTACTGCCAAAGTGAAAGGAGCGTTCCCTGCCTTGGGAAAACCCGTTTTGATGTCCCTGAAATTGAGAAAACAATTGTCCGTAATCCATGCCCCTGCCGGTGAACACACCCAGGTTGCGGTGCATGGGTAAGATGTATTCATCTTCTTCAAGCGCCATGGTACAGCCCACTGCAATGGCTTCCTGGCCGATGCCGGAAAACCATTTGGAGATTTTTCCCTGCCGGAGCAGAATCAACATTTTTTCTTCAATCATGCGGGGCTCCAGCAATCCCCTGTATAGCATCAGGAGTTCTTGGTTGGTCAAGCCGAGTCGCTTGTATTTCAGCGCCGGAGGAGCGGGGTAAGTCTGGTTCATGGATGTTGCAAAAATAATATACTTACACTACTTCAGGGTTGCAATTGACTATGGCTTTGCCAAAAGATGTAAAAAAGTAGCTAAAAACATTCATGCTCATGAATGGTTTGAATATTATCTCCCTATGCATGCATACCTTTGACCGGGTGTTGACGATGAATAACAAAAGCCTTTTTTTTTGCATGGTTCGGATGTTTCTTTCCTCTCCTGTATGCGCATGCCCATCGGTTTGTTTTTTGTTGCTATTTGTCTCTCCTTCCTTTGCTCAGCCGGCTCCGGATTCTCTTAAAGTTCCTTCAAAAACCCTCGGTGAAGTCATCATCTCATCCGGCGAAAAGTCCCGCAACCGCAGAGATAGTCCGGTCACGGTTCATACAATCAGCAGCCGCAGTATGACAAGTGTTCAGGCTTGCAACCTCTCTGATGCTTTCCGGTTTTCTCCGGGCCTGCGCACAGAAACCAATTGCCAAACCTGCAACTACACACAGCTACGCATGAATGGCCTCCAGGGAGGATATGCACAGATATTGGTGAATGGCAGGCCACTGTTGAGTGCTTTGCTCGGACAATACGGACTCGAACAAATTCCAATTAACCTGATTGAACAGGTAGAAGTAAGCAGGGGCAGTGGCTCTTCCCTCTCAGGTCCCAGTGCCATTGGCGGAACGGTAAACCTGATTACTCGTTTTCCCATGAAAAACAGTGCAGAGGTGCATACCTTTTTTCAGCATACCGGCAGCAATACAAATGATATCAATACCTCTGCAAATGCTTCTTTGGTTAACAAAGAGAACACTGCCGGCCTTATGGTTTACCTCAACAAAAGAAA
The DNA here is from genome assembly GCA_040383885.1 of Flavobacteriales bacterium. GTDB lineage: Bacteria > Bacteroidota > Bacteroidia > UBA4408 > UBA4408 > JBEICQ01. The sequence continues at coordinate 3,767 of JBEICQ010000038.1, read as the reverse complement.
CCGTCACTGGTTTGATGCCAATGCCGATGGCTTCTCTGAATTGCCTATGCTCGCGCTGAATTCGGCGGGATTTACCTCTTTTCGCAGGTTTGGTGAGACCCAAAGATTGGAAGTGTCTGCAAGTGTTATCGACGAGTACCGGCTTGGCGGACAGATGCAAAAAAAATCTCCTGCGTTTTTAGAGCAGGCGGAGGAACGCAAGCACCGCATCTATATGGGTAGCGCGGAATTCCGGCAGAATTTTAACCACAACCAATCCATGTGGATGGCATATGGATCCGTTCAATATATCAATCGTACCCATTACACCGGTGTTTTTCCTGATAGTGCCTCTGCCATTGCAAGCCATCTCTCCAATCCGCCTTATGGTGCTACTGTTTCGGGTGCATCCCAGGCGGGCTTGCGATTGATGCACAAGTTTCCTGATTTTTTACTCGGTAAAAATGTAATAACAATAGGAAGCGAGTTCATCAGCGAACATGTATTGGATCATATCCCTGCCTATGATTATTCAGTAAACCAGCTTACTACCAACTGGGGTAGTTACCTGCAAAGTGAATGGCACATGGGCAATCATTTCACCCTGCTTTCCGGCTTGCGTGCAGACAAGCACAACTTGCTTCAAAGATTGGTTTTGTGTCCCCGTCTGGCACTCAGTTATGAGATTTCTGACAACACACTGTTCAGAATGAGTTATGGAACAGGATTCAGGGCACCTCAGGCCTTCGACAGCGATCTTCATACCGCCATCGCCGGTGGAGGTGTATCAAGAATTAGGCTCTCGCCTTCACTTACAAATGAGTTCTCTCAGAGCTTCAGCCTGTCCCTTAACAGCGATTACCCGGTTAAAAATGGTCTTATAGGATTTTCATTAGAAGGCTTTTATACAGAATTACAACGCGCTTTTTTTCTGGCTCATCTGGGACAGGATGCAAATGGAAATATTTTTGAAAAACAAAACGGTTCGGGCGCAAGGGTAAGCGGTTTCAGCCTTGAACTTAGAGGTGTATTTAAAAATATAATCGAAGGAAATGCAGGATTCACGCTACAGCAAAGCGTGTTCGACAACCCGATTGAATACCTTTTGGGCTTGTCGCCTACACGCACTTTTTTGCGTACGCCCAATGCTTATGGGTTTTATTCGATCACCTTTACGCCGGTAAAAAAGTGGATGCTATCACTGAATGGAGTTTACACCGGAGGCATGTTGCTTGCCCACTTGGGAGGGGCAGATCAATCAACCTCCGACCGCATGGTAAGCACCCGGGATTTTTTAGAGCTGAGTGGAAAAATCAGCAGAACCATTTCTTGTAAAGGATGGCAAACAGAATTGTATGCAGGCATAAGAAATTGGAGCAATGCTTACCAATCGGATTTTGACAAAGGAAAAAACCGCGACAGTAATTATATCTATGGTCCCGGAATGCCACGCACCGTTTACCTTGGATGTAAAATACAAATCAGGAACAACGAAAAGGATTGAGCCATCGGCCCCATGATTAAAGGAATGTAGGGGAAATCCGCTTTTCTCATTTGGGGTATTTTAGTTGGGTAGCATTTTGTTCACCCACCCGCAAATAGATTTTTTCTATCGACCCGAACACTTCTTCGAAATTGATGTTATTAATATAAAACCAGGCTCATGAAAACTGTCAATAAAGATGCTGCATCAATCATCCGTGAAGCAACAGGAGACTTACGAAAACAAATACTGGTGCATCCCCTCTACGGCGCCATCTCTAACATTAGCGATCTGCGGCTTTTCATGCAAAGCCATGTATATGCCGTTTGGGATTTTATGTCCCTACTAAAAAGTCTTCAGAACCAACTCACCTGCACACGCGTTCCGTGGTTTCCCCAAGGAGATGCAGCAGCCCGGTATCTCATCAACGAGATTGTAACCGGAGAAGAAAGCGATCTTGACCTCATGGGTAATCGCAAAAGCCATTTTGAAATGTACATGGATGCCATGGAACAGAGCGGCGCTGACGGGAAATCCATCAGGGAGTTCTGTCGCATCCTGGCGTCTATAGGCGATCGGCAAATGGCATACAGAAAGGCAAATACACCGGTAGAAGCAAGGCGTTTTGTAGACTTTACATTCGAAGTCATCAACAGTGACAAACCTCATGTGCAGGCAGCCGTTTTTACTTTTGGTCGCGAGGATCTGATACCCGGCATGTTCCATACTTTTGTAAACGAACTGCAGGCACAAATGCCTGAGCGGGTTTCTTTATTCACTTATTACCTGAACAGACACATTGAGATTGATGGCGATCATCACAGCAACCTTGCTATTGAAATGACCAATCGTTTGTGTGGAAACAACACACAACACATATGGGAAGCCACTGAGGCGGTGAAAACTGCGCTTCGACTGCGCATCGAATTATGGAACGGGGTGCTGATGTCACTCCCTTCTTATGCTGTTTCAGTATAAGAATCCTTTCTTCCCGACAATTATTCGCGTGAATAATTTTGTCGTAGACTATTTTTCGGAGAGAAATCATACGGGGATTGTTTTTTTCATCAGCCTCCTTATCATGGAATGGGAATCATTGAAAAACGGGGTGTTTGATGCCTTAAAATTTTAATACCTTTACCCCTTCCCCAAAACCTTTCCTGCATGCCAAAAGATACTTCTATCCGGTCCGTGTTGATTATCGGAAGCGGACCCATCATTATCGGACAAGCCTGTGAGTTTGATTATTCCGGTTCACAGGCAGCCCGCTCTCTCAAAGAGGAAGGCATAGAAGTGAGCCTGATCAACTCCAATCCGGCCACCATCATGACCGATAAAGTTACTGCCGATCATGTGTACCTCCTGCCACTTACCATTGCCTCCATCACCAAAATTTTAAACGAGAGAAAGATCGATGCAGTGCTGCCTACTATGGGAGGACAAACAGCCCTGAATCTGGCCATCAAAGCAGAAGACATGGGTATTTGGAAAAAGTATGGCGTTCGAATGATTGGGGTGGATGTACAAGCCATAGAGATTACAGAGAACAGAGAAAAATTCCGTCAGTTAATGATTGAGCTTGGTGTAGGCGTGGCACCAAGTGAAACAGCCAACTCCTTTCTGGAAGGGAAAGAAATAGCACAGCGACTCGGATTTCCCCTGGTCATCCGCCCTTCATTTACCCTTGGTGGAACCGGTGCATCTTTTGTGCATACCCGTGAGCAGTTCGACCAGTTGCTCACCCGCGGTCTGCATGCCTCCCCCATACACGAGGTACTGATTGATAAAGCCCTCACAGGCTGGAAAGAATTTGAACTGGAACTATTGCGCGACAAAAATGACAATGTGGCCATCATCTGTTCCATTGAAAATTTTGATCCGATGGGCATCCATACGGGTGATTCTATTACAGTGGCGCCTGCCCAAACACTGAGTGACACCACTTATCAAAAAATGCGTACCATGGCCATTGCCATGATGCGTGCCATCGGAAACTTTGCAGGAGGTTGCAATGTGCAATTTGCCGTAAGTGATGATGAGAAAGAAGACATCGTAGCCATTGAGATCAATCCAAGGGTTTCTCGTTCCTCAGCACTGGCAAGCAAGGCCACCGGGTATCCCATTGCAAGAATTGCCTCCAAACTGGCTATCGGTTATCACCTGGATGAACTGATGAATCCCATCACAGGAAAAACATCAGCCTACTTTGAACCTACTCTCGACTATGTAATCGTAAAAATTCCTCGCTGGAATTTCGATAAATTCAAAGGCAGCGACAGGCGCCTGGGGCTGCAGATGAAGAGCG
>JBEICQ010000037.1:0-18106 GCA_040383885.1 Flavobacteriales bacterium | reverse complement strand
ATCAGGTAAACCTGTAGGAACTGATACTCTTTATTTCCCCAATGACTTCCTTCCATGCACTGATGATGTGAAATTAATCGTACATTCATAAAGGAAATGAGAACAGCTCATTTTCTCTCTATTAAACTATGAACCTTAAGCCAAAAAACCATGTCATTTACAATACCATTCAGCGAGATCAGCCTGAACATGCTCTCCGAAGTGGGAGGAAAGAATGCCTCCCTTGGTGAATTATACAATGCCTTGTCATCCAAAGGCATTGCTGTTCCCGATGGCTTTGCCGTCACAGCACCTGCTTACCGCTATTTCTTACAAGAAAATTTGCTTGAGGAGAAAATTGCCGAACTGCTTGCTCAAATCCATCTAAACACATTTTCCAACCTACCGGAAGTGGCTGCAAAGATTCGTCATTTGATCATGCAGGCTTCCATACCCAAAAGCTTGATTAACGAAATTACTTCAGCCTTTTCGGACCTGAAAAAAAAAGAAGGACCCAAAAAATCTTATGCCGTGCGCAGCAGTGCCACCGCCGAAGATTTGCCACAAGCCAGTTTTGCCGGACAACAAGAGAGCTATCTGAATGTAACAGGAGAAGAAAATTTAATCAAGGCATGCCACCGATGCTATGCATCACTTTTTACCGACAGAGCGATTAAATACAGAATAGACAATGGCTTTGAACACAGCAAGGTTGCTCTTTCCATAGGCGTACAAACCATGGTACGCGCTGACCTGGGCAGTGCCGGTGTGCTATTTACCCTCGATCCCGACAGTGGATTCGAAGATATTGTGTTGGTCACAGGTGCGTGGGGGCTGGGAGAAAATGTGGTGCAGGGCGCAGTAAACACCGATGAATTTATGGTGTATAAACCTTTTCTCGGAAAGGTGAAAAATCCGATTGTCAGTCATAAGCTGGGAACAAAAAACAAAACCATGATTTTTTCGTCCCTGTTGCCTGCCGGTATACAAAAACCCGAAGATGCCATTTTAAATACTGATACCCCGGAGGAGAGAAGAAAAGCCTATGTGCTGAATGACACCGAAATCGTGCAACTGGCCGAATGGGCTTGCAGGATACAGGAGCACTACAAATGCCACATGGACATCGAATGGGCCAAAGATGGCAAGGATGGAAAAATCTACATTGTTCAGGCCAGGCCTGAAACCGTGCACAGCCGCAAGGAGAAACAAGTTTTTAAAACCTATCAGCTCTTACAAAAAGCGGAGCCTCTTTGTAAGGGAGCAGGACTCGGAAATAAAATTGTTTCGGGCAAAGCAAGAATTTTACATCATCCTTCAGAAATACATACGCTTAATGAAGGAGAAATATTGGTAACAGAGCGAACCGATCCCGACTGGGATCCCATTCTAAAAAAAGCGGCAGCCATCATTACCAATCAGGGAGGACGCACCTCTCATGCAGCCATTGTGGCAAGAGAGCTGGGCACCACTGCAGTTGTTGGTACAGGAAACGCAACAAAGATGATTAAGGAAGATGAAACCATCACCGTTTCTGCAGCTGCCGGTTCATCCGGACATGTATACAGAGGAAAATTAAACTGGGAAGAAAAAACCATTGACATTTCAACCGTACCCAAAACACGAACAAAAGCCATGTTGATTCTTGCACATCCCGAGGACGCATTTGGGCATGCCCAACTGCCCAACGATGGTGTAGGTTTGATGCGCATGGAGTTTATCATCAGCAATACCATTGGAATTCATCCCATGGCGCTATGTAGGTTTCAGCAACTGAAAGATGAAACCCTCAAAAACAAAATTGAACAACTCACCTTTCAGTTTAAAGACAAAGAGGAATACTTTGTGCATAAACTTGCGGAGGCAACAGCAAAAATGGCCGCTGCTTTTTTTCCAAAAGATGTGATTGTAAGACTGAGCGATTTTAAGTCCAATGAATATGCCAATCTCATGGGAGGAAAAGATTTCGAACCTGAGGAAGAAAATCCGATGATTGGGCTGAGAGGTGCATCAAGATATGATCATCCGCTATACAGAGACGCCTTTGTGCTGGAATGCAAAGCCATGAAAAAGGTAAGAGAAGAAATGGGATTTACAAACATCAAACTCATGATTCCATTTTGCAGGACATTGAAGGAAGCAGCAAAAGTAATTGCCCTCATGGAGCAGTGTGGCTTAAAAAGACATGAGCATGGATTGGAATTATATGTCATGATAGAAATACCAAGCAATGCCCTTCTGGCAGAAGAATTTGCTGCCTATTTCGATGGATTTTCAATTGGCTCCAACGACCTTACCCAGCTGACCCTCGGGGCCGACAGAGATTCTGAATTACTTGGTGATGTATTTAGTCCGTTTGATCCGGCAGTGATGCAACTGATTGAAATGACCTTGCAAAAGGCAAAAAAAACACATACACATGTAGGCTTGTGCGGACAGGCACCAAGTGATTATCCGGAATATGCTGAGTTTCTGGTAAAGCATGGCATCAATAGCATTTCCTTTAATCCGGATGCACTCATCAGCGGCATCAGAAACATTGCAGAAGCAGAGAAAATCAGGGAGTAAAAACCCCCTGATATGTTGGTCACAGAAACCTTCAAACAGTTAATTTATAGGGGTACATACAAGCCCACACAGGTATTCTGTAAAAACAAGTACGCGCAGGAGTTTCCAACAAAAACGGAGATTCCGGCGTTTGGAGTTGTGTATCCTTTGGTATACTTTTGAACTTTCATCATCAGGAGCTGCGGCATCGCATTTATCAGATTATACATGAATGAGTCCATCCCAAAAATTTCTGCGATTCTGACCACTTACAATGGAGAAAAAACAATTGAGCAAACCATACAATCCATCCTTCATCAGGATGGAAAAGGAACAGATTTTACCCTCGAGCTCATTGTCATAGACGATTGCTCCAAAGACAATACCTTCAGCATCCTTCAGAAATACGATTGTGTGCTGCTGAAGAATGAAGAAAACTCAGGCGGTCCGAACAAGGGAAGAAACAAAGGTTTAAAAATTGCCGGCGGAGATTATCTGTGTATCTGCGACCAGGATGATTTGTGGGCAAAAGACAAAATAAAAAGCATGCTTCCCTATCTGGGCATGGCTCCCATCATCAGCTCAGGATATCATGTGATTGATCGTAAAAACAACCGCGAGTTCGACAGGATCAGCCCGGGCAATCAGCCTTATCTTTTGTTTGACAAAAACAAAACTTTTTTGTCACGGTTAACCAAATCACTCAGTGGGCAAAACACCTATTTGGGTTCCCTCTTGTTTCATAAAAGCCTCAAAAATATTTTGTTTGAAGAGCATTTCGGGATGGTTGACTTTGACTGGATACTCAGACTTTTTCACAAGCAATCTTCCATAGAGGTTTGCAAATCATTGTATGTAAGAATTGTGGAGAACAAAAATTTATCCCTGAATGATACCTACAGGAAACGCGAGTTTTACTATTCCCTCCTGGCCATAGAAGACTACCGCGATGAATATCCCGGAGAGACGCTGCTGGCATACAAAAGAATACACGGAAGCAGGGCGAGGTATTACTACCTGCAAGGTGAAATGAAAAAAGCAAGGTTTTATTTTTACAGGTCAGAATGGAATTTAAAAACTCTTTTATACATCATCACTTCCTATGCAGGACATCAACTGGTAAAAAAACACTTTCATGTATTTGGCTGATATGTTGTTAAACAAACTGAGGGAAACCGTCAACCGAAAAAAAACAAATCTACAATCCCTTATCAGGAAAATTCGCTTGCGAATAACCCTGAAAAAGGAAGAGGTAGCCCATCTCAAAGCCACCTTCCACTGTCCGAAAAAATGGTACGGAACTACTTATGGTGGATTTTATATCAATCCGCAAATGGTTAGCAAAAACGCGGTTGTGTATTCCATCGGGCTGGGGAAGGACATCAGTTTTGACCGGCGGGTGATGAAAGATCATGCATGCCATGTCTATGGCTTTGATCCCACGCCTGATTCTATTCAATACATCCGCAAACAGACTCCTCAATCTCTTTTTCATTTCTATGATTTCGGCATCGCCTGCGAAACAAAAACCGAAAAATTCTATCTGCCTATCAACAAAAAAGGGGTGTCAGGCTCCATGGTTTTAAATGCACATGTAAACAACTTGGATTTCATAGAAGTAAAGATGAAAAGTCTTTCAGACCTTACAAGTATACTGGGACACAAAAAAATTGATGTGCTTAAAATGGATATTGAAGGATCGGAGTATGAAGTAATAGCGAATATCATACATTCAGGAATTCCAATCGGGCAGTTACTGGTAGAATTTCACGACAGATTTTTCGAGGGTGAAATCCGATCAAAAAAAACCGTGGAGCTCCTGCATCAAAATGGCTTTGAGATCTTTGGTGTATCTCTCAATTTCGAAGAAGTGTCGTTTGTAAACACACGATTAATCAATTATTAGCCATGCAAGCCATTCCATTTGAATCCATTGATTGGGAAAAGATTGAAAAAACGGTACATCCCGGAGAAAGTTCCATCTCTTTCTGGCAGAGCAAACAGTTTGAGGGTCTCCGGATAAGGAGGGTGGTGTATGCTCCCGGTTATCTTGCCGATCACTGGTGCAGCAAAGGACATATTGTGCATTGCCTGGAAGGCTCTTTCAGGAGCGAACTCCGTTCTGGCGAAACAGTTGAACTTAAAAAAGGCATGAGCTATGTGGTTTCAGACAACATGAGTGAACACCGATCGTATTCAGAACATGGAGTACAACTTTTGATCATCGACGGTGATTTTTTAGATATTGACATTCCCTAAAACTTTTGCAGACCGGCTAAGTTCATTGGGTATTTTCCTGTTTATTTAATCTAAGCGCTAAGATGCTTTACTCAGGATCGGATTAAAAAGAAACCAAGGTATCTAACACCTATGAACAAGGGCTCATCCGGTTAATTGCAGGAGGTTGACATGGGAGTTACCCGGCATCAATCTGTGCGCACTTATTCGATTATTCCCTACGCATGGATACAGGTCTTGATCAAGCAAGACTGTCTTATCTGATTTGCATAAGCTCCGGATAAGGCACCAACATCTCACATACACCTGCAACATGGTCGCGCATCACCAACGAGAGTCCAACAATGAGGGCTGCACTGATCATGGCCACCGACACATTGTTCTTTTTAATTTCTTCCCATTCATTAACATGGGTAAGCTGAAACAGAACAACCACGCCTCCTGCAATCACAGCAAAGGAAAAGAGCAAGCCAATGAGCAAAAACATAATGACATAACCCAGACTTGTACTCACCGAACCAAAATTAATATCGGCCTGGTTGATAAACCGGATGGCATTCATGCCGGGACCCACAATGGCAGAAATCAGCAGAGCAGTAGCAATCAGAATGCCCATCTGAAAGGCAGCGAAAGCAGTGTTGAGTTCAGAAAGGCCAAATGCTTTTTTAAGATAAATGTTCAACAGTTTGTACACAAGGTACATGGAGCTTACGCCCATTGCAAAGGCAATGCCTGCCTGAAGAAGGATGATGTATTTCATATGTTTATTGATTGTTTAGTACCACATTCCAGTTGTTCATGTTGTTGTGTTGCGGGGCGATCATCCCCACACGAAATCCTTTCGCGGTAAGTTCTGTGGCAAAATGCCTGGTGCCCGATACCTGCTTGTAATTACCGGAACTTCCGGATACACCCACTCCCAAAACAGAGTGCCCGTATTGCCTGCTCACCCAGATGCTGCATGGAATACCAAGCCTGTTGAGCAGGGTGTAAGCGAGCAAACTTCTTGTATCGCAATCTCCTTTAAGTGTATGCGCAAATTCATAAGGCGACATCACACCCGCAAAGATGGGCAAACAGGGTTTCCCCTCTGCATGGTATTGCGCCATAAAACCTCCCATGCCTGCAGCTCGTGTGCATGGGTATTCATGCACGAGTACATATGGAATTTCCTGTATAAAGGTTACTACCATTTCAGCAGTAGCTAGTGCATCCAGATTTTTACTTCTCCTTTCTTCTGCAAAATACCTGTGTAATGAATCTAATTTGTGTGTATCAAAAGAATGGAAATCTTTATACAAGTCATGAAAAAATAACATCTGATTGGTCATGGGAACATTTGCCCATGCCATGTGCTTCTTGCCTGATGCAGCAAACTCGAGTGTGGAAGTGGTATACTCCGAAAGATAATCTCTTTTGGAAAAATCAACCCATTTAATAGCATGATCTACCAGGTAGTTCCAGGCTTGCTTCGACATGGTATCCTGCCTGGGATCCAGTCTTGGTTTTTTTGCTTCAGCCTCTCCGTCTCTTGTTTCTACGCAATCGTTTTCTTTAACCTGATGAGAAAGCCATGAGGATAGCCATCCAAAAATTTTCAGGACTAAAAACAAAACAAACAGATACCTGAGCAAGCTAAAAATTGGACCCAAACATCCACTTCCTGTTTTGTTGCCTCCCGGTATGGGCAAACATCCTTTGCGCAAAGAATGCACCGGCACAGCTTCGGGCAAGACATCTATCCCTAAATCAATTGCAGTTTTAGAAACATCAGCCATGCCTTCCTCAATAGGAAAAACTTTTACAGGCTGTTCCTCGGCGATGTTTGTTTTTTCATTTGTCTGCTGCACCACGGGCATCTCTTTTCCGGGTATCGAAAAATATGCAGTGCCCTCAAGCAAATATTCCCGGTCCTTAAAAGCGGTGTGAGCAAAGGAGCGCAAAGGAGAAAAATTTTTTCTTACCTGTGCCGGGAGACATAAAACCACATCGTTAATCTTTCCGGAAAAAGCGGTTTGCTCATCTTTGATCAGGCTGAGGTCAATTCCTCCCGGACCCCATTTTCCGGCGGGTTCTAATGAAGGGGCATAATAATAATCTCCGGTTTTTTCCAGCAGGGCATCTCTTTGCGGAAGCGCTGCAATCTCGCTGATTTCTAATGCCAGGGGAACAAAATTGTAGAACACACCTGCATGGGTGGAGCCGGATTGTTCTGCACGAAAAATCCCTTTGAACTTACCACGGAAATAAAGTGATTCAGTCGTCATCTTTCACCTCCGTAGACTTGGTTTCTGTGCGTTGTGTATTGGTGAGTCTCACCTCTACCCTTCTGTTCATGGCACGGCCTTCCACCGTTGTATTGTCAGCTCTGGGATGGTTTTTACCGTATCCTTTTGCCTGCACCCTGTCGGGTGAAACACCAAAAGATATCAGCAATTGCTTCACGGTTTCTGCACGCTCCTGCGAGAGCCTGAGATTGGTTGCCGGATCTCCCACATTATCTGTATGACCTTCAATTACGGCATGCACCTGAGGATGTTCATTCAGGTAGTCGGCAAGCTGCTGCACACTGTTGATGGAGTAAGGCAGGAGCTTTGCACTGTTGGTATAAAACTGCACATTGGGTAATTCAATTGCTTCTGTCTTAAATACGGTGGTGGTATCTAAAAACTTTTTGATCACATCCTGTTTTGATTTTTCATCCACATACACGGTATCATGAATCACCCTTGGTGCTACCTGCTCTTGGTTGTTGCAGGATTTCCAGAGCAGAAAAAGAAGCAGGGGAATCAGCAATAACAATGGCAGGCCACAACCAATATTTCCACAACCGGCGCGAAAAAAATACAAACACCCACCGGCTCCTCCCTGTGGAAGAATTGTGTTCAGGCATCCTTTCCTGTCTCCTGAAAATTGGTGAGAGAGCGCTTTCTTTTTTCCTGTATTTCCTCTTCACTCAACTGTGGAATTTTTACCCATGCCCTTCCGGTGATGCGCCCATGGGAAACACCATCATTGGCAGCCACAAAATCGTGGGCAGTGAATGTTTCGGGCACAAGTCCTTTTCCATACTCGGCATATAATTCTCTGCAATAGACAGCTCTGCTTTTGCCATCACTGAATTCCAGTTCTATTACCTGTTCATCCGTCATCGCCACACGGGCAGTGGGCCGGTCATTAGCATCTTGTTTGGCAGAAGAAAACTGTTTTCCTGTATCCTGTTGAATCCTTTGTTTGTGTTTTTCAAATTCTTCCCCGGTAATTTCCTCCTCCACCTTAAGAATCATCCTTGGCTGCAACTGTAAATCTGCAAACCGGAGCACCTTAAGGTCTATGACTCCTGAAGACTCAAACTGAGAATGAAAAATACCTTTATAAAATCGAAAATCGGACTGCATCTTCAGAGTGATTCAAGGTATTCGCGAAAACCATTTGCATCTCCATATGTTCTTTGCCTCATAGAGACAGGTGTTTGGTTGAAGGGTGCATCTGCAAAAGCCCTGAGGGAATCAAGTGTTTTTGGAAATTCAGGAAATTGCTTGTTCATAAAGGTTTGCATCTCAGCAACCGTATTTGCATAATCGCTTGCGATGTTTTCTGCCATGCGCTTGCGCAAAAGTTTTGTGTATTGATTGTGTATTCCGTACCTCAGACGAGACAATGCGAACAAGGGAGCGTAAACAGCTGCGCTAAAAATCAATACCAGAACCTTGTACATTGCAATGCCTGAGAGGGTGCGAAAAATCACAAAAGGATAATTTGCTTCCCTGATGTCCTCATCCAAACTGTTGAGCGACAAGGGTGCAGATTCGCTTTGTTTGCGTAACAAATCCTCCCTGTAAGCTGCTTCTATTGCCAGGCCCTGAGAATGAAAAAACATGGCTGCAAGAGGAATGCTGATGGCGATGGCCATGCAACCCACAAATACAAATCGAAGCATGGAGGCTCCGTTGAGTTGCCTTACGATTTGCCACACACGGCGGTAAAGTTTTGCATTTGGATCGGTGACAGTTGATACTTGCACAGGTTCACAGAGTGGGCGTGTCATCAGTGTAATCAATGCAATGCGGATACAGGAAAACTGAATATAACCCATGAAAAGCGCCATCAACAAACTGCCCCATACATTGCGAACCATGAGGTATCCGAAGTAAGCATTGGCAAAAAGCAACATGCCAAGGACGGCCAAAAACAGTGCGTTCACCATTTTATAACCTGCCTGTTCCACTGTGCCGGTTTGCTTCAGCAGCGTATCATCAAGTCCGAGAAGGGCATTCATGCGCCGGGTGTATGACCTTTGTCTTCGGTGTAAAAACGGGATGCATCTGCATCAATTTCTTTTGATTTCTGCTGCGACCAGATGCCAATTACCTTCTTTCTGAGTTCATCCTGTGCCTTGATTTTTTCCTGCTTCTCTTTTCTGTCTTGTTCCACCTCAAGGTAATTGATTTTTTCCATGAGCTTGATGCCGTTTCTTCCTTCAAAAATCATTTCTTCCTTTACAATTCCGTTCTGCACATACACACGGTAATTGTAGTTTTCCTGCAAATAGTCATACACGCCCTTGTTCATCATCATCTTAAAAAAGATGGGACCCATCTCTATGGAAAGGAAAATGAAGGTAAGGGCTATGCCCAGCCAGTAACCGATGTCGTGTGCTATGCTGATGCGTTCCAGTAGTCCATCGAGATTTTCTGCCTGCTTTTTGTTTACCTCGTTGCGGTCATGCTCCCAGGCGGCGAGTTTTTGTTCTCTTCTTTTTTTCAGCGAGGCAATTTCTCCACCGTGGCTTGCATCATAGGCATCCACTTCTTTTTGTTTTTCATTTTTCAGCATTTCCAGTTGTTTGGCTCTTGGCCCATAACCGGCGTTTCCTGCCCTGCCCTGCATCTGGTCAATATATTCCTGCTCCGCTTCTTTTTGGCGTTGCACCAAAACATTGCGGTCCGATTCAAGCTTCTTGATATCCGTATCAATGAGTGACAACTCTTGTTTGTATTTGGCATCGGTGTTGCGGTTAAACTCATCCATTTTCTCCTGCTGTTTTTTTCTCAGCTCCACATTGATTTCTGTTTCAATAATCTTTAGTTCAAGGGGCTTGGAAATAGTAATTCCGAGGATGAGTGCGATGAGCAAACGGGGCAATGCCTGTCCGAATTCCTTCAGGGTAATGCTATCGGTACCGTCTCCTTTTCCGGTGCTGGAAACAATAAAGCGGTCGAGATTAAAGATGAGTGCACCCCAGCACAAACCAAACAAACAGGCGGCAATGGTCCAGCCGGTGTGAGACACTTCATCACCTGCCAGCCCTTTTGGCCCAAAGGCGGTATGAAAGGCAAATCCTCCTGCAAAGGTGGCGAGGATACCGGTAGAAAACACAATGCCTCCAATGCCGGAATACTTCACGCGGTCCTGCATGGGTGAGCGCATCAGAAAGAATGAATCGGCGCCGGCACACCACCAAAGGAAGCGTGTAAAAAAATGAACTTGTTGTGGGGGATATTCGCTATACATATGAATGGAGATTTTGCATGATGTGAATGATTTCTTGTTCGCCTGTTTTTTCATTAATGATTCCTTCTGATATCCTTTGCGAAACCGGCCAATCGCAAACCGGAGCCTGCGGAAAAGCAGGAGTACTTACAAACATTTCAGGAATGCTTGCAGGGCATCTGTCTATAGATGGGAAAGCCTGGGGCATTTGCAGGGAAAGAGTGCCACGATGAATCATTGGCTCGTTGATGCTATTGGGAGCTTTGGGCAGAACCGTTTGCAGGGGAATATCTTCTATCAGCAGGCGGTTCACCTGCATGGGGATGAGGTGTTTTTTGGGTAGAGAAATCCAGTAGGAAAAAACATACACTTCTATAAACGGGGAATGGATGTTTGCCAGGTTGGTGAAAGACCCATTGGATTTCCGTAAAAACCAGCGACGGAAGCGGTAATTGCGTTCTGTGCTGCGGTACCAGGCTTTTCTCTGGCTATTATAAAACCTGATTACAATCCATTTGCAGTCACTGAGATTCCACTCCAGGGTAAATGCCTTGTCATGGTAAAAAGGCTGGTTTTGGGAATGGTTCTTGAAGCGGAACACGATAAATGGAAAATAGAGTATTATTTAATAATTACAAAAATTGATAGAATACAAATATAGCAAACACAACATATGTACATCGCTAGCCTTGCATATCAGGTAGCGTGCCACTGAGCCTTTTGTTTTTGGACACCACTAAGGCACAAAAACAAGATCTAAAAAATCAGGAAGTGCGGGGTGTATTGCTTCGCAGAAAAGCTGCACCCAGCAGGGAGAATATTCCACCGATAAAGGTGGTAAAAAACAGTGTTCCGGTGACCTGTGTATAAACAAGATTTTTTCGCATGTACTCAGAATTCTTCAAAATCTCCTCAGCACTTTTTCCTTTTTCTTTAAAAAATACTTCGGAAGAAGCGATGAGTCTGTTGACAAATCCGGGATCGAGATACTTCACATAAAACACATAACAGATACACATGACCACGGCAGTAAGCAGCGATACCAGCAGCCCTGTGCTCATCCCTTCTTTAAATGTGAGTGCGCCTTTTTGCAGGGTATATTTCTGGCGGTATTGTGCAATAAACACAAACACAAACAGCACCACAATGGTGGCTTGTCCGCTAAAGCGGAGAATGGGATGCGACTGCCAGTTGTTTTGAAGGGCAGTCATGAATATGAGACCACAAATGGCTCCGCAAATCAATCCGTAACCAAGGGCAGGCTTTCTCATCCGTTCATTGATATCAGAAACTCTTCATTGCTTTGCGTATTCCTCATCCTGTCGGTCATAAACTCGATGGCTTCCACAGGTGTCATGTCCGACAGGTGGTTGCGCAGGATCCATACCTTCTGCAAAGTCTCTTTGTCCATGAGCAGATCGTCGCGGCGTGTGCTCGACGAAACAATATCAATTGCAGGAAATATTCGCTTATTAGAAATTTTGCGGTCGAGCTGCAGCTCCATGTTACCTGTTCCTTTAAATTCCTCAAAGATTACTTCATCCATTTTGGAACCGGTTTCTGTTAAGGCTGTGGCGAGAATGGTGAGTGAACCACCGTCTTCAATTTTCCTGGCAGCACCAAAGAATCGCTTGGGTTTGTGCAGGGCATTGGCATCTACACCACCGCTGAGTACTTTTCCGGATGCGGGTTGTACTGTGTTGTAGGCCCTTGCCAAACGCGTGATGGAATCGAGGAGAATGCATACATCGTGTCCGCATTCAACCAATCGCTTGGCTTTTTCGAGCACAATATTTGCTATGCGTACATGCTTTTCTGCAGGTTCATCAAAGGTTGATGAGATGACCTCTGCCTTTACATTTCTCGACATTTCTGTTACTTCTTCCGGACGCTCATCAATCAGCAGGATAATGAGGTAAACCTCAGGATGGTTGCTGGCAATGGCATTGGCCACTTCCTGCAGGAGGATGGTTTTACCTGTTTTGGGTTGAGCCACAATCAGTCCGCGCTGGCCTTTGCCAATGGGCGCAATTAAATCGATGATGCGGGGCGCAAGTGAAGCTTTGGAAGAGGTGGTGAGTTGAAATTTCTGAAATGGAAAGAGAGGCGTGAGGTGATCAAAGGGCACCCTATCGCGCACCCAGGATGGGTCTCGTCCATTGATGGATTCTACTTTGGTAAGCGGAAAATATTTTTCGCCTTCCTTGGGAGGACGAATGGTTCCGGTAACAGTGTCACCTGTTTTTAATCCAAAAAATTTGATTTGCTGTTGAGAAACATACACATCATCCGGAGAATTGAGGTAGTTGTAATCTGCAGACCGGAGGAAACCAAATCCTTCGGGCATGATTTCCAGTACACCTTCATGACTCACCAATCCTTCAAAATTGAAGAGCTGATCAATCATTTCTTTTTTCTCCTGCATGCGTTGCCTGTGTTGCATGTGATCGCGGTTGCGATCGGTGAACTCACGCTTGTATCCGGGAGGCGGCATGTCGTCAGGAATATTTGCAGCAGGAGCCGGGGAGTTTACCGGCGGTGCTTCTGCGATGGATGCAGGAGCAGGATTGGGTTCATGGCCGGGAGCACTTTCAGTCTCCGCGGCTTTACCTGCTTCAGCAAATAATCCGGTATCTGATGCTGCTTCTGTATCCACCTCGGTATTGATTCTTTTTCGTCTTCCCCGCTGCGCCTTGTCCTCATTTTTTTCATCCCCTTGTGTTTCAGCCGCAGGCTTTGCAGCAGCCGGACGGCCTCGGCGCCTGGGACCGGAATCGGACACCGGTGAAGAAACCGAAATACCCGATTCTGTTTCTACAATTTTTAGAATAAGTTCTTTTTTGGAAAGAGTGGATGTCTCTCCAATCTGCAGGGATTTTGCAAGATCCTGCAGGGCGGGCATATCAAGCCCGTTAAGTTCAACTACACTATGCATGAAAAAAAGTGATTTTTAAAACCAAGAAAACAAGGAAGATTGTTGGGGGAATGCAGGAGAAAGTAGTTTGCTCTTGCGCCTGCAATATTACACTTTTATTTTGAAACAAAAATTTTCAGACTTTTTTTGCCTCATTCCAGTAAACATCCATCTGTGCGAGGCTCAGTTTGTCGAATGTAAGGCCTGACTCGCGAATTTTATCCTCCATGTATTCAAAACGAAACTTGAATTTTCGATTGGTTTTTTCCAGGGCATCTTCCGGATTCAGGCCCAAGAATCTGGCATAATTGATTACCGAGAAGAGTACATCTCCCAATTCTTCTTCCATTTTTTGCATATCACCCGTCTCGCATTCCTGCTGAAACTCCTGCAACTCTTCATTCAATTTCATCCATACCTGTTCTTTGTGATCCCAATCAAAACCCACAGCACGGGCTTTTTCCTGCATGCGCATGGCCTTGATCATGGCGGGCAAGCCTGCAGGTACGCCACCCAATACAGAGGTGTTTCCCTCTTTGAGTTTGATTTTCTCCCAGTTTTGCTTCACAGCTTCTTCGTCAGCAGCCTCGGTATTTCCATACACATGGGGATGCCTGAAAATTAGCTTTTCACAAAGTGAATCAATCACCTCTTTGATGGTAAAGAGTTTCTGCTCGGAGGCTATTTTGGCATAGAAAACCAGATGCAATAGCACATCTCCCAATTCCTTTTTGAGCTCAGGGTAATTACCTGAACTGATGGCCTCCGTAAGTTCGTATGTTTCTTCGATGGTAAGATGCCTCAAACTCTCGAAAGTTTGCTTCCGATCCCAGGGGCATTTTTCCCTGAGTGTATCCATGATTTCCAAAAGCCGGGAAAAAGCATCGGCAGCTTCCTTGTGTTCCATATTTACGCCCAAAACTATACATTTGAGGGCTTATATGAAACCTGCTTTCTTGTTGCACGAAAGAATCTTGTTTGTTTGTTTAGGGTTTTCTCTTTTTCTGGGCACCAACACGGCGGTTTGTGAGGAGAAAGATTCCCTGTTCATCAGGAAGATTTACGACGAGGCGCTTCTCAGAGGAGAATGCTATGACAACCTGCGCCATCTCTGTAAAAATATTGGTCATCGTTTATCGGGTTCCGAAGGCTATGAAAAATCAGTGTTGTATACACAAAAACTCATGCAAGAAACCGGCATTGGCAAGAGTTGGCTTCAGCCGGTGAAAATACCCAAATGGGAGCGAGGGGGACCGGAAACCTGCTACCTCACTTACAGTTTACCTGAAGAGGAAAAGGTGACTCCCCGGAATCTGAAACCCATGAAATTGCGAAAGAATCATTTTCCAATCACTGCCCTTGGCATGTCAATAGGTACAGGTCCTGAGGGAGTAAGCGGACAGGTAATTGAAGTCCCCTCTTTTGCAGCTCTGGATTCCATGGACAACCATTTTGTAAAAGACAAGATTGTTTTTTTCAACCATCCATTTGATGCCTCCCTCATCAATACATTTGATGCTTACGGCGAAGCAGGAAAGTACAGGTACCTTGGTGCAGTGAAGGCCGGATATAAAGGGGCAAAGGCTGCCATCGTCAGAAGCATGACACTTGCCCACGATGATCATCCGCATACTGGCGCCATGGCTTACCGCGATACCGTTCCCAAAATTCCGGCATGCGCCATCAGCACAAACGGCGCCGATAGCCTAAGCAAATTATTACAATCAGCCACAAACCACAACCTTACTTTCATCCAAAATTGTAGCACTACGGAGGATGTGATGTCCTCAAATGTCATTGGAGAAATAAAAGGAACTGCACATCCTGATGAAGTGATACTCATTGGTGCGCATCTCGACTCATGGGATTTGGCGGAAGGTGCACATGATGATGGAGCAGGATGCGTGCAAATCATAGAAGTGATGCGCATCTTTAAAGCACTGGGATATCGCCCTAAGCGAACCATTCGCTTTGTTTTGTTTGCCAATGAAGAAAACGGACTGCGGGGAAGCAAAGCGTATGCTGAAACCTACGGAAAAGACAAACATATTTTCGCGCTTGAGAGCGATGCCGGAGGTTTTACTCCAAGAGGGTTCAGCCTGGGCATGAGCAAAGAAAAGAAAGCTGTTTTTGCTTCCTATGCAAGATTGCTCAAACCTTACTTTGCCTCTGAAACTGATCGTAACGGTGGCGGTGCTGACATTTCAATCCTTGAAGAAAAAGGCGTTCCGGTTGGAGAATTGGAACCCGACTCACAGCGATATTTTGATTGTCACCACTCTGCACTCGATGTATTTGAAAATGTAAACAGAAGAGAACTTGAACTGGGTGCTGCCGCCATCAGCTCTGTCATTTACATGATCAGTGAACACGGCTTGTAATTACACATACCTTCCATGAGTATAAAAGAACTTCAAAAAAAATATTCCTCCGGAGAAACGACCGCAACAGAGGTTACTGCCAATTTCATTAAGCGTATTCACGATACGCGTTACCTGAATATTTTTCCTGAAATATTTGAAACATCAGCCATGGCGCTCGCTGCCAAGGCTGACGAAAAAATAAAAAATGGGACCGCCGGAAAACTTGCCGGTGTAGTGATCGCACTCAAGGATAATATTTGCTACAAGAATCACAAGGTAGGCGCCTCTTCAAAAATCCTGGAGGGTTTTACATCCCTTTATTCCTCCACCGTGGTGGAACGCTTGCTGGCGGAAGATGCCATCATTATTGGTCGTACTTCATGTGACGAGTTCGCCATGGGCAGTTCAAATGAAAACTCAGCCTATGGTCCGGTGCTAAACCCTTTGGACAACTCCCGTGTACCGGGTGGATCCTCCGGTGGATCAGCTGCGGCTGTTGCAGCCGGGCTCTGCCATGCAGCCATCGGTACCGATACGGGTGGTTCTATCAGACAACCGGCATCATTTACCGGAACGGTTGGTCTCAAACCCACATACGGCAGGGTATCCCGTCATGGAATCATCGCCTATGCTTCTTCATTTGACCAGGCCGGACCCATTACCACTTGTGTGGAAGATGCTGCGCTTATTTTGGAGGTAATTGCCGGTGCAGATGATTTTGACACCACCGCCTCACAGAAACCCGTTGAAGCCTACACGAGTCATTTATCCGAAAAAAAAAGCTGCCGTATTGCAGTGCTTCGCGCTTGCATGGAGCACGAAGGCTTGAACCCGGAAATACGCATGCGCATCCATCAATTGATGAAACAGGCAGAAGCAGAAGGGCATCAGGTAAACATCGTTGATTTTGAATACCTCGACTACCTCGTACCCTTATATTACCTGCTTACAACGGCTGAGGCTTCTTCCAATTTATCAAGATACAGTGGGGTTCACTACGGTTACAGGAACAGTGATGCCCATGACCTGGAATCGACATACAAAAAATCAAGGAGCCAGGGATTCGGAAAAGAAGTAAAACGACGCATCATGCTCGGCACCTTTGTGCTCAGTGCCGGATACTATGATGCTTACTACGCGAAAGCACAAAAAGCAAGAAGAATTCTGAGAGATGCCATTCAAAAAATCTACCAGGAGCATGACCTTATTGTGATGCCTTCCACGCCTCATGTAGCTTTTCAGATTGGTCAGAAATCAGGAGATCCCATTGCCATGTACCTGGAAGACATCTACACGGTGCTTGCAAACATCACAGGTTGTCCGGCCGTATCGGTTCCCTGCGGAACAAACACTGCTTCGCTTCCCTTTGGCATTCAATTAATGGCCCCTGCATTTGCAGAGGCCTATATGCTTAACATGGCAGCAGCCTTTGAAAAATTCAATCAGAAATGAGTACTTGCCACAGATTGCCGCAGTTTATCAGGGAAAAGTATCTTTGTGCTTTCAATAATATGAACCGTAAACCTCTTTTGATTGCCCTCAGTGTCCTCTGCTGCCTTCAGATTTTTGCACAACAAGGTCCCTGGTCTCTGCAGCAGTGCATTGAATACGCACAAAAAAACAACCTTCAGGTGAAGCAAAGTGAGTTGGGTGTAAAACAGAGTGAATTAACGCTTCTACAAAACAAAGCAGGTATCCTGCCTACCCTGAATTTTAATGCCAATAATTTTTACAATTTCGGACAAACCATCGATCCGTTTACCAACACCTTCGCAACTTCAAGGGTAAGGAGCGACAGATACAGCCTGAGTGCCGGCCTTACTCTGTTCAATGGTCTTCAGCAGTACAACTCTATCCGGCAAAGTGAAATGAATAATTTTGCCGGCAAGCTCGATCTGGAAAGAACCAGAAATGAACTGGCATTAAACATTGCCCTTGCCTACTTGCAGGTATTGTTCAATGCACAACAAATCAATATCTGGAAAAATCAAACCGCCATTACCAAACAACAACTTGCCAGAACCAATACACTCATCGAAGCAGGTAGTTTGGCTGTTGCCGCCCGATACGATTTGGAGGCACAACTGGCAAATGAAGAATTGCAGTTGGTCAATGCCAACAACAGTTATGACCTGTCTCTTCTGAACCTTGCCCTTCAACTGGATTTAAAAAGCACACAAGGATTTTCGGTGCTCGAACCTATGCTCGACGAGCCCAATCCAAATATGATTTCCGGTAATCCGGATGATTACTTCGTAGCCGCAGGCAAAAACCATCCTGCCATCAAAGGTGCCGAAATGCGGGTAAAAGCAGCCCAAACAGGTTTGCTGATTGCCAAAGGATCGCAGCTACCCACTTTTTCTGTGGGCGGTTCCATCGGATCGGGATATTCCGGCGCTGCAAAAGATGTGGTGGGTTATGACCCAGAACAAATTCAGATAGGAAGTACACAGCTGGGCGACAAAGTTTTTGCCACGCGCTTGAATCCCATTCTGGAAAGTACATCCTATGGAAAACAACTGAATTCCAATTTCAACAAATCCTTCGGCTTCCAGCTGAGCATGCCCATCTT
>JBEICQ010000036.1:0-18445 GCA_040383885.1 Flavobacteriales bacterium | reverse complement strand
AGGTTCATATTGTTTCATTTGATGTTCCTTTTCCGGCAGACTACGGAGGAGTAATTGATGTATTTTACAAGGTAAAATCCCTTGCAGATGCAGGTATCGGAGTGATTCTACATGCTTTTGACTATGGAAGAGGTGCTGCTCCCCTGCTCGAAAAGATGTGCGAAAAGGTGGAATATTATCCCCGCAAGATGCATTCCCTGCTGTTTTTTCACAAACTGCCTTTTATTGTTGTATCAAGGAAAAACAAACAACTCCTGCATCATCTTTCAGAAGATGAATATCCTGTTCTCTTCGAAGGCATTCATACATGCGGATATCTTGCAGAGGAAGCGCTGGCAGGAAAAAACCGTGTGGTACGCAGTCACAATGTGGAGCACAATTACTACCATGCACTCTCAGAGGCAGAACAAAAAATTTTTAAAAGAAGCTACCTGCGAAGGGAAGCAGTAAAGCTTGCGCACTTCGAGTCCGTTCTCAGACATGCCTCCCATGTGGCTGCTATCTCCATGCATGATGAGCTGTATTTTTCAGGTAAAGGCTATCCGGTTTCCTTGGTCTCTGCTTTTCATCCCCACCAAAAGGTAAACACCAAAACAGGCAAAGGTACTTTTGCCCTTTATCATGGAAACCTGGGTGTAGCAGAAAATGACAAGGCTGCCTGTTACCTGATAGAAAAGGTTTTCTCCGGTATCGATGTGCCTCTTTGTATTGCAGGCAATTCTCCAAGTAAACGACTTAAACAACTGGCTGCTGCACATTCGCATGTCCGGCTCGAGTATAATGTGAGTACTGAGTATATCCACGGGCTCATCACGGAAGCACAAATGAATATTCTTCCCACTTTTCAGCCAACAGGTATCAAGCTAAAACTGCTTGCTGCACTTTATTCGGGCAGACATTGTATCGTTAATACGCCCATGGTAAAAGACACCGGACTCGAACAGTTTTGCCATGTGGCAGATGAGCCGGGGGCGATGCAGGCGCTGGTTAAAAAATGGTTTGATGTGCCTTTCGGCACGGATGCGATTGAATTTCGCCAGGGGATGGAGAATGGCAGGTTCAGCAATGAGCACAATGCTGAGAAGCTCATGCAAATCCTGTTTCGATAAAAGGGGTAAGTGCCTTAAACGGCAGCAATTCTGTCGGCCATATACTGACCTGACTTCAATTTGGAAACGATTTTTGAAAATGCATCAATGGTGTAATTCACATCTTCCATGGTATGCACTGCCGTGGGAATCAATCGAAGAATAATCATCCCCTTTGGCACTACCGGGTATACAACCATGGAACAGAAAATATCAAAATTCTCACGGAGGTCCATAATTAGATTAGTTGCCTCGGGGATAGAACCGTTCATGTAAACAGGCGTTACGCAGGAATTGGTTACGCCGATATCAAATCCTGCCTTTTTCAGACCATGTTGAAGGGCATTGGTAACAGCCCAAAGTTGGTCTTTGTACTCGGGATGGGTACGCATGAGTTCAAGGCGTTTCAGTGCTCCGATTACCAATGGCATGGGCATGCTCTTGGCAAAAATTTGTGAACGCATGTTGTAGCGCAGATATTCCACCACCTGCTCGTCACTTGAAATAAATCCACCGATCATGGCAAAGGACTTTGCAAAAGTGCCGAAATACACATCAATATCTTCCTGGCAACCTTGTTCTTCACCTGTGCCGGCACCAGTTTTGCCGAGTGTACCTAAACCATGGGCATCATCTACAAACAAACGGAAAGGATATTTCTTTTTGAGGGCGGCAATCTCTTTGAGTTTTCCCTGGTCTCCGCGCATGCCAAAAACACCTTCGGTAATGACCAAAACAGCTCCACCGGTTTCATTGGTGAGGTTTATTGCCCTGATGATTTGCTTCTCACAATCTTCCACATCATTGTGCTTGAATACAAAACGCTTGCCCATGTGCAGACGCACACCGTCAAGGATACAGGCATGTGATTCGGCATCATACACGATGACATCACGACGATCTACCAAACAATCTATGGCTGATACCATGGCTTGGTAGCCGAAATTACAGAGAATGGTATCTTCTTTTTGGACGAGTGCAGAAAGTTGGCTTTCCAAGTCTTCATGTGCATTGGAGTTTCCGCTCATCATGCGGGCACCCATAGGAGATGCAAAACCATATTTGGCAGCAGCATCGGCATCGGCTTTTCTTACTTCAGGATGATTGGCAAGACCAAGGTAATTATTGAGACTCCAATTGAGGCGTTCTTTTCCACGAAAAATCATGCGCGGCCCTATGTCACCCTCCAACTTTGGAAAGGTAAAATATCCATGAGATTCCTTGGCATGCTGCCCGATGGGCCCTCTGTTTTTTTTAATTTTTTCGAATAAATCCATCTGCTTAATCAATGGTGGCTGTGAGTCCTCTTCCGAGGAGTTGACTACGGAAAGGTTTCAGGTTGTTGAATGTATCTGTCATCACATCGCATTTACCTTTAAAATGAACTAAATAAGTACATTGTTCAGCCTGTAATGGTTCATGATCACAAACCTCAATAAGTGTTTGGATAACGAAATCGAAGGTATTATGGTCATCGTTGTGTAAAATAAGCGAGTATACTTTCTCTGTTACTTCTGAAGCTTGCACTTCTTCCAGCCATTCGGTTTGTTGTGACATAGATGCTAATTTTAGAAGAACAAAATTACTGAATATATTACTTGATGCCAAGGATGGACTTGGCTTGCTCAACTGATATTTTACGGTTTCCGGCGAATCCCACAACAAAAGCATCTTCCAGCCCCGCTGCTATTGCTTCGCGACGGAGGTTTTCTACTTCAGCAAGAGTGTTAAAATTTCCTATGGTGTATGTTGTTAAACCATCCGCTGATTTACTTACATCAATTCCTTTGGGTGCAAGCTTTAAGAATATATTCATGGTTTCTACAGGAACATCTTTTCGGAATACCCCAATCTGAACCTTAAGTTTCACATTTGCCTTTTCTTCATTACTCAGATTCAAGGAAGGTTGCTGCGAAATAATTGCAGGTCCGGAACCTGGTTTCGCATTAACAAATTCTCCTTTTACAAGTACTTCTTCTCCCCTTTCACGCTGCAGTCTGGTGGACTCCTCTATGGATATTCTTCGCTTGTTGAAGTAAGGAATTACAAAGGCGTCTTTAATACCTCTTTCAATGATTGTTCTGCAAGCATCTGCCGCATCATTTCGATTATTGTAGATACCAACGGAGTAACGGATCAAGCGCCTTCCGATGGTGTCGTAATAAAGCGGAGAGAGGTTGTATAACCTTGAGGCCGGAACCAAAGTGCGGTAAACACCTACCTGCACCGTGTAAAGCAGTCCTGTTATTTGTTTCAGATTACCTTGCTGTGCATCGGGAATCACATTCCTTTCGCTTCCAACACCATTTTCAGCCAATTGCGATTCAGGCAGGGGCTGGTTGTCACAACCGGTGCCTCTTCTGATGTAAGCCATTGCCTGACGAACAGAGATGCGTTCCCCATTGCAATAGGCTGTTATAAATGCATCGGCTTGTCCGTTTCCGCGGAAGAAATCACGGGCTGTTTGTGCTTCAGGTAAGTTGCTGAACATCCCGGCAGAATAAACCACCAGATTGTTTACCTGACGACCAAAAAGCGGATAACGGTCACCAAAAGGATTGTTGTTCACCTTGCGGTTATAGGCACCAACCTGGATACGAAAAACAATACCTGCAGGAAGGGGCACATCATACTGAATGGTGCCAGGTGCATACTTCTGCTGTGCAGCAACATCGTTGGCTGGTGTAATTTTCTTTGCCACAGGCGGGCTGTTCACAAGTGTAGTTGAAGTTTGAAGGGTGGCCTTGGGTTCAGGATTGATAGCAGTTTGGGGATCGGCTGGCGGAGGAGTACTGCTATTCTCAACAGGCTTTACCGGACTGTTGGAGGTATTGACAGCAAGTTGGTCTTTTTTAAGGGTCTCAGCTTTAGCGGCTTCGATTTCACGCTGTCTGGTTTGTGAGAATGTAGCAAAATATTTCTCTACCAGCGGTGAGTTTGAGAAAAACTCTTTGCGGGCAATTTTGTCGTAAATGATTTTGTAATTAGACGCTTCCCGTCCATCGAACTGTTGAATCAAAAGAATAGTTTCATTGTCTTTGGTATCAATAAGCTTGGAGAGGTTCTCGCTTTCAGAATAGATTGAATCAGAACGAGCCAGAATTTTGTCGGCAAGGGCTTCCTTTTGTTTGGCTTGTAATTTCAGCGATTTGGCCTCGTCTCTGGGAGCATCTTCAACCTGTTCCATCAAGTCGGCGGCCTCAGAAGCAATGATTTTTACGGTATCAGCAAGGGCCTGACTTTTCTTGCCAAACATCTCATAGAAGAAATTTGCGCTGTCAGCTTGTTGTCTCAGATTGGTGTAATCATTAAAAGCTTTGCTGGTGATGATGGCAAGGAGTTCTTCGGCAGAATAACTCAATCCTTCCACCTTTTCTCCGGGAACATACACAGGATATTTGGCAGATGGGGGCGGCAGGTTCCGGGAGGGCTTATTGGTTTTCTCTGTTTGAGTTGCCGGAGGAGTTGTATTACTGCTACCAGTTGCTTCGCCGGATATTTTTGCAGCATTTAATGATGCATCACCGCTGCCAACTGCATTTTTTGAACCGGCGACTGATGGACTCTCGACAGCCTGTACATCTCCAGTGGTGGTTTTGGCATACTGTGATGAGTTATTGTTTTGTTGTTGCAGTTGAGCGATTTCTGAAAAACCCGGTGAAGCTTCCATACTCCTGAGTGAAAGTAATGCTTCCTCTTTTTTGGCTTTGGCAGAGGCGAATGTGCGCTCCAGCGAATCTGCTTTGGCCAGCTCGTCATTTCCGGCAGCATCCAGCTGCATAGCCTCTTTTACGGCAGCTTTTCGTTCTTTCTTGCCGGTCTCCTGAGCTGCCTCCAAAACTTGTACTGATTTTTCCAGTTTTTCATTTCCTGAAGCCCTGAGTGCTGAAATTTCTTGTTCCAAAGAGCCATACTGCCTTTTGAATTCATCTACTGTTGCTCTGGCTGAAGCATAACGGTTGAACTCCTCAGGTGTATTGCCGGAAGAGATAGAAGGCTTTGAGGTATTTACAGGGTTTTCTGATGAGGCCTGCGAGGGATTGGCTGCAGTTTTGTTTTCGGGAACATTGCCAAGCGCAGGTGATTCCGTCTTGTTCTCCCCGGCGAGCATTTCCTGTTTGGGAGGTTTATTTGCATTGTCTCTTACCTCTTCTGCGCGGGATTTTAAAGCCCTTGCATTGGCTGTATGGGCATCGGCCAGCTTCTGAATGGAGTCAATTGATTGACGCTTTATTGCGGCTGATTTATCGTATGAGAGAGCAGCATTTTCGGCATCCGCTTTTTTGGTTTTGTTTTTCAAACCGGCGGCATAACTTCTCAGGTTCTGTGCATTGTCTTCATCTTTTCTAAAAGCCTCACGAATGGGGTCTGCACTTGCCAATACCTCATTGGATTTTTGCTCAAGGGCAGCTGCCTGTTGCATCAATTCTTCTGACTCCCTTATACGCGCTGCAGCATATACCGCTTGCTTTTCTTTGGCTGCATTCACCTCCTGCATTAAGCGTTGCTGGTTGCTGATTACTTTTTCCTGTAGTATTCTGGCAGCCTCTAATTTCTTTGCCTTTGCTGCAGGACTTTTTTCTGATGCTGCCTGTTGTCTTAGGTTTTCAGCATCTGCAAGCATGGTCTTGTTCTCCTGGTTGAGCTTACCTGAAAGTCCAGAATCGGTGGAAAGATTACTGGTGCTAATCTCCTCATTGCTTTTTTGAATAGCTTCAGCCTGTACTGTGATGAGTCTGGATTCGGATTTAATTTTTTCCTCCTGTCCTCTCCTTACCTGTGCATCTGCTTCTTTGAGCATTCTTACTTTCTGCGCCGGATCGGCAGTGCGTGCTGCGCGCTTTTTCAGTGCATCGGCATCGCGAAGTATTTTATCGGCTGCGGAAAGCTGCGCTTTTGCATCACCCGCTGCCTGATCGGTGGAAGCATTAGCGGCAACACCGGTA
Source organism: Flavobacteriales bacterium (assembly GCA_040383885.1). GTDB lineage: Bacteria > Bacteroidota > Bacteroidia > UBA4408 > UBA4408 > JBEICQ01. The sequence goes on along the minus strand of JBEICQ010000036.1, from coordinate 12,411 downwards.
TTTAGAACGGCTGTGTCGTTTGTCTTACCATCATTTTCTGTTTTGGCAGATTCTGTAATTCCTGTAGCAGATTCCGCTTTCTTCTCCATACCCAATTTCTCTTGGGTAAGCGCATCAATTTGTTTCTGTACCCTTGCCTTGTCTTCAGGATTGGATAATCCTGCCTGGTCTTTTCGAAGCTGTTCTATTTGCTGCGCAAGATCGGCAGAGGACCCTTTTGCTATGGCCACCTCGCTCTCTGCGGCTTTTGCAGGCATGTCCTTTTCTTTGTCGAATCGGGTGGTTTTGAGCTTGGCAATTTCAGCATTGTCTCCGCTTTTTACCGCAGCCTCAAGCCGAACGGTATAGTTGTCCTGCCAATCGGCTTCTGCTTTTTTCTCATTGAATTTTTCTTCTGCCTCATTGGCTTGTGAGAGCAATTCGGAAGATTTCAAACGATACAAATCTTCCTGCTTTTTGTAGGCAGGTGTTTTGCTGTTTGCGTAAAGACCCGACATGAGGTTGGCAGAATCTCCTTTTTGTTTAGCCAGTTTGAACAATTCCTCCTTACGGTTCTGCAGGACATTAGCTTCTTCCCTGGTTTCGATGGCATCCTTTCTGGCTGTTTCGAGCAAAGCATCATTTGAATTAGCCGATGCCTTGGGCTTGGGAACTTCGGTGGGTTTTGATGATTGTAGCAAACCCTCATTAATTTGCTGGCCAAGGTTTACATCCAGGTTGGCGCGTTCACGAAAAAAGGCGGTGATGGCCTGTTGGGTACTCTCATCAGGTGGACCCTGCTGATAAACATTGCTGATATTGACCTGATCGGTTCCACCGGACTTTGAAAGGGTAATCTCCTGAATAAGAGGCGCTGTTTCGCTGTTTTCAGGTATGGCAACTGATTTTGACAGGGCTGTATATCCTTCCGATTCTATGGTGTACTGGTATTCCAAACCTTGACGGAGAATGAGCTGAAAAAAACCGGCCTTGTTGGGCTTGATGGTTGACACCACATGGTTTCCGGCCTGATTCCTGATGGTTATTTTGGTAGGCGGATGCGTCTTATCATCTCCTGCTGCGAGAGAGCCGCGAACGAGCACAATCTTGCCGGGGACCCTTTCTTTTTTAATTTTAAAAACGGTGATATTGCCTGCATCGGTGCTGCGACGGGAGGAGAAATAGGCATAATCCAACTGGCTGTCGCTGATGTAGAGCATGTCATCATCAGGTGTATTAATGGCAAAATCAACATTGATAGGAATCTGAAAAGTACCCGACAGTGAATCAAAAACTGAGCGAAAAACATCATATCCACCCATGCTGTTGTGTCCCTTTGAAGAGAAAAAAAGATTCTTGCCGTCGGATGTTACAAAAGGATAATCCTCATCATATGGGGTATTGATAACATTACTTAGAGGCTGAGCACGGTTCCAAGTAAAATTGTCAGTTTTGAGAATACGATAGAGATCTTTTTCTCCTTTATCAATGTCTCCAAAACTGGAAAAATAGATGTACGGATGATTGGGATTAATGACAATGATGCCGGACTCATTTTTCTTTTTGTCAATGGGAGAGCGAAGATCATCAGGTTTTGCAATAATTTTAATACCCAAAGTTCCCAGGTCGTATGCTCTGAAATACTCGGCAGTAGGAAACTGATTTTTCTGTAAAACCGTGAGGTCGGTAATCGTTTGTAGAAGTGCTTTGCCATTCCTGCACATTTCAATCTGCCTGTCCACATCATACTTCAAAGTTTTCTTATCGCTTGCCTTTAAACGGTAAGTGTTGTAATGCTGAATGGCTTCATCAAAACGGTAATTGAGATGACATGCTTTACCCAGGTAGAAAAATACTTCCATTTCAGCATCAGCACTTTTTGATGCGCTGGATAGGTAGAGAATTGATTTTTCTTTCTCCTTACCGGCCATCAGAAGACAAACACCATAACGATAACTGTATTCAGCTTCTTTAGGATAAAGACTTAGCAGCTGGGAATAAAGGGGAAGACAGGAAACAAAATCGTCGTTTTTAAAATACTTGGATGCTTTGTTTCTGAGTTCTTTTTCAGAGCCAAAAGTGTCCTGAGCCCTCACCGAAAACAGATTCAGACAAACCAAGGCAAGTATTCCGGCGAAATACAATCTGGGGGCTTTTCCTTTCATCTGCATATTTGCTTCAGTCACTAATTGCGCTATTTTACGGATAATTGAGGACAAACCGAAATAAAATCGACCAGGTACCCATCACGCGATGCGTTTGCGACCCGGACTAAAAATCCTGCTTTCCTGTTTTTTAAATAATCGTTCAATGTTTTTCTGATGGGTAATAAGAAGCAGGAGAGCAATCAGCATAGAGAAAACCACCTTTGTAGGATATTCGGTCTGTATGATTACAATTTCAGAGAATGGATAAAAGAGTGAGGCTCCAATTGAGCCAAGTGAGACATATCCTGTGGCGAACAACAAAATAACAAAAACGCCAAGAGACATGAGTGTAGGGGCCCAACTGATAGCCAAACAAGCGCCAAGCAAAGTTGCAACGCCTTTGCCGCCTCTGAACTCTGCGAAAACAGGAAAAAGATGACCCAAAAATGCGGAAATGCCAAGAATAATTTTAAGATTTATGAACCCCTCTGAATCTGTATCAATTCCTGTGGTGTAAAAAGATAGCTGCACAGCGAAGAATCCCTTTAGAATATCGAGGATCAAAACAGGAATACCGGCTTTTTTACCAAGTACCCTGAAGGTATTGGTAGCTCCTGCATTTCCACTGCCAAATTCTCTTATGTCCTTTTTGTAGAACCATTTACCAATCCAAATTGCGGAAGGGATAGAACCCAGTAAATAGGAAAATATAAGAAGTAGTATGTTTATGGGTGTTATCAAATCATCAACAACAGCCGCAAATTTAATATTAATTTAACAATGAAAAAATCAAGGGCGCACTGCTTCTTTAGCCGGCTGATTTTCGAACCAGTCGCCAATACACAGACCCAGAGGTATAAGAAGCAGGAGATCGGCATGCAGAAAATACCTGATTTCTATATTTCTTAACATGTTGGCATTCCCAAAACACATGATCAGATATAGCAACAAGAAATAAAAAAATGATAACCAGTTCAAAGGATTTTTCCGACCGTTTGGCTTGCACAGAAGAATAATTAATGCAGCGAAGCCTGATAAAATGAGCAAAGCACGGAGATTAAAGAGCAGAGAGGAGAGCAGATTAAAAACGCCCTTTGTATTTTTCCAGTTTAATTGTGATTTAAAAATGGCTTTTTGGAGGTTCCCTAAAGGCACCCATAACCAGAAGTGTGTTGGTTGTTCCCTGATTATTTTTGTGCGAAGCTCGGTAAAGATGGCGATGACCGAATCCGTTTCAGGATTATCCGTGGTCATTTTGGGACGCCACGAACCCGTCCAATGACTGAACCCGAAAGAATGTGTGGCAGCCAGTTTGAACGCTTTTCTCAAACGGACACTATCGGCAGCATGTAATTTGGCACCCACAGGATAAGTGACCGATTTTCCGGCTACGATTTCATCAAATTGAGGATTCCAATCAGTTTGTACGGCGTACATAAATTTTGTGAATGCCATTACATCTTTGTACCAGTTGGGGCTGCCGGTTATGTCCTGGGTGATGACCAAACGGTGATGAAAAATATAATTTCTGGCAGGCCAGGGGCCGAACCCAAGCACCATACCAAGCATGAATGCCATTCCAAAACGAAAAGCCTTACGCACATTTCCTGTCTCCGGTAAAAAAAATGCCAATGGAAAAAGAAGAACAAGGAGTAACAATTGGGGTCTCAGCAATGCAGCCAATCCCAACGAAAAACCAGAAAAAACATAGGAGCGGAATCGGGCATTGGGAGAAGTTGAGAAATAGATGGCAAGAACCAGCAGAAATACACTTAATGACTCCGTGTAAGCCACAGGTGACCAAACCAGGTAGAAGGGATAGATGCCAAACAAGAAGGAGACAACAACTGCCTTGACATTTGAAGAAGTAAGGTTGACCATTGTTTTGTAGACCAGCCAGACGGTCACACAATCGAGAAAAATCTGAAACCATGAAATTACCTGATAGGTAAGCATCCAATCTTTCCCAAGCAACAAATAGAAAGCCCCCATGTAAAAAGAAAAAAGAGGCATTCTGGAAAAATATCCATTGGGATGATTCGGATCGATGGTAAATTTTCCTGTTTCCAACAGAAAGTCAAACGCATTAGACCAACAAATAGTATCGTAAGACATGAAAAAATCTTCTCGTCCGTAGAAATAGCGTGCGAGAAACAACCTGAAAATCAATCTGCAAAAAAAAGTGATGGCAAGCACATGACGAATTCCTGTTCTACCCAACACATTCTTGATTCTATCCATATACCCGCAAATATAAATTTATTGCCACAATATTCTTACCAGATACACATCAGTATTGACCGCAGAGAAAACTTCATCCAATGGAACCCAGGAAAATGATTGGTCCATCGGGCTCAGCTCGGTTTGTCTTCCGTTGTTTTGCAATTGCATTATTTTTTCGCCACGAGAAAAGAAATATCGGAAGGAGTCATCCACGAAGAAAATTTCAGTTGAGAAAAAATTTCCGGCAATCAGTTCCCGGATAGGTGGAACACAATCGGATGATACCACCATGAACCTGGAATTGCCGGTAATTGAGGTAATCAACTGAATACGGGTTAATAAATCTGATTCACTTTGCAGCACGGTAACATCAGGAAAATAACCCTCCACATGTATGTCTGAAACCTTGGCAAGTATGCCATCAGGCTTGATTCGGTGAGCGTCGAGCCAAGGCAAGGTTTCCTCTTCTACCCAAAGAGCGCTTCCCCATTCTAAAAGTTCGCCGAGAGTTTCTTTGTCAACCAGTGGATGGAGAAGCAATATGATTGCTTCCTGATGGTCTCTTACCACATGATGAGAAGACATTAGCCGAGTTTTTCGGAGAGCAGTTTCATTTCAATTACCGGTGAAATTCTTTCGTAAATGATGTTGTAAACCGCACGGGTAATAGGCATGTCAACACCATATTTGCGATTTACTTCTTCGATACATTTTACTGCAAAATAGCCTTCGGCAATCATGTTCATTTCCATCTGGGCAAACTTCACTGAATATCCTTTGCCAAGCATACTTCCAAAAGTTCTGTTTCTGCTAAATTGTGAGTAGGCAGTTACCAGGAGGTCTCCCAGGTATGCCGGACTTTTGATGTCGCGATGGATGGGATGTACCGCCTCCACAAATCGCTGGATTTCCTGAATGGCATTGGAAATAAGCACTGCCTGAAAATTATCTCCATAGCCCAATCCATGACAAATACCACTGGCAATGGCAAAAATGTTTTTTAAAACAGCAGAGTATTCTGTTCCATAGATATCATCGCTGACTTTTGTTCTGATGTACCTGCAAGACAAGGCGGATGCCATTACGGAAGTCATCTCTTCATCCTGGCCTGCAATGGTGAGGTACGACAATTTATCCAGCGCAACTTCCTCTGCATGACAGGGTCCGGTAATTACACCCATTTTGTTTTCCGGTAGTCCGCAGGAGCCCATGAGGTATTCGCCAACAATCTGATTCTCTCCGGGAACGATGCCTTTGATAGCGGAGAAGACATGCTTGCCTGAGAGTATTTTTTCGTTTCCACGGATGACATCTTTTAAAAAGGCCGAGGGAACAGCAAGAACGATAATATCATATTCCGAAATGATGCGTCCTGCATCATCAGAGAGATCCAGTCGTTCCGGATCCAAATCCACACTACTCAGGTATTTGGGGTTGTGGCGGTATTTCTTGATAAAATCAATGGTTTCGTTATTGCGTATCCACCAACCTGTTATCTCCACATTATTAAGAAGCATTTTAACAATGGCTGTGGCCCAACTGCCACCACCAAGTACTGCTATTTTCTTTTTGATATCCATACTTATCTATCGAGGGTAAAATCATAAAGGCCCGGGTTGCCGGGAAATGAATGAATCTGCATTCGGTAAATTTTCACTTCAGCTTTCTCATGTTGCCAAATATAAAACCTGAGCAAATCATCTTGTCTTACTGAAGGTGGTATCCTACCGGAAAAATAGATATTCCGGCGCTTCCCGGATTCCAGACCAAATGCTTGGGCGGAGGAGGAACGCCAGTAAACAACTTCATTTCCACGCTTCACCTCCATCACCAGTTCCGTTCCCTGTATACTTCCTCTAATCATTACATCTGCCATGCAGCTTACTAATTGTCCTGAAGAAACATACGCCTCCTTGATTGGCTTTTCGAAGGTGGGACCGTATGGATTTTTTTCGTTCAATAAATTGTTGCTGTCGCAGGGAACCGAAAATGAGAGCTGTGGCAGGTCTTCTGAAAATCCCTTACCTGCTTTTGCAAAAAGATACCATTCGGCATTGTAAAGCCAGCGGCGCTCTACCAGACAAGGATATTTTTCACGAATCAGGTCCAGTGTTTCATATGGATTGACCAGGTTTGACCAGGCAAAACTGAAATAATCTGTAGAGGCTTCATCAACCACTTTACGAAACAAGGCAAGTGAATCCTTTTGAGTAATGCGATAAAATGCATACACAGGAGGATGTGCAAAGTGGCGCAGGGAATAGGTCCCAAAAAAAGCACTCTCCACATTGAGGGCATGTGTAATTTTTCCTTTCCCAAAAACTTTGTCAGCATTCTCTGCATAGGCCGCCAATGCACGGTATTCGCCGAAGAAACGGCGTGCATAAAAATGTTTTCCGTAAACTGTAAAAAGTGCGAGAAAAGAAAAAAGAAGGATAGAGAGCCAGCGGTGAAACAAAGTAAAAGTACGAGGCATGAAGGAGGTACATGCAAACACCAGAAAAGGGGAAGAAAAAATCAAACCGCTGATTTGCAGAATAGGATTGACTTTAAGCGAATAGACATAGAAAAATACAGGAGGCAGCAATCCCCAAATCAGGCAAACAATGAGCATAGAAATGCGGGGTTTATCCGGCGCATACATCAGGCTCAGCATTCCTGCTGAGATAAGCAAGATGAAGGCAACCAGTAAACTGTGGTTGAAGAAATAGGCAATAAATTCAGTAAAAAAAGAAAGATCGGGAACACTCAACCATCCGTCCGGTCCACCTACTCCCCCATACCCTGTTTGCAGAATGAACAAATTGATATGAGGCACAAACAAAAGTGAAGCGAGCAAGCCGGATAGTATCCAGTAGATGCGTGTTTTCTTGCCCAACAAAAAGATACCGGTAAGTCCGGTAAGTCCCGCAAAGAAAAATGCCAGGTAATGGGTATACATGGCAGCAACCATGGAAAGTGCTGCAGCAATTGAATATCCAATGAGCTTTCTGTCATTGCTTTCGGATGAAATCAACTGCAGAAACCATACAGTGAGCAAACAAAAAAACAAACCCGGGGCATAGGGTCTTGCCAGGCGGCTGTAAACGATAAACAATTGCGAAACAGAGCAAACGCCCAGCGAGAAGATTGCAGAGACATTACCGAACCAATTCCTGCAAATCAGGTAAATCAGTGGCAAGGACAATGTACCGCAAAGAAAAAAGGGAAATCGTATGGCCCATTCTCCGGTGCCTGCAAGTTTGCAGTAATAGTACATAAATACCTGTACGCCTGCCGGATGAAAATCGGGAACCACACCATGAAGAATGAGCTCGGAAAAGCTACCGAAGCGAATCCTTTCAAGCACACTCAGCTCATCGGCAGTGATGGAATAGTTACCAAGATCCCAAAACCTAAGCAAAGCACCCAACAGGCATAAAAAAACAGCAACCTGACGGGAGGATACAGCCACTTTCAGCTTATCTGTCGCCAGAAGATTCATTCAGTTTTTTCGGGCCTCATCTGAGGAAAAAACAATACATCCTGGATGGAGGCGGAGTTGGTGAGAATCATGGCAAGCCTGTCTATTCCAATACCCAAACCTGCTGTTGGTGGCATTCCGAATTCCATGGCACGAAGAAAATCCTCATCGAGCACCATGGCTTCCTCATCACCTTGCCTGGCCATCTCAAGTTGCTCCTCAAAACGCCTGCGCTGGTCAATCGGATCATTTAACTCTGAATATGCATTACAAATTTCTTTTCCGTTGCAGATCACTTCAAAGCGTTCTACCAGTCCGGGTTTGCTTCTGTGCTTTTTGGCCAGAGGAGACATTTCTTCCGGATAATCTGTGATAAAGGTTGGCTGAATGAGTCTGGGCTCGACCTTGAGACCAAAAATCTCATCAATGTATTTTGACCTTGACATGAAAGAATCTGTTTTGATTCCCATGGAGGCAGCGGCTTCCGCCAATTCCTTTTCATTCATGTTTTCGATGTCGATACCGGCAAACTCCCTGATGGCCTCATACATGGTATATCGTTTCCAGGGTCTTGCAAAAGAAATGGTGTGTTCACCTACAGTTGCCTCTCTTTTACCATGCAAATCCATACAAACCTGCTCAACCATGGTTTCCACAAGTTCCATCATCCACTGATAATCTTTGTATGCCACATACAATTCCACCTGGGTAAACTCGGGGTTATGAAATCTGCTCATGCCTTCGTTGCGAAAATCTTTTGCAAACTCATATACACCATGATAACCGCCAACAATCAGTTTTTTGAGGTAAAGTTCATTCGCAATGCGCAGGTAAAGGGGCATGTCGAGTGTATTGTGATGGGTTTTGAATGGTCTGGCAACAGCCCCTCCGTGGATAGGTTGGAGAATAGGCGTTTCAACCTCGAGGTAACCTTTGCCATGAAGAAAGTGACGCATCGCCCATACCATCTTTGAGCGTTGGATAAAAGTATCGCGTACATACGGATTCACAATCAAATCGAGGTAACGCATGCGGTAACGCTGTTCAGGATCGGTAAAAGCATCATGCACTTTTCCGTCTTCATCCACTTTTACAACCGGCAATGGCCTGAGGGATTTGCTCAGCAAAGTGAGTCCGGTTACATGAATGGTGATTTCTCCCATCTTGGTGGTGAACACATAACCTTTAACTCCCAGGATATCTCCGATGTGAGTAAGTTTCTTAAACACCTGGTCGTAGAGAGATTTATCTTCTCCCGGACAGATATCGTCACGACGGATATACACCTGGATTCTACCTGAATCGTCCTGCAATTCTGCAAAGCAGGCTTTTCCCATGTCTCGCACACTCATCAGGCGACCGGCAAGTGAGATGTCTTTGTAAGCAAGTTTATCTCTCTCGTAGTTACGAAGGATGTCCTGGCTATTGGCATTGATTGCAAAAGCCTCGGCAGGATAGGGATTGATGCCCATTTGACGAAGATCCTCGAGGGCTTTTCTTTTTACTTGTTCCTGTTCGCTTATCGTGAGATTCATTTTATTTGTAAAAAATTTAGCGTCAGCAAAGATAATGTTCTCGTGTATATGGAATAATAGACTGCATGTGGTAAAGATTGTCGTGCTTGCCTGCCTTCTCCTGCCCGGGACTACTCCGGCACAGGATGATTATGCGGAGACCGGATTGGTCTACGACAACATGGTTTATCGAAACAAAATAAAAACCATACAATTTCATCCCCTGAATGCAGAGATGCAAGCGCCCATTTACGAGCTTGGTAAAGATGAACCGCTGGTGCTCAGTTTTGATGACCTTGATGCAGATTTCAAACAGTTTAATTTCACTTTCATCCATTGCGATTTCAATTGGCAGCCCAGCACACTGATGCCGATGGATTATATCAATGGATTTCCGGAGGATGCATTTACAGAAAGAGCATCCTCTGTAAATACCATTCAGCTGTATACCCATTACAAGGTGATTCTTCCTACGCCCAATATGAAAATCACCAAATCCGGAAACTATTTACTCAAAGTATATGAAGACAATGATCCTTCAAAGCTTGTGCTGACAAGGCGTTTTTATGTAGTGGAGAAAAGGGTTTTTATTTCCGTCAACTGCCATGCTGCCACTGCAATTGAAGATCGCAACTACAAGCAGGAAATAGATTTTGAGATCAATTTTGCTGATTACCCGGTTCAAAATCCTATCGGAGATATTATGGTAAGTGTGCGACAAAACCAGCGCACAGACAATGCCATCAATGATTTAAAGCCCATGTATGTAAAAAACAATTCCGTTACTTATGATTATGATGGCGGGAATGTTTTTAACGGAGGTAGCGAATACAGAGAATTTGACATTAAAAACCTGATGGTACCTTCTCTCAGGGTAAATTATTTTGAGAGGGAAGAAAACCGATTCGTACATGCTTACCTCCAGAATGATGAGAGTAAGGCCTTCAAGCGCTATTCATTTACAAGAGACATTGACGGGCAGTTTGTTGTTCGCTGCATGATTGGGGATCCTGCCATTGAATCGGACTATGTGATGGTTCATTTTTCATTGCCATGCGAAAAGCCTGTATCCACAGGCGATGTATATCTCTTTGGAGCATTCAGTGGGTTTGCCTGTTTACCGGAATTCAAGTTGCAGTATGACGAAAAAGTTCATGCCTACCGTTGTGCAGCACTTTTCAAACAAGGTTTTTACAATTATCAGTATGTTGTAAAAACACCGGGCAAATTTGCCTATGATGAAACCAGTTTCGAGGGAAACCGGTTCGAAACACAGAACACCTATCACATCATGGTTTACAACAAAGGCATTGGATTTTTTTATGACCGGCTGATAGGCGTGCAACAATTTTTTTCTAATTCTTCCTCCCGCTGATCAGCGTTCAAACCAGGAGTGAAGCTGCTCCGGGCGGAGTGATTGCTTCTCCTCTCCGCGAATATCACGGATAATTTTCCCATGTTGCAATTGAACCAGGCGGTTCCCGTATACCACAGCGTGTTTCATGTTGTGGGTAACGAGTACAGCTGTTCTTTCTTTTTCACGGATGCGATTGGCAGCCAGTTCCATCACTGCATCACCTGCCGAAGGATCGAGGGCAGCTGCAGGTTCATCCAACAGCATCAGTGGAACATCGGGCAGCGTGGCCATCAACACAGACAAGGCCTGCCTTTGTCCACCTGATAACTGTTCCATGCTGCGATGAAGCGTGTTTTCAAGTCCCATCTGCAAACCTTCCACTTGTTTTTTTATACCTGCTTCTGCCGTTTTTCCCATTCTGCGAAAAGGACTTTTTGTCTTGCCGTGGAGGCTGGCAAGGCGCATGTTTTCCAACACAGAAAGTTCACCTGCGGTACCCAGATGGGGATGCTGAAAAACGCGTGAAATAAACTTGCTTCTCAGCTCCTCAGACAGGCGGCTGACATCATTTCCGGCAATGTTGATTCTGCCTTTATCAGGGAGTAAACTACCTGCGATGAGGTTGAGCAGTGTGGATTTTCCGGAGCCGTTTGCCCCAATCACAACAGTAAAACTTCCGGCATCCAGTGAAAAATCAAAATCTGTAAACACCTGTTTGATCTGCCCTGTTTGACCCTTAAAGGAAAGAGAGAGTTGTTGGATATTAAGCATGATGAGAAGCTTTACGAAACAGGAGTGGGATGGCCATCACTCCGAGAACAAGCATGGAAGAAATGAGCTTGAGAAGAACCGGATCGATTCCCAGGGAGAGCGAAAAAGCAAGAATGAACCGGAACAACATGGTTGCCGGAATCAACATCAGTAAGCGAATCAGCAGGCTTTGTACACCAAAGGCTTGCATGAGTGTTTCTGAAATCATGACGGAGCCGAGCCCTGCAATAACAATACCGATGCCCATTCCCATGTCGGCGAACCCATGAAATCTGGCCACCATGGCACCTGAGAGCGCTGTGAAACCATTGGCAATAAGCAGGCCTGCAATGCGCATGCGGCCCGGATAAATGCCTTGCGATTTAACCATCTGTTCTGCATGACCCGTGGCGCGCATGGCCAGGCCATAGTCAGAATAGAGCAACCAGGCAATACTACCAAGGCAGCTCATTAGTACAACCAGAGGAACGAACCATGCCTGAAAAAACGATTCTGCCTCCGGTAGCATAGGTAAACTCATGTTGGATTTGCCCAACAGAAGCAGGTTGATGCTGTAGAGGGCTGTCATCACCAGAATGCCGGACAGCAGGGGTTGGATCCGGAGTTTTTCATTGATGATACCTGTCAGGAATCCGCCTATTCCACCAGCAAAAAATGCAAGTAACAAAACCGGAAAGAGTGACTGTTCCGCATCCTGCATCATCAGCGCATAGATGACTGCTCCTGAGGTGAAGGTGCCATCGGTGGTGATATCAGGCAATTTAAAAATCCTGAGTGTCACAAAAATTCCAAGGCTCATCAGTGCATAAGCAAGAGCAACCTGTATGGCAGCCAGATACATGTCCATTAAATGAGGGTCCAGGTGGTATCGGGTTGCAACTTGAACTGCGCAGCCTTGTTTCGGTTCATCATTTTTATTCTTCCTTTGAGCAGCACCGGCTTGGGTAGTATGGCAGT
>JBEICQ010000035.1:0-18481 GCA_040383885.1 Flavobacteriales bacterium | reverse complement strand
GCAATCCACCAAAAAGGAATGCATGTTGTAACTCCTTTCGCAAGCTTTCTTCGCTGCTTCTTCCGTTATTTTTATAGACAGGTTTTGATAAATACCGGAGCAATCATTCTGCTCCCTTGCCTATCTGCCACAGAGTTTTTACTTTAACACCCAAATCCTCTACCCATGCCCAAGTTCAAACTTCTTCTTCTCCTTACACCGGTGCTGTTTTCTGCGCAGGGGCTCTTTGCGCAAGGCAAGTACCTCAGCAATGAAGAAGCCATCACCGGAGCACGCACCTACCTGGCTCCGCGCAATTACCTGCAGTATGGATTCCTCAGTGCCAAAGGAAAATATTTTGCCGTCGATACCATAAAAGGTTCGCAACATCTCCTCATTGGTGATGCAGATAAAAAATCCCTCAGTCCCTTTGTTTCTCTGAAAGAGCTGAACAAGTTTTTAAAAAACAATAAAACCGATACACTTACCCAGTTTCCTCAATGGAAACTTACGAGTAAAGAAAAACTATCCTGCCTCCTTCCTCCCTGCAAATGGCTGCAGTGTAACACAAGCGGAAAAAAACCCGTCTTCTCTCTTCGCATTTGTCAAACCCCCGAGGCAGCAGCCAATGCAGAATTTTCGCCCGATGGAAACAAACTGGCTTTTACTCTTCGCAACAACCTTTACATGATGCAGGATACCCTTGCTATTCCGGTGAGCACGGAAGCAGATCCGGATATCCTATACGGTCAGGCCGTTCACCGCAATGAGTTTGGTATCAACAAAGGAATTTTTTGGTCGCCCGCCGGTACTTATTTTGCATTTTATAAAATGGACCAGCGCATGGTAAAAAATTATCCCATCACCAATTGGTCAGAAATACCTGCAAGTGCAGAGAATACCAAATACCCAATGGCAGGCGATGTCTCACACCAGGTAAGCATTGGTATTTATGCACCTCTCACACGCAATGTTATCTATCTGCAAACGCCCGGAGAACCCGATCAGTATCTGAGCAATATCTCCTGGTCGCCCGATGAAAAATATGTGTTCGTAGCCCTGCTCAACAGACAACAAAATTTCATGCGCCTGATGTCGTTTGATGTGCAGACCGGAAAACCTGCACTCACACTGATTGAAGAACGAAATGAAAAATATGTGGAACCACAGCATCCAGCACTTTTTTTAAACCGCAGCAAGGACCTGTTTATCTGGCAATCATCAGCCGATGGATTCAACCATATGTATTTATATGATCAGAGGGGAGCGCTTGTCAGAAGACTCAGCACAGGCAATTGGGAGGTGACCAAAGTGCTGGGAGTGGATGCCGAAGACAGGTATGTGTATTTCATTGCCAATGCAAGCTCAGCCCTGAACCGCGACTTTTGCCGCAGTCCCATCAATGGAGGCCCCGCTGAGTTTATCAGCACCACCGAAGGAACACATAACATCAAAGCCGATAATGATTGTAAGTATTTTTTTGACTGGTACCAGAGCAGTACCATACCCGGCATCCTCTCGGTATATGATGCTTCACTCAAACCCTCTGTACTGATACAATCAGAAAACATGCTCACCTCCTATGTGCCTGTAGGCATGAAGCTGGGATCTTTTACGCATGCAGGAAATACCCTCTATTACCGCTTGTTTACGCCCGCCTCATTCGACTCTACCAAAAAATATCCTGCAATTGTGTATCTCTACAATGGTCCGCATGTGCAATCGGTAACCAACAGCTGGCTGGGTGGGGCTGCCAATTTGTGGTTTCATCGCATGGCGCAACAGGGCTATGTGGTGTTTACGGTGGATGGCCGTGGAAGCGATAACCGCGGACGCGATTTTGAACAGGCCACCTTCCGCAACCTGGGCGTGGTAGAATCAGAAGACCAGCTGGCAGGTGTGGACTTTCTCAAAAAAACTGGCTTTGTGGATGAGAAGAGACTGGGCATTTTTGGCTGGAGTTACGGAGGTTTTATGACCACCACACTCATGACCGATCATCCCGGTGTGTTTAAAGCGGGAGTGGCCGGTGGCCCTGTGATTGACTGGAAATGGTATGAGGTGATGTACACCGAGCGATACATGGATACACCGGAAGAAAATCCTGAGGGCTATGAAAAAAGCAGCTTGATTGCCAAGGCCGATAAACTCAAAGACCGACTGCTGATGATTCACGGTACCGATGATGATGTGGTGGTATGGCAACACAGCCTGAAATTTGTAAAAACCTGTGTCTCCAAAGGAATCTTATTGGATTATTTTGTGTACCCGGGCCACAAGCATAATGTTAATGGTAAAGACCGGGCGCATCTCTACAACATGGTGAGCAGGTACTTCATGGATCATTTATGATGCACACTTTTTTTGTTTTCGCCGGCGGCGGAATGGGTTGTTTGCTCAGATACAGCCTCTGGAAGCTCATGCCTCAGGGAACTTTCCCGACAGCCACCCTGGTGGCAAATTTTCTGGCCATCGGATTGATGGGCCTGGTGCTGATGTTTCGCCAACCTGCATCCTGGTTACACCCCCTGCTGCTGGCCGGTTTTTGCGGAGGCCTGAGCACCTTTTCGGGATTCTCCTTCGAAACAGCCGGACTCATCCGTGCAGGTATGCTTTGGGCGGCAGCAGCCAACATCCTGGTATCGGTTTTGGGCGGTATTTGCCTGGCATGGCTGTTTTACAAGAACCAATAATCATATTATCAATGATTTAGCAAGTCTGTAATTTTTTTTGGAGATGCCGCGGGATGCTGTATATTTGCACTCCCCAAAGGGAGCTTAGCTCAGCTGGTTCAGAGCATCTGCCTTACAAGCAGAGGGTCACTGGTTCGAACCCAGTAGCTCCCACCAGGTTTCAGAAAGGGTTTCAGGAAATGAAGCCCTTTTTTATTTCTAATAGTCCCACTCTTTTCCGCAAAAATTAATCATGATGCAGTGGCTTTTTTCTCTAAGCCTGAAAAGCATTTTGCGATTGGGAAATCAAATTTTTGCTTGCACAAAAATTTCACAATCATCAAACATAAAAGTCCGGAAAGAAGACCGCCCCCGGTAGCAGTTTTTTTAATACGCGCTCATCACGCTTTTTCCTCCCAGATACCTGCCAGATGCACCACGGTTTCCGCTGCCTTCTCCATGTCTTGCACCGATACCCATTCCACAAGGGAATGAAAGGCATGTTCACCGGCAAAAATATTCGGACAAGGCAAACCCATGAACGACAATCTCGAGCCATCTGTACCTCCTCTGATGCCGGTAAGCACGGGCTGAATACCTGCCCTTCGCACCGCCTCCACAGCATGCTCCGCCACCATGGGATAACGATCCAGCACTTGTTTCATATTGCGGTACTGTTCTTTGATTTGCAAATGGTAAGTAGCTCCGGGAAATTGCTGCATGGTTTGGTCTACCAAATCTTGTAATTGCTTGCCATGAGAAGCCAGGGCATCATTGTCAAAATCTCTGAGGATAAACTGCACCTCTGCTTCCTCTATTCCGCCTCGCATGGAGACAGGATGGATAAACCCTTCTCTTCCTTCGGTCGTTTCCGGACACAAAGCATGTTGGGGCAGTGCC
This sequence comes from Flavobacteriales bacterium, assembly GCA_040383885.1. Taxonomy (GTDB): domain Bacteria; phylum Bacteroidota; class Bacteroidia; order UBA4408; family UBA4408; genus JBEICQ01. Next base: position 14,930 of record JBEICQ010000035.1, on the reverse strand, counting down.
GAAACAACAGCAGAGGCAGCTTTAAGCGCGCTTACCATTTTCTTTTTGGCGTACCCCGGATGCGCACTGATTCCCTTGATACTGAGTTTTGCTCCATCGGCGGAGAAGGTTTCGTTCTCAATATGTCCTAGTGTTTCACCATCCACGGTATATGCAAAATCGGCACCCAGCAAAGTTAGATTGACCTTGTCTACACCTCTGCCGATTTCTTCATCGGGAGTAAATAAAATTTTGATCACTCCATGCTTGCAGGGTTTTTCTTTGAGCAGAATTTGTACCGCCGACATGATGGCTGCAATTCCTGCTTTGTTGTCGGCACCCAGCAAAGTGGTGCCATCGGAGGTAATGATGTCGTGTCCGATTTTATTGCGTAAGTCGGGATGAGCTGCAGGATCAAGCACCAGTTGGGGATTGGCTGCATACTTTATTTTGCCTCCGTCGTAATTGGCATGCACCACAGGTTTAACATCTTTGCCGCTACAATCGGGTGAGGTATCCATGTGGGAGCAAAAGCAGATAACAGGAACTTTTTTATCGGTAGTGGATGGCAGTGTTCCATACACATATCCGTTTCGTCCATCTCGGCTTCCAGCCCAAGTTCTTTGAGTTCATGCACCAGCAGGGCCCCAAGATTTTTTTGTTTGGCTGTGCTTGGGCATGTTGCTGAGTTGGGATCACTCTGTGTATCGATGCCTGCGTAATTCAGAAATCTTTGGCGTGCGCTGTGTTGCATACATGAAAAAAAAAATCCCGGAACATGTCCGGGATGATGGTTTTTTTTGAGATTTATTTCAACTTAAATGAACTGCTTCCTGCGGGCTCTCCTTCAACAAATACTTCTACCTTATAATCGCCGTCCTTTAATTTTTCATTTTCCTTTTTCACAAAATAGAGACAAACATCCTGGCTGCTTCCATTGAAGCTGAGGGTTTTCTTTGCGCTATAATACTGCCGGCTTCCCTGGCTCATAAACATATTGTTGTCATCCTTGCTGGTAACGAGTACTTGTCCGTCGGGCGCAGTTACTTTCATGTATAAATTAAGTTCTCCTGTTTTTGCAATTTTGTTTTCACCCAGAATAAAATTGGCACGGATTTTATCTACCCTACGGGCTTTGGTAGTAGCAATTTCCTTGCTTCCTCCCTTGATGCGGATAGCATCCGCAAAAAAATCATACACCTTGTGTTTTGAGCCCAGCTCAATGAGTTGTTTTTTCTCGGAAGAAAGTTTTTCAGATTTGTCTTTCTCTGAAGCCAAATCCGTTTTTACTTGTGTATTTTCTTCTGTTAGTGCTTTGTTCACGGTATTGAGCGAATCTACCTGATGCACATACATGGCAATGGAGTTTTTCAGGTTCTGGATTTCCTTACGCAATTTCACCAGCATGGCAGCATCGCCCTTGTATTTATTCACCTTCTCCATCAGGTCTTCAATCTCCTCTTTTTTGGCATCCAGCTCACTCTGCAATTGCTTGTTGTTGGTTTGCAAACCCTCAAAAGCTTTTTGCACTTCGCTCAATTCTGTGCGGGTTGATTCAAAATCAGTATTGAGTTGTTCTTTTTGCTGAATAATAACTGTGGTAGTTTGCTTTTGGTTCCAGAGCTGGTAGCCAAGGAAGGCAGAGAGTAATGCGAAGAGGACGGAGAGGATGGCAAAAATGCGGTTCCCTGATTTTTTTTCGTGCTGATTTTCCATAAGGTTGCGTAATATTGCAACAAAGAAAATCAATTTTTATTTTAATCTATTTAATTTTTATGACCTTAACAGAAGTTTTCAATTCCTTCCTTGACATTCTCTATCCGCCCATTTGTCCGGGATGCATCCGAAGTCTGAAGCCAGCAGAAAAGCACATCTGTTTGTTTTGTCGCAGCAATTTATCCTCCACAGGTTATTTCAAAGAGCCCGGTAATCCGGTGGAAGAATTATTTTGGGGACGATTACCATTTGAGCGTGCCGCTGCACTTTTTTGGTTTCGCAAGGAAACCACTATCCAGCATCTATTGCATGCACTTAAATACAAAGGCAGAGAAGAACTGGGAGAAGCCTTTGGCACCATGCTGGGGCACGAGATCAGGCGAACTTCATGGGCACCACAGGCAGATTGCATCTTACCGGTTCCCATGCATCCCCGGAAAAAAAAGAAAAGAGGCTATAACCAGGCAGAGTGCATCGCCAGGGGTATGGCCACTGTACTTGAGCTCCCCGTGGTGAATCACTGGGTTGAAAAAACCTCACATAACCGTGCCCAGGCATTACAAAACGGCAGGTTTGCACGCTGGAAAAATGTGGAAAAAGTGTATTCCGGCCGTACTTCATTTGCCCTGAGCGGAAAAAAAGTAATTGTAGTAGATGATGTGGTAACCACCGGTGCCACACTCGAGGCATGCGCCTTGCAAGTATTGAAAACTCCCGGAACAAGTGTGTATCTTGCCACAGTAGCATTTACAAGATAACAGGTATGACGCATTCCCTCTCTCTTCCTGATAAGGCTGATAAAAAAACAGTGTACGAAAGCCTCCTGCCTCAACTGCAGGCCCTGTGTGCAGGAGAGAATGACCTGGTTGCCAACCTCGGCAACATCGCAGCTGCCCTGCATGTGGCCACGGGTTCGCATTGGACAGGTTTTTACCTGGTAAAGAATGATGAACTCGTGCTGGGGCCATTTCAGGGACCTGTGGCCTGCACGCGAATCACATACGGAAAAGGAGTCTGCGGAACAGCATGGCAGGAAAAAAAAACCCTGGTCGTAAAAGATGTGGATACCTTTCCGGGACACATCGCCTGTAGCAGTCTCTCCCGCTCTGAGATCGTGGTGCCCATACTTTCTCATCAGGGAGAAGTGCTGGGTGTGCTGGATCTCGACCATACGGCATTGGCCGCCTACGATGAAACAGATGGTATATATTTGCAAGCCATTGCCCGCTTTGTCTCCTCGCTGTTTTAATATCTTTCTGCTGGCCGGAATGCTCCTGCTCTATGCCTGTGCACAGGTGGTAGCACCCTCAGGTGGACCGGCAGATGTAAAAGCACCCGAACTTGTTTCTTCTGATCCTGCCATCCTGAGCAAAAATTTTTCGGGCAAGCGGATGAAGATCCGGTTCAATGAATTTATCAAACTCAACGATGCCTCTTCTCAACTGATTATCTCTCCACCTTTTAAAAATCCACCTGAGCTTAAAACAAGAGGAAAAATCCTGGATGTCTCATGGGACGATACACTGAGAAAAAACACAACCTATGTGTTTCAGTTCGGAAAAGCAGTGGCCGATATCACCGAAGGCAATGCAGCCACTTCCCTTCGCATGGTTTTTTCTACAGGATCCTTTATTGACACAGGCATGGTTTGGGGAAATGTGATTCTGGCAAACAACAAACAGGCTTGTAAAGATTTTACCGTGATGTTGTATGACAGCCTCAGGGCAAGCAGGGATTCATTTGTATCCAACTCTCTTCCCTCCTATTTTGGTCGCAGTGCAGAAGATGGCAGCTTTTCTATCAGCAATGTAGCCAGCGGTGCTTACCGGGTGGTGGCACTCAAAGATGCCAACAACAATTACCTGTACGATGATGCTTCTGAAACTTTTGCTTTTGCCGATAACATGATTCATGTGAAGGGAGATTCCTCTATGTTGATGCTCCATGCCTTTACGGCTGTTCCGGTAAAACAATACCTCAAGAAACATGACTTCAGCACACCCGGTCTCTTTCGTTTTGTGATGAACAAACCCATGACCTCCTTTGAAATCCGTCAATCCGGCTGTGCCGACATGGATGCCTATGGTTACCGGGAATTTACACCCGGATCTGACTCTGCAAGGGTATGGTTCAGTGATAGCCTGCGTTGCGATTCTGTGCACCTCTTGCTCGTGTGTGATGGAATGGTGACTGATACCCTGCACGAATCGCTGAAAAAGATGAGCATCAAAAACCGGGGAAAAGGAAAGTCAGTCGTTCCATCAAAAGTGATCAAGGGTACTTTTTTGCTTTCATCAGAAAAATCGGTAGGACCCGGAGAAGGTTTGCGTTTGCAATTTCCGGTACCGGCCTTCCAACAATTGCCCGGCAAAGCCTGGCTGGATCTGGCTAAAGACTCCCTACCCGCTACTTTTATTCCTACAGACAGCACGGGGTATGGCTGGAAACTGGAAGCAAAGCTTCTCACCGACACCTTTTACAGATTGTATGCTTTACCCGGCACTTTTGCAATGCGTAACGGAAAAACATCTGATACCCTTAAAACAACCTTTAAGATGATGGATGCAGAGGAAACAGGTAGTATTGTCTTGCAGGTAGCACATTCCTCACCTCATCCTGTTTTGTGTTTGCTCCTGGATGCTACGGGTAAAGTGATCAAAAAAAATACCCTCAAAAGCCGGGAAGAAATTCTTCGCTACGATTTGTTGCTGCCCGGAAAATACAAGCTGGAAGCCATTGAAGACAAAAATGGCAACGGACGATGGGACACGGGAGACTTTTTTAAAAACCTGCAACCCGAAACCGTTTGGAAGTATGCAGATGAAGCGGAAGTGCGCGCCTCATGGGAAATTGAGAAACAGTGGGAAATAAAATAGTTCGAAGCCCGCATCAGAGAAATATCCTTCTTTAATCTCCGGATAAGCGCTGTGCTTGTTTGCTTTTATTGGCGTATGTAAACATGTTACATCCCGAAAAAATGAAAAGAAATTACACTTTCTATCAAGCAGCTGTTTTCTCTGTTTTTTTTGAAAACTTGGGGATACAAAAATCAGTTTGTCCTTCAGGTCTCAGGATGTATCAAAAAAATTTGTGACAAAGTGCTTTACTGCGAGGCAATATGCGTCATCTGGCGGATCATATCATCCAGTTCACCGGAGGCATCCCTCAGGTTATTTAGGATAGCAACAGCCTCATCCCCGCGCAAGTCATCGATATCCTGAATGGTGTTTACCAATCCCATGATTCTTGCCAGCGGACCGCGAACTTTATGAGAATTAAAAAATGCCAATTCACTTAATCTGCGGTTTTTGTCGAGGAGATTTTTTTCAATGGTTTTTCTGGAGGTGATATCAGTTAATCCACCAATCATTTTAATGGCATGCCCTTCTTCATTGCGAATAAAAATGCCTTTGTCGTGCACGATGGCATATTGTCCGTCGCGTTTAAGAAAACGGTATTCATCCGTCCTGTGTTGCACATGCTCATCCCTCATGGCGCGGCGGGTTTCTGCAACCACGCGCTCTTTGTCGTCGGGATGCAAGTGCAGGTTCCAGAAATCCAGGGCTTTCATCTCCTGAAAATCATCAAAGCCAAAAGTGTTCGACAAACCATCAATCCAGGAAATCTGGTTTTCTACAATATCATATTCATAAACTGCATCATTGGTAGCCCTGCTTACCAAAGCCAATCGCTCTTCGTTCTTCTTGAGTTTGTTTTTTACATTCACTTCTTCCGTTACATCAAACCCGATAAACCAAAAAGGTATGTCGCGCAATACCGGCTCCAGGCGCTTGCGCACAATCCAATTGATGAGCCTTGGGTCTCCGCTGCTGTGCACACAGTCCACCTGATGAAAAGAAATGGAACCCGATGGCTGTTTATCAAAATAATTAGAAAACTGTTGCTTCAGTTTGGGTGAAGGCAAGAGCAAAGAAAGCAAATCAGTGGAGCGGGCGAGAATATCCTGCATTCCATAACCCAATACCTGGGTGGCCTTCTGATTTAAAAACATCAAGCGGGAAGAACTGTCCATACCAATGAGCAGGCAAGGAAACTCATCTAAAATTTTTGCAATCGCTATCTCGGTATGATCCATACATGTGGGTTTAGTAGGTTTGGTGTCCTTCGCAAGGGCATGCAACCTGTGTTGAGGCCTGCGCTTGTTCTATCTTTGTATCAAATGTATAAAAATTACCTTCTAAAGGCAAGCGTCCCCGGCCGCGATATCTGTTTGGATCTTTCTGTTCCAAAGGGCGAAGGACCCTTTCCGGTGGTGATGTTTCTCCACGGATTCAAAGGATTTAAAGATTCGGGGCATTTCAATACTGTTTCGTCCTCCCTTACTGATGCGGGCATTGCCTGTTGTAAATTTAATTTTTCACACAATGGTACACATCCTTCCACGCCTGATGTGTTTTCTTGTTTGGATGCTTTTGCAGACAACAACTATTCTCTGGAGCAGGAAGATTGCAAATTGATCCTGCAATGGCTCCAAACCCACGAACCGATACAATCCTTGCTGGACATCAAACGAATTTACCTCCTGGGACATAGCCGGGGAGGAGCCATGGGTATCTTGTTTGCCGCCGCTCATCCGGAGATAAAAAAACTTGTAACCTGGGCAGCTGTAGCCGATCTGGAAGCCCGCATGGCCATCAAACAGCATCGCTATTGGCGAGACAAGGGCCTTATTTACACCTTTAATGCCCGTACCAATCAGCACATGCCCATGAACTATCAGTTTTACCTGGATTATGTGGCCAATAAGGAAAATTTCAATGTATTGGAAAAAGCGGCAAGCATCCGCATTCCTTGGCTAATTTTACATGGGGTGCGCGATGAAAGCGTAAAAATTGACGAGGCCAGAATGCTCGGAAGTGCCAATAAAAATGCATTACTGCAGGAAATTCCACTGGCCGGACACACCTTTGGTATTTCTCATCCCTTTGACGGAAACATGCCGGAGGTTGCTGCAAAAGTGCTGGCAAAAACGATTGCCTTCTTCAGCGAAAACTAATTCAAACTCAATTGTTGTTGTGGGTGTTTCCCTTGGAAGAAACTCCTGCGGCTGCATGGCTCATGGCGGCTTTTACAAAACCGATAAAAAGCGGATGCGGACGCTCCACGGTACTCTTGTATTCGGGGTGAAACTGAACACCAACAAAAAAAGGATGCGCCGGTATTTCCATGATCTCCACCAATCCCTGGTCAGGATTTAATCCTGTGGCCATCATTCCTGCACGCTCAAAATCCTGCAGGTAATGGTTGTTGAACTCATACCTGTGGCGATGTCTCTCCTTGATAACTTCATTGCGATAAACATTGTATGCAAGGGAAGGCTTGGAGATGCTGCAGGGATAAGCCCCGAGACGCATGGTTCCTCCTTTGTTTTTTATTTTTTTCTGCTCCTCCATCAAATCAATCACCGGATGAGGAGTAGTGGCATCCATTTCGATGGAGTGAGCCTTTTGTAGACCCATCACATTGCGTGCAAACTCGATGACTGCACATTGCATGCCCAAACAAATCCCGAGAAAAGGAATCTGCAACTCGCGGGCTACGCGAATGGCTTCGATCTTGCCGTCGATTCCGCGGTTACCGAATCCGGGAGCCACAAGCACCCCCTGCAAATGCCTGAGCTTGGAAGCTGCGTTGCGGGCGTTGATTTCTTCACTATGAATCCAGTGCAATTCCACCTTCACATGGTTGTGCACGCCTGCATGAATAAATGCCTCTACGATAGATTTGTAGGCGTCCTTAAGTTCTATGTACTTACCAACCAAACCAATATGTACGGTGGAAGATGGGTTGTGCAGACGGGCAATAAACTGCTCCCACTCCTTCAACTCGGGCCTGTTTTTTACCGGCAGGGCCATTTTTTTAAGCACCACCACATCGAGTTCCTCTTCGCGCATGATCAGGGGCACATCATAAATGCTGCTGGCATCAATAGATTCAATGACTGCCTCCGCACTCACATTGCAGAACAAGGCTATTTTTCGTCGGATCTCGTCATTCAAATGATGTTCGGTGCGGCATACCAGTACATCGGGCTGCACACCGTACTCCAGCAACATCTTTACCGAATGCTGGGTAGGCTTGGTCTTGAGCTCTCCTGCTGCTGCGAGAAAGGGTAAAAGCGTAAGGTGAATCACCACTGCCTGGTTGCCCAACTCCCATTTCATCTGCCTCACGGCTTCAACAAAAGGAAGTGATTCAATATCACCAACGGTTCCACCGATCTCAGTGATCACAAAGTCATAATCACCCTCTTTGGCAAGCAAACGGATGCGGAATTTGATTTCATCAGTGATATGGGGAATGACCTGTACTGTTTTGCCAAGGAAAATCCCCTGTCTTTCTTTTTCAATCACGCTTTGGTAAATCCTCCCCGTGGTGATGTTATTGGCCTGGGAAGTGGATACATTCAAAAAACGCTCGTAATGCCCCAAATCAAGATCCGTTTCAGCACCGTCTTCGGTCACATAACATTCTCCGTGTTCATAGGGATTAAGCGTGCCTGGATCAATGTTGATGTAGGGATCGAGCTTTTGTATGGTAACGCGGTATCCTCTTGCCTGCAAAAGCTTGGCGAGGGATGCAGAGATGATGCCTTTACCCAGTGAGGAGGTTACGCCTCCGGTGACAAATATGTAGCGGGTAACCGACATGAATAATTGTTGGCAAAGGTAAAAAAAATAGGACTTAGCCGACTTGAAAAATCCTGTAAAAGAAAGATGATATTAGCTTATTGCTTATTTTCTTTGTGTATGTATGACGCCTAACAGAGGGGACAACAAAAGGAATTTCTTTTGAAAAAGAAGGCTCAAGAAACCTTACTGAAAGCATTGACATCGGAAATTCCATATTTTTGAAACAGACATATCACACATGATGAAAACCTACACATTTGTTTCTATTTTTCTCTTTTGTTCCTTTCTGCTGTTGACAGGGAAGGCTGGTGAAAACATCCCGGAAAGTAAAATTCTGGGTGTATGGGAGGTAGGCAGTGGAAAAGCCAGGGTAAAAATTTTCCAGTACGGTCAAAAATTCGGCGGGCGTATCGTGTGGCTGAAAGAACCTAAATATCCTGACGGAACACCCAAGATTGACAAAAATAATCCCGACGAAACCAAACGACAAGTGCCTCTGCTCGGCTTTATGAACATGACCGGGTTTGTGGAAAAAGGCTCAGGAAAATATGAAGAAGGAACCATTTATGATCCCGAAAACGGCAGTACCTATAACTGTACGGTAGAGCTGGTTGACGACAACACCCTCGAAGTAAGGGGATTTATTGGGGTATCGCTTTTTGGAAGAACCGACACCTGGAAACGGGTATTGCTTAAAAACAAATAAACATGCGCATACAAACTGCCATTGTTTGCCTCTTGCTGCTTGCAAAAGGCGCACTCGCCCAACCCGATTCATTGCTCATTCCGCCCGAGGAAGATTTTAGTAAGTATGCTGATGTGGTAGAAGCCCCCACCAAGCGCTATTGTACCTCAAAAGTACTTGGCATCAGCCCATCGCGCCTCATTACTCTGGCATATGATTTTCAGGGAAGTAACTCCTTGAACGCAGGTGCGCTTGAGCAATTTTCTTCTGAGAAGGCAGCCATCACAAACAATCATGGAATGAGGTTTTCCGCAAATTTTCCGGTGATATCCAATGTACGGTGGCTACTAAACCTGGGCATCAATTACCTCGAAAATAAATACACCTTCGGAGGGGGTGCACGGCAACATCCATTGCATCAGAGCCTGATGCAAAATGGTTTGCGTAGTTACGGTTTCAATGCCACTGTATTCAAACCTTTCAATGAAAAATATTTTTCTATCATCCAGGGCATGGCAGAATTCAATGGCGATCTCTCCCTAAAGGATGTTCCCTCCCTGACTCAGGCAAAAATTTCGGCCTCATTTATCCTTGGAAGAAAATATCACGACAGGCTCATGGCGGGCATTGGTCTCTCGAGGGCATACCGCGGAGGGGAATTAATTTATGTACCGGTAGTATTATACAACTATACCTCTCCCGGAAAAAAATGGGGCATTGAGGCATTGCTGCCGGTGCGTGCACACTTTCGCTATACGGTTAATGCGCGCAACATGCTCTTTGCAGGATTTGAGCTGGAAGGCAGCTCCTATCGCCTCAACAACCTTGTGCAAGCCCATCCCGGATTAATAAACCGCAACATTGAACTCAGGCGCGCCGAGCTTCGACCAAGGGTGATGTATGATTTTTCTCTTTATAAATTCATCTGGATTTCTTTACAAGCAGGCTATCGCATCAACTTCCGTTACCAGCTTGATGAAGGCGATTTTTACAGAAGTTCGTTCGGAAAAGAAATTCCATACCTGAGCGAAAACAAACTCAGCAATACCTGGTACGGACAGATTTCCATCAACCTGGTTTCGCCATAGTTTCCGGAGTTTGATTTTAGCATCACAATCTTTGATGTATCTAAAATAAAAATTGCAAGTTTCGTTTGTAATCTCCCAATCTGATCTCTGTCCTATTCTACAAACTGAATATTTTTTCTGTGGCAAATTTGTCAGAATCCCGGTTCAGGTAATGCTTTAAGTGGGCAAATCTTTTAATCTATAGAAAATATCTCCTTACATCGGAGTAATGAATTAATGAGTTGCACCGGATATCATTTTGCTGTCTTTCCGGAATCGCTGCTTGTATTTATCCCGCCCAATTTTCTCTGTCGAGGCTTCTGTACTGAATGGCTTCTGCTACATGGTGGGGCGCAATGCCCGCTGAGCCTTCAAGGTCGGCAATGGTGCGCGAAACTTTGATGATTCTGTCGTATGCCCTTGCCGATAAACCCAGTCGCTCCATTGCCTGCGAAAGCAATGATTTGCAGGTTTCATTGAGCAGACAGTATTGCTGCAAGGTTTGCGGCGCCATCTGCGCATTGCTGTGCACGCCCTGCAACTTGCTGAATCGTTCCTGCTGAATAACCCTGGCAGACATCACCCTGCTACGAATGATGTCTGAACTCTCCCCGGTTGAAGCCCTGCTTAATTCACCAAAAGTAACCGGGGTAACTTCTACATGCAGATCAATCCTGTCTAACAAAGGACCCGAAATACGATTGAGGTATTTTTGTACCGTACCGGGGGGACAAACACAATCTTTTTCGGGATGATTATAAAAGCCGCAGGGACAAGGATTCATTGAGGCAACCAGCATAAAGCTGGCCGGATATTCTACAGAAAATCTTGCCCTCGAGATGGTGACTACGCGGTCTTCGAGTGGTTGTCGCATAACCTCAAGCACTGTGCGTTTAAATTCCGGCAACTCATCCAAAAACAAAACACCATTGTGTGCGAGAGAAATCTCTCCGGGCTGAGGAAATTGGCCACCTCCTACCAAAGCCACATCGCTCACCGTATGGTGCGGACTTCTGAATGGCCTTCGGGTGAGCAGCGAACGGCCCTTGCCAAGTCTTCCGGCCACACTATGAATCTTGGTTGTTTCCAATGCTTCCTCTACCGTTAAATCAGGAAGAATGGTAGGTAATCTTCTCGCCAACATGGTTTTACCTGCTCCCGGAGGACCGATGAGAATTACATTATGTCCGCCAGCTGCTGCAATCTCCATTACCCGCTTGATATTTTCTTGTCCTTTCACATCCGCAAAATCTTCGGAACCTGCTTGCTGCATGCGTTGAAATTCTTCCTGTACCTGCACAACAACCGCTTTGGGTGCATCAGGTGTGTCATTAAAAAAGTGCATGACCTCCTCGAGGGTATCTGCCCCAATCACCTCAAAATCTGCGACCATCGCAGCTTCGCGGGCATTGGCGCGGGGAAGAACCATCCCTGAAAATCCTTCATTGCGCGCCTGTAGGGCAATGGGCAAGGCACCCCTGATAGACTGAAGCTTCCCGTCGAGAGAAAGTTCTCCCATCAATAAATAACGCGGTAACTTTTCGGCACTCACTTGTCCGGAGCCCGCAAGAATACCCATGGCAATAGGCAAGTCATAAGCAGAACCTTCTTTTCGGATATCGGCTGGTGCCATATTCACGGTGATACGCTTCCCCGGAAATCGCATCCCAATATTTTTGATGGCAGCACGCACCCTGAGCTGACTCTCTTTTACCGCATTATCGGGCAATCCTACAAGAAAAAATTTGAGACCGGTCTCGAGATTGACTTCCACCGTAATGGTGGTGGCATTTACGCCGTATACGGCGCTGCCAAAAACTTTTACAAGCATAATGTAGATTTTTTATCAAAATAAATTCAAGACAAATGTAAACATCTGATTCAATTTTTCAATGCCTTTACTCGCGAATTGTTGTTGAACAGGAGCAGAAAATGATGAATGAAAAATTTCTCTGTCGCGCAGCCTATCCTTAGCAAAACAAACATCTGAAAACACCTCAGAAGAAAAACAAGCTGCCCTGTCTTTCATGCTGCTTGAAACGAAAGGCGATTGATTGAAAATTTGGGGAAGGATGAAATGGCCAAAAGCCAAATTTTACATGAGTTTTGAATTGCCTTTTGCTCTGAAACCATTTGGTTACCTTTGAGACCGGTAAACAGAAAGAGTTTTCTCCGCAAATTATTATGTCAGCAGCAAAACGCATCCTGGTAGTCATTGGCACGCGACCCAACTTTATCAAGGTAACGCAACTGAAAAAACACGCACAAACCCGAGGAATCGATTTGCGTATTGTGCATACCGGACAACACTACGACCACAACATGGCTGATGTGTTTTTTGAGCAATTTGGATTGGTACCCGATTATTTCCTGCATGCAAACGGGAATTCTGTTGTTGCTCAGATGTGCGACATGATGGTAAAACTCGAACAACTCCTGCTCACTGAGTTTACACCCCAATTGTTGGTAGTTGTGGGGGATGTGAATTCTACTTTTGCAGGTGCACTTGTGGCAAATAAATGCAATATTCCGCTTGCCCATATCGAAAGCGGCTTGCGCAGTTTTGATGACACCATGCCCGAAGAGCACAACAGGATTTTAACCGATGCGCTCACCCGCTATTTTTTTGTGACCGAGCCTTCCGGAAAAGAAAATCTTCTGAAAGAAGGGAAATCAGAAAAAAATATTTTCATGGTCGGAAATACCATGATTGATACCCTCGTGGCTTTTCAGCATAAAATTGAGGCAGCAGGGAGCATGGAAAAAATGGGATTGAACAAAAACACATTTGTTTTGATGACCATGCACAGACCTGCAACAGTTGACAGCAAGGAAGGGTTACAAAAACTGATGGAACTCATCCTTCAGGTTACAAAAAAATACCAACTGGTATTCCCTATCCATCCCCGCACCGTAAAAAACCTGGAACAAGCCGGACTGTATGAGGAATTTTCCGGGATTCCGGGCTTGATTACCACCGGACCGCTTGATTATTTTGCATTTCAACAACTGGTTTCAAATGCAGCATTTGTAATTACCGATAGTGGCGGTATTCAGGAAGAAACTACATTTTTAAAAATCCCCTGCCTCACCCTTCGGGAAAATACTGAGCGACCAATCACCTGCAACATTGGCTCCAATACGCTTGTCCCTTTTGATCTGCAAAAAGTCAATCAACTGGTAGAAGCAATCAGTCAGGGTATTTATAAAAAAGGAGAAATTCCTGCAGGTTGGGACGGTCAGTCATCTGCCCGCATCATAGATATCATCTCTTCATTACCCTTATGATATATCTCACCTTTGGCGATCAGCCCAGCGGTGTTTACCTAAGTCAGGTACTGGATGTTTGCAAATACATCAATCAACACCCTTCCGGAAAAATCAGATTAATTGCATTTTTCTCTCTACGCGGTTTTTTTAAGAGTCGTGCCCTGATTAAAAAAACCTTGCCAAATGCCATTGTGTTACCAGCTTTTCCCGGCATCCGAAGATGGAAATACAATTTGTTTACCCTTCGTTTTCTCCTCTTGTTCATAGGAAGAAATAATTTTTGGTGCAGAGGCATATTTGCCACTCAACTGGCGCTCAGTCTGCGACAAAAAGGACAATGCAAAAAGGTTGTTTTTGATGCCCGGGGCGCCTACTCGGCAGAGCACAAAGAATATCTTTCTCAACTAATCAATATCAGGGAGGATTACCGGGAGCTTGAAAAAGAGTGTGTACTCCTCTCAGATTTTCGTCTGGCGGTATCGGAAGCGCTCACCCATTGGTGGGAAAAAGAGTTTGGTTACCGCTTGCAACAACATTGCATCATCCCCTGCAACCTGGGAACTTCCCACCAGAATAATTTCCCTTCAGAAAAAGAAATCATGGCATGGAGAGAAAAAGCAGCTTATGCTGCCACCGATGTTTTGTTGGTTTACTCAGGCTCCAATGCCGACTGGCAATCGATTGATCAGGTGGATGCATGGTTGCTGAAAATGATGGATACAGACCCACACATCAAGGTGTTGCTACTGGCAAATCAATCTCCTGAACACTTGGGGGTTTTTAAAAAATATCCCGCAAGAGTTACTCAAAACTGGGTTTCTGCCGAAAAGGTAAGGTCCTTGCTGCTCATGGCAGATTATGGGATTCTCCTGCGGGAACAAACCATTACCAATCGGGTGGCTTCACCCACTAAATTTGCAGAATACCTGTCTGCAGGTTTGCAAGTGCTCATCAGCAATAATCTTGGCGATTTCTCAGATTTTACAGAGAAACACGATTGCGGAATGGTGATTCACGAAAGCGACATGCCAAAGCCACTGCCCCCGGTAAATTATTTGCGTAAAAGAAAAAACCACGAACTGGCTCTGCAGCATTTCACCAGAGAAAATCATGCGGAAGCATACGCCAAAATACTTGGCATTTTATCGGCATCCTGATACCTTTACCACAACATGAAATACACTCCTTTATCCCAGGCCCTTTATATCAAAAACCGAAGCAGGCTCTCTGAACTTCTGGAAAAAAATTGCATGGCAGTTTTTCATTCCAACGACATCATGCCAACCAATGCAGACGGTTCCATGGGTTTTCGTCAGAATTCCGATTTGCAATACCTCACGGGCATCGATCAGGAAGAAAGCATTTTGTTGATGTTTCCGGACACGCAGTGGAAAGGTCACCGGGAAGTTCTCTTTATCAAGGAAACAAGTGAACATATTGCCATCTGGGAAGGGCATAAGTTTACCAAGGAAGAAGCCAAAGAAATTTCGGGCATACAAAAAATTTACTGGACGCATCAGTTTGACAGTATTTTTAATACCCTCATGTGTGAGGCCGACG
>JBEICQ010000034.1:0-18716 GCA_040383885.1 Flavobacteriales bacterium | reverse complement strand
GTTTTGATTTCATTAACTTTTCAGGAAAAAATGAAGTGAACTATGGAGTTGAAGCGATTGGAAACAAAACAACTTTTGAATTCACCAATTTAACCAACAGCATCCAATCAAATTTTGAAGCCTCTAATACCGAACTTGCAGGATACATCCGATACAAGATGAATTTTGGCAGAGTTATCTTCGACCCAAGTTTCCGTATCCATTACTATGCCTCCATCAGTGAGCCATCCATAGAACCCCGGGCCGGACTCAAAGTGATTATTACCGACAACATCCGATTCAAAGCAGCGGGTGGCTTGTACTCACAAAATCTTTACAGCACTTCGAGTGACAGGGATGTAGTGAATATCTTTTATGGTTTTCTCTCCAGTCCGGAGAACATCCAAGAGACTTTCCGACAACTCGATGGAACCTACTCTGATGTCACTTCCAAGTTACAGAAATCATGGCATTCCATTGCAGGGTTTGAATTTGACCTCGGAAAAAATACTCTGCTCAATATCGAATTTTATAACAAACAGTTTTCTCAGCTGATCAATGTCAATCCCAAAAAACTTTTTGATGATGTAGCAGCCAATTCCAATATCCCTGATTCTCTTAGAAAGGACCTCATTGTGGAAACAGGATATGCACGAGGTATTGACTGTAACCTCAAATACGATTACAACCGACTGTATGTTTGGGCTGTGTATTCACTTGGCTTCGTCACCAGGTATGATGGCAATCTGAAATACATGCCTCACTTCGACAGGAGACACAATGTCAATCTGGTTGTATCCTATGAGCTTGGAAAAAGACGCGACTGGGAAATCAATGTAAGACTGAACTATGGTTCGGGATTCCCTTTCACTCGCTCTCAGGGTTACTACAATAATTTACAGGTTGCTGATGGCATTTCCCAAAGTGTTGCCAATACAAATAATTCTATTGGCATCATTTACGGTCCGCTCAACAAAGGAAGACTACCCGACTATCACAGGCTCGACATCAATGTGAAGAAAAAATTTGTGCTCGGTGAGAACACTCTTCTCGAAGTGAACGCCGGGGCCACCAATGTTTATAATCGCCAAAACATCTTCTACAAGGATCGAATCACAAATAAGGAACTCTACCAGTTGCCTTTCCTTCCAACCCTCTCGGCAAACATCACATTCTGATGTTCATTCAGGATTTGTAGAATCCATCCAAATGGTAACAGGTCCGTCATTGATCAAATGTACCTGCATGTTTGCACCAAAGATTCCGGTGTGCACCCTACCGGGAATAAGTTCATCAAGAATTTGAACAAACAACTGATAGTGCTGCCCGGCTATTGCCGCAGGAGCAGACCTGATAAAAGAGGGTCGATTGCCTTTTTTGGTTTGGGCAAACAGGGTAAACTGACTTACAACCAAAACAGAACCTGCAACATCATTCAATGAGCGATTCATATTGCCGGATTCATCTGCAAAAATCCTCAATGAGACCAATTTGCCGGCGATTCTTTTTATCTCCTCAGGATTTTCTTCGTTTCCGAAAGCACACAAAACCAACATCCCATGACCAATAGAGGAAACGGTTTCATTGTTTACCAATACCTTGGCTTCCTTGACCCTTTGCAAGAGAATCCGCATGGTTTAATTTAATAAAAACCTTCCTTTTGATTCTTTCTCTGCATTCCTTGAAACAATGAGGAGCTTCAATAAATTCCGGATTGATTTACCTAAAATCCTGGAATCAGAAATTTGCATCATCTGCAGGCGCTGTGCCAGTGCCAGAGGAAGCTCTGCAAGCACCTGATAATAAGTTATAGGCTCCCTCAGCAGAAAATCAGCCTCTTCTTGCTGTCTGTATTCAACATAAAGGGACAACATCTTTTGGTCGTAATGATAACCGGCAGGATCCATAAAATCAACCTCTCCTCCGGCATAAAGCTTTGAAGGCAAAGGGTTGCGCATACTTAACAACTTAAAAACCCGCAATCCTTCAATTTCAATGTCACACTCACCATTTTCATATTGTCTGATAATTCGGATGATTCTGACCTCTGTTCCAAATTCAGATACTTTGCTATTGATGACGCAAGGAATACCAAAGGTGCCCTTGTTTTGAGAAGCTTCTGCAACGAGCTGCCTGTAGCGCATCTCAAAAATATGCAGTTGCATTTTCTCCCCCGGAAGGATGGCAAGTTCAAGCGGAAAATAGGGAATCAATACCGACATGCTTACTCCGGTGAGCTAAGTACATCCCATGTGTAATCTGCAAGCAGCCTGATGGTGGATACATGTTCCGCAAACGGCATTTCGTTTCCCCACTCTGAGGGAGCAACCAGGCTGAGAACATGCGCACCTTTGTGGTTCTTATACAAATGATAAATATGACCCACCACCGGTTCAAACCTGTAGTTAGATTCGTAAATCCATGTGCTTACTTCTACCCTTTTCTTAATCTCACCCGCCTGTTCGGCAATGAGCTGCATTTGCCTAAAAAGGTTTTTAAGCTGATGCTCGGTCTGCTCCTGCATGGAGGCAAGAGCTTTGCTTTTAATTTTCCCCTTGTCCTCGGGTTTGATCAGAGCACTACCAATATGATGGGCAAATTCCATCAAGCCGGGATAGTCGGCTGTTTTGTCTTTATCAATGGGATTTTCCATTTCTGTAAATGTAACATAAAAACTACTGAATTGTTCGTCACCATTACCCCCTGATGGTTAAAAAAAACCGGCATTTAGTCATGCCAAAAAATTATTCTCGTACTTTGTAACATGAAAAAGAAAAAGAGGTTAGATCAGAAAGTATCTTTTTTTGAGATCCTCAACCTGTTTAAGGCAAATCCTACACGCATATTTACTATACAAGAGATTGCCGGCTCCCTGAGTATGGAACCCGACAGCAACACCGCTTCCCTTCTGCTGGTGCTCGACCGGATGACGGAAGACCATGTACTCGATGAAACAGAAAAAGGATTCTACCGACTTCGCACTAAGCAACGCCAATTGCCCGAAGGGATTATAGAAATCACTCAGAGTGGAATTGGATTTGTAACACTAAAGGACAGCACGGCTCAAAAAGATGTTTACATCCCGGCCGGACAAACAAAAAATGCACTTACCGGTGACAAAGTAAGGGTAGAGCTCCATAAAAAAAAACCGGGCAGCAGACCCGAGGGTAAAGTAACCGAAATACTGGAGAGAGCCAGAACGCGCTTTGTAGGAAGTCTTCGGCAGCATCATGGAGACTGGTTTCTCATTCCCGATAATGCGCGCATTCCATTCGACTTTCGCGTTAAAAAAGATGCCTTGCTCAAACAGGTAAAAGAAGGAATCAAAGCCCAGATTGAAGTTATCAGCTGGGACGATGTCGGAGGGCTTCCTCTGGCGGCTGTAATCAAAGTACTTGGCGAACCCGGTCTGCACTCCACAGAACTGCATGCCATCATTGCAGAATATGGTTTCACTGAGGAATTTCCAAAAGAGGTAATCCATCAGTCTGAATCTATTCCCTCTGTTATTTCTTCCGAAGACATTAAAAAAAGAAGAGATTTCAGGCCTGTGAGCACCTTTACAATAGATCCTGCAGATGCAAAAGATTTTGATGATGCCCTTTCTGTAGATATAAAGAAAAATGGAGATGTAGAGGTGGGCATTCACATTGCTGATGTAACACATTATGTGCAACCAACAACAGATCTTGATGCCGAAGCCTTTAGACGCGCCACATCTGTATACCTCGTAGATCGCACCATTCCCATGCTTCCCGAACGCCTAAGCAATGGACTATGTTCACTGAGACCAAAGGAAGACAAACTTTGTTTTTCGGCAGTTTTTGTTCTCAATAAAAATGCGGAGATAAAATCAGAATGGTATGGCAGAACCATCATCCATAGCGACCGACGTTTTACCTATGAGGAGGCGCAAGAAGTAATTGAAACAGGAAGAGGTGATTTTGCCGATGAGCTGGCGCTGCTTCATCAACTTTCCAAAACCATGCGCAAACAGAGGAGCAGAAAAGGAGCCATCTCTTTTGAGAAAAAGGAAGTAAAATTCAGACTTGACAAAAATGGAAAACCCATCGGAGTAATTATCAAGGAGGCCAAAGACTCAAACAAACTGATCGAAGATTTTATGTTGCTTGCCAACCGTAAGGTAGCTGAAACTGTTGGACTGGGGATTCGTGAACAAAAACCTTCGGCCAATAGCAAGGCATTTGTTTACCGGATTCATGACAAACCAAACGATGAAAAAATGTTTCAATTTTCCAAGTTCATGAAAAAACTGGGATACAAGCTTGCTACGGGTCAGCCGGCGGAAACATCCCAGTCTCTGAACAAACTGCTTGGCGAAGTGCGGGGCAAAAAAGAGAGTAACCTGGTGGAGCAACTGGCTGTTCGTGCAATGGCAAAAGCCATTTATTCTGTGAATAACATCGGACATTACGGTTTGGCATTTGAACATTACACCCACTTTACTTCTCCCATCAGAAGATATCCCGACATGATGGTGCATCGCTTGTTGCAACTGTATCTTGACCATCAGGAAAGCAAAACATCCAAAGCAAAGAACAAAGAAAAATGGCCGGACACAGCTTCACTGACACAATGGTGCAAGCACTCATCCGATATGGAAAAACAAGCTTCCGATGCAGAAAGAGCCAGTATCAAATACAAGCAGGTGGAGTTTATGATGGACAAAACCGGCATACCTTTCAAAGCCGTTATCAGCGGCTTCAATGAATACGGCATGTTCGCCGAAATAGAAGAAAATCTATGTGAAGGAATGATCAGATTTCGGGAGATTAGTTTCGACTACCTTGTGTATGATGAGAATAATTATTGTGCAAGCGGCAAACGCAGCAAAAAAACTTATCGTCTTGGAGATGAAATTATCGTGCAGGTCAAGAAAGCTGATTTAAATAAGAAGCAACTGGATTTTACTTTAATTCATCAACCTTAAACTCATTTACCGGTATAAATTATTTGGTTAGCTACAGTTCATCAGGCTCCATGAAGCCAAGTATGTAAGAAATCCCTTACCTGTTCTTAAAGGTAGAATTGTAAAAAGCTGATACGCATATTTTCAAGCGAGATTGAGTGCTGCATGAGAATACTCTCTGCAGGATATGTCTATTTGCACCAGTTTAACTCCACCCATGTAAACAAGGTTGATCAGCTGCCTTTTACGGAAATGAAGAATAAATGGAAACAAAATATTATTCGAAAGGGAAATAATATACTTCGGCATAAAGCTAGAGTAGGTGCATCAGAATATTCACCGGTTTTGTTTTTTATGTGGCAGGAATGATGATCACAAAACGATGAAGAAACTGATAGTCATTTTTTTCATTTTTATCTTCTATCATTTGTTTTTCATTTTACTCAGGCTTCTTTTTTAGGGCGTTCCCCGGCAGGTAAACCTGCCGGGTCGGGTTTTACGCTCAAACTTTTTTGCTGCCCAAAAAAGTAACCGCTCCAACCCCTAACGCATGCGATGGTCTGAAGCCCGCGATTCAGACGCAACATTGAATCCACAAAAATCTGCTTCATGACATTGCACAGAAAGATTCAGCATAACTTGTAAAACAAGATTCCAAATACAAGTAGAATACAGATATAAGTACCTTATCATTAGGGGAGACACAAGCTGTTTTTTCTTCTAAGATGAATGCAGCAAAATCTATCCGATATCTAGTTTTTTAAAAATTTATACGCAGTGTACATGCCTTTCCGGTGTAGCACTTTTGCATAATACAATCCCTCTTGTAAAGCCGAAATATCTATGGTTTTTTCTTGGCTTGTAAATACCAAAACTCCTTTGTTGTCTACTATTTCCACCCGACTGATCGGTTCTGCCATACTTACAGTTATTTCCGTTTGAGCAGGGTTTGGATAAAGTCCACCGGCCGGAGGGCGTGCAGGAATCTTCACCACATCAGTGGAGTTGTTTAACCTGCCTTTGGTGGCCCCAAAGCAGTTCCGGGTGCTTCGCATCATATCAAAGGCAATGGCGTTGTTGGGGTAAGTTTTTTGCACATTGGAAGTAATGAGTCCGGTAATCAGTGATACACCTACCAGCTGGTTTCCGCTGCTGTAGTAATAGGTCATGGTATTGGGGTCGATGAACGCACCCCCGCTGAGGTTTCCTCCGGCACCCAGGTTAAGCGGCGATACAAAGGTGATTTCACCTGTATTAGGATGTATTTTCGACAACCTGAAAGTGGTGGAATCAATCACCTCTATGAAATCCATTAAAAGGCTGTCGTACACAGTGGAAACATAATTCTGTCGGGTCAACCCATATATGGATGTATCGGTGCAGCTATAGGCAATGTTTTCAAATATACCGTAAGGAGGCAACTGAATAGGTACTGTGCTGTAAGCTGCTCCGGTGTACAAATCAATGCCAATCAGGGTATCTACAGCAGAATAATAATAAAGCATTTGATGCGGGTCTATGGAGTTGCCGGCAAGCGTGTACAGGTTGTTGAAAGAGGTGTTCCCAATAAGCGTGTATTGCCCGGTGGTTGGATCGAGGGAAGCAAAACGAATTTGTGTGGAATCCAGGACTTCTACTTCCATCATGAGCGTGGAATCAAAATAGGTGGAGTAAAAATTATTGGGCAACATGCCGTACAAGGTGGAATCACTGTTGTTGAACCTGAAATTCTGAAAGGCAGAAGAGGGCAGAGAACCTGTTATTGGAACATCGTTGAGGATTGTACCCGTGTTGAGGTCGAAGGTTAGGAAATTGAATCCTTTTCCGATGTAATAGCGGTTTAAATAGGGGTCAATAGTTGCCCCAGTCAAATTAATGCCGGAGGTGTACTCAGCATTTCCAACAGTGCTTACAACCCCGGTGCCCGGGTTGATGCTTCCTAAGCGAACCGTGGAGGAATCGAGCACATCAATATACATCATCAGGGTACTGTCGAAATACGAGGAAAAATAGTTTTTTCTGAGGATGCCATAATGCTGGGCTGCGGCTGCCTGTGCAGCCAGAAACAAGACAAAAAATAAACAGAATTTTTTCATCGTCAATGCATGTTGTTCACCGAATACGAACTGCTTAACAAGTATCCGCTAACATATGTTTTGTTTCCCTTTCAATACTTGAAAAAAAAGAACTGACAGACTGAAGCAAAAGTCTGGTAGGGATGGGTTTGGAAATTACAGAAACAATTCCTCCATGTTCACTAAGGCCTCAGCCCTGTGGACATCTTGCTTGCACTGATATATAACATTGTTCCCCGGACCCTTGTGGTGATTGATTGCTCCTGCCCGCTTCTCTCAGGCCATTCCATTTTCTATGGTGCCAGTATTTTTTTCTTCATAAACCTTGTCTTTATCCATTTCTCCAGTTCCACTGCATGAAACACCAACATGGCAGAGAGCAAACAGATGAACAGTTCATTGACTGAAAGCGGATGGGTTTTAAAAATGCGGTTCATCATTGGCAAATAAATCACCGTCATTTGCAGCACAAAAGTAAAGGCCAGTACAATAAGAAGTTTGGGGTTACTGAAAAGCCCCAGCTTAAACACAAAGCTTGTGTCGCTTCTTACTGCCAGTACATGTCCTAACTGGGCAAGCGACAATACCGTAAACACCATGGTTTGCCAGTGCTTCATGCCATGGTGTAAGGCCCAGGCCTGCAAGCCCAGGGTAATACCGGCCATCAACAGGCCTACCCAAACAATGTGGTATCCTACACCCTGAGAAAACATACTCTCCGATGGTGCACGCGGCGGCCGGTGCATGACTTCGGGCTCTGCTTTTTCGGCTGCCAGCGCAAGTGCAGGCAAACTATCGGTAACGAGGTTGATCCACAGAATGTGAATGGGGAGCAAAGGCATGGGCATGCCTGCCAAGCCTGCCACAAAAATGATGAGGATTTCAGCACTGTTACAAGTCATGATGTATTTTACAAACTTGCGAATGTTGTCGAAGATGCGCCTGCCTTCTTTAACTGCCCTTGTGATGGTGGCAAAATGATCGTCGAGCAAAACAAGATCAGCCGCTTCTCTGCTTACATCGGTACCGGCAATGCCCATGGCCACTCCAATATTGGCTGCCTTTAGCGAAGGAGCATCGTTCACCCCATCACCGGTCATTGCCACAAAGTGTCCTCTTTTTTGCAAGGCTTTTATGATGCGTAATTTTTGATCGGGCGAAACCCTTGCATAAACAGTGATCTGCTCAACCTCTTTTTCAAAAACATCTTCATCCATGGCCATCATTTCAGCACCCGTAAGCATTCGCTCATTGCCTTGCACGATTCCTGTTTTTCTTGCTATGGTTGCTGCTGTGGAGGGATGATCACCGGTAATCATCACTACTTGTATGCATGCCTGTTTGCATTCGAGTATGGCCTGTGCAATGCCTTCGCGCGGCGGATCAATCAGTCCCAGCAGTCCAACAAATGCCAATCCATTTTCAATCTTTCCTGCATGGTGCAAAGACGGCATCACCGGAAGGATTTTGCATCCGTAAGCCAATACCCGCATGCCTTCGGATGCATAGTTGGCTGCATGCACTTGTAGGATTTCCTGGTCTTGCCGGTTGTCTATCATAGACGACAACACTTCTGCTGCACCTTTGGTAACCACCAAAAAGGATTCTCCAAAAGTGTGTATCGTACTCATGCATTTGCGATCGGCATCAAACGGAAGTTCTGCCACACGCGGAAAACGCTTTTGCCATGCTGCATATTTTTCTGCTTTAATCTGCAAGAGCACATCCTCTACAATGGCGGTTTCGGTAGCCTCTCCCAGAAGCGGTTTTCCGGGATGATAAGCCACATCATGATTGAGCGCCATACACAACTCAA
Source organism: Flavobacteriales bacterium (assembly GCA_040383885.1). Classification (GTDB taxonomy): domain Bacteria; phylum Bacteroidota; class Bacteroidia; order UBA4408; family UBA4408; genus JBEICQ01. The sequence continues at coordinate 9,916 of JBEICQ010000034.1, read as the reverse complement.
ATAGTTCTTGTGTTTGGCTGCCGGAAGGATGGTACTTTGCATCATACTTTTCAGCCACATGCATTTTGTTTTGTGTGAGCGTACCTGTTTTGTCTGTGCAGATGTAGGTTACAGCGCCCAGGGTTTCTACTGCCGGAAGTTTTCGCACCAGTGCCTGTTGTTTTGCAAGCCGGCCGGCTCCCCTCGAAAGGGCGATGGTGATGAGTGCAGGCAAGGCTTCCGGAATAGCAGCCACCGCCAAACTCAGGGAGAGCAACAAAAGTGTGTATGGATTTTCACCGCGCAAGTATCCGCTGATGAACAAAACCAAACAGATAAAAAGGATGAGGTAAGAAATTTTTTTGCCAAACTCCTTCATCCGCAGTTGCAGAGGAGTGGCTGTTTTTTTTTCTTGCAGGAGGCCGGCAATTTTTCCTACTTCGGTTTGTTTACCTGTTGCCACCACCCATCCCCTTGCTCTGCCTCGGGTAACATGGGTTCCTTTAAAAACCATGTTGTGACAATCGCCGGGTGTTAGATGCGATTCCGGGATAGGTTTGCAATGCTTATCACTTGGCAGTGATTCACCGGTAAGTGAAGCTTCATTTACGCTGAGTGCAAATGCCTCGGTAAGTCTGATGTCGGCAGGCACTACATTTCCGGCTTCGAGCAAAACCAGATCACCTCTTACGAGTGAGGCTGAAGGTACTGTTTGTACTTTGCCGTCGCGCATAACCCTGTTTTGGATACTGCTTAATTTTTGTAGGGCTTCTAATTCTTTGCCTGCGCGGTATTCCTGTAAAAACCCGATAAGTGCATTGGTGATGACGATGGCAAGAATGATGTATGTATCTGCAGGATCACCTACCATTCCCGAAATCACAGCTGCTGCCAGCAGGATCATAATCATCAGGTCGTTAAACTGCTCCAGCAGGATGCGCCATGCAACTTGTTTCTTTTTTTGAGGCAAGACATTGGCTCCTTCTTTTTGCAGCCGCTCTGCAGCTTCCACATCGTGGAGTCCCTGCAATCGGGTCTTGAGTGTATGCTCAAGTTCTGGTATGGTAAGCTGGTAATAATTCATGCCGGAGCGCACAAACTTCAGTGCATTGCTGATTGTAAGGTACGCTGCTTTTTAAAAGCAGGCATTGTCTTTAACATTTTAAAAGCCCGGCTGCTTTCTCTTAAAAATTCAGAGGTGTTTATTCCTGCTGCATTCCCTGCTGAGTTCCCGGGGATTGATTTGATTTGGGACTCAGGTCAAAAAACAGTCCTGCCTGCAAAAACTGCCTGCCTGTTTCATCATTGATGCGGTAATCAAACTGATAGACATAGCCCACTTGCAACATCAGTGGAGGCATCATGCGGTAAGCGATGAAAGTAACAAAGCGATTCCTTTCGAAATAAGGTTCGCGGTTGGTAAAAAAAATTTCATTGCTTATGTGAAACTGAAATGGCCTGCTGCCATTTTCGGGTTTTCCAAAAGGCAGGTTGAGACCCAGGCGGTAACGAAAACGATTGCGGTATCCCCGGCTGGTAAAGCGTGCCTCCATGCGATAGCGTTGTTCTGTTTTTATTTTCCCGATGATTTGCGCAAGCGATACCTGCGGCCAGAGGCGAAACTCATCATTGTTTTTAGGGAGCAGAAAACTACCCCCTTCGCGATAGGTTACATACCTGCCGGCACCGAGAGCCAGTGTGAGTCCGGGCTTTGCCTTGTATTGAAAGCCTCCTTTGTATTCGTAGTAATGAAAATGATTGTACAAACGCAGGGAACGCAACTGCACTTCTGCAAAAAAATTCAGGCGACTGTTTTGCTGCCTGCTCAGGTTGATGATGCTCTAGGAGCCCATGTTATCTTGGGCAGCACTTTGACCGCCAAGGAGGAGCAAAAAAACAAAACAAAAAAAACAATCAATTTTGCGTTTAGGCAATTGTAGTTTTAAAAGATAACAAACAGAATTAAAACTGATTGAGAAAATATATAGCGGGGATACCATGTGCGAAATCTTCTGCAAAAGTAATGCAGGAAATCACCTCCTCTCCTCTTTGATTCCATGCGGTGTGCTTTAGCCGCCCGGAGAAACTCCCCGGGACTTACTCAGCGGCAATCACCAGGTAGTAATTTTTCTTTCCTTTTTGCAGAAGGAGGTAACGGTGGCGGATGAGTGCGTGTGCATCCACCGTAAGTGTTTCATCAATTTTCTCACGGTTGAGCATCACACCACCTTGCTGCAACATTTTTCTGGCCTCGCCCCTGCTTGGAAAAATACCGGTTTTATCGGTAAGGAGTTCCAGCACCGGAATGCCCACATGCAATTCTGAGCAGGGAATCCGCGTTTGTGGCACGCCTTCGAAAACTTCCAGAAAATAATCTTCGTCGAGTGCAGCGAGGGCATCGGCATTGCCTTTTCCAAAAAGCATTTCGGAGGCGGCAAGGGCCTTTTCATAATCCTGCTTACCATGCACCCTTGAGGTGAGCTCAGCCGCCAGTTCCTTTTGCATGAGTCGCAAATGAGGAGACGCTTGGTGCTCGGTTTCCAGGGCAAGCACATCTTCTTCTTCACGCAAGGTAAATACGCGGAAAAAATTGGGGATGTCCTCGTCGGAAGCATTGATCCAGAACTGGTAAAATTTATAGGGACTGGTACGCGCAGGATCGAGCCAGATATTGCCACTTTCGGTTTTCCCGAACTTGGTGCCATCGGCTTTTTTCATGAGCGGAGTGGTGAGCGCAAAGGCCTCTCCTCCATCCATCTTGCGAATGAGCTCAGTACCGGTGGTGATATTGCCCCATTGGTCGCTGCCGCCCATTTGTATTTTGATGCCGTGGTGTTTATACAGGTAATAAAAATCATATCCCTGAATCAACTGGTAAGAGAACTCTGTGAATGACATGCCGTTTTCGAGACGGTTTTTCACTGAATCTTTGGCAAGCATGTAATTGACGGTAATGTTTTTTCCCACCTCGCGAATGAAGTCGAGGAAACCAAAATCTTTAAATCAATCGTAGTTGTTAACGATTTGAGCGGCGTTGGCACCGCATGAAAAGTCGAGAAATTTTTCGAGTTGTTTTTGCTGGCAGGAAAGGTTGTGCATGAGGATCTCTTTGGAGAGCAGGTTTCTCTCCTGTGATTTTCCGGAGGGGTCGCCCACCATGCCGGTGGCACCGCCAACGAGTGCAAAGGGTTTGTGTCCGCAACGCTGAAAATGCACCAGCGTCATTACCTGTACCAGGTTGCCAATGCCCAGGGAATCGGCACTGGGATCGAATCCAATATAGCCCGATGTCATTCCTTGATGGAGCAGTTCACCGGTGCCGGGCACCATCTCCTGAAGCATGTTTCTCCAGCGGAGTTCATTGATAAAATCTTTCATGCGAAAACGAAACAGGGCGCAAAGGTAATCCAAACCAATGTCATTGGGTATCTTTGCATGCCATGGCCCGAAAATCAGGCAAAAAAGGAAAATCCAAACCTTCAGGCAAAAGCTTTTTCACCAAGGTGATTACGGCTGCAATCCTCATTGCAATCATTATTGCAGGCGGAAGCGTCTACTTTTTTCTGCGTGCCTCGCGTGCACCCAACACAAAACTCCTTCCGGATGCAGAGCCCTACCTCTATATTCCCACCGGGAGCACCTACACAGATGTGCTTCACCTGCTCAAAGAAAAACACATCCTGCTTCATACCGAAACTTTTGACTGGCTGGCAAAGCAAAAGAATTATCCCCGGCATATATATCCCGGAAAGTATCGCTTAAAAGATGGCATGAGCAACACCGAACTCATTCACATGCTGCGTTCCGGTCAGCAGGAGGAAGTGAAGCTATCTATTAACAACCTGCGCACAAAATCGGATCTCATCAAAAGGGTATGCAGCAAACTCGAAGCCGATTCACAGCAGTTGCGCATGCTCCTGCAAAACGATCATTTTTTGGCAACACATGGCTTTCATTCCGACAATGTAACGACTCTGTTTATTGAAAACTCCTACTCCTTTGTATGGAATACTTCTGCCGAAAAATTTTTCATGCGCATGTTGCAGGAATACAAAAAATTCTGGACAGCCGAACGGCTTCAGCAGGCAAAAAAACAGGGGCTCAGTCCAAAGGAGGCCATCATCCTCGCTTCAATAGTTGAAAAAGAATCCAACCATTTGCCCGAGCGTCCGCGCATTGCATCGGTGTATCTGAACCGCCTCAGGCGCCACATGAAACTGCAGGCCGATCCAACAGTGGTGTATGCCTGTGGTGATTTTACCATCAGCAGGGTGTTGCAAAAACATTTGGAAAAAGATTCTCCCTACAACACCTACAAATATGAGGGATTGCCACCGGGGCCTATCTGCATTCCTTCGCAGGATGCCATCCGATCGGTGCTGCAGGCAAATTTTACCAATTACATTTATTTCTGTGCAAAAGAAGATTTTTCGGGCACGCACAATTTCGCCTCCACTGCTGCACAACATCAGGTAAACGCCGGCAAATACAGAAAAGCGCTGAACAAGAAAAAAATCTTCAAGTAAACTTTTATCAGCTCCCTTTTCTTAGCCTGCGGTAGATGCGAATGGCAAGGAGCAATACCAGCGAGAACAATACCAAACCTACCAGTCCGTAGATCCAGCTGAAGGTAGATTTAAGCACCACCACAAAAACGATAGAAACCAAAAACAGGGTGGCCACTTCATTCCAGATACGCAGGGCCATTGAACCAAAACGAAAATTCTCTTTTTGCTGCATCTTGTAAAGGAGGTGACAGGAAGCATGGTAGGCCAGTAACAAAGCCACCATGGCCAGCTTGAGCTGAAACCAGGGCATGTAGAGGTAATAAGGGTTGATGTAAACAATCCAGCAGCCAAACAAGAGGGTAAGCAACATGGATGGCCAGGTAATGCCATACCAAAGGCGAGTCTTCATGATTGCATACTGACGACCCAGGATGTCTTTGTCAGGTTGATTGAGCTCAGCTGCCTCAGCTGCATAGACGAACAGGCGTACGATGTAGAAAAGCCCGGCAAACCAGGTTACCACAAAAATGATGTGCAGGGATTTGATGTATAGAAAATCCATCAGTACCGGATGAGTTGGGTTACCTCATGCGGAGGTTTCAGCCAGAGGGTATGCATACCCAAGCCATTTGCGCTGCGGATGTGTTGTTCGGAGTCTTCCACAAACAAAACTTCTCCCGGGGCGAGCCTGTTCTCTGCCAGCACATGGGAAAAAATTTCTGTATCGGGCTTACGCATCCCTACCCTGCAGGAGAAATACGCTTTTTGAAAACAGTTCAGCAGGCGGTTCCAGCGTCCGTCGGGATTGGCTTTGGCTATGGCTTCGAGGTGAATTTCGTTGGTATTGCTCAGCAGGTAGAGGGGTTTGTGGCTTGCCAGCTGTTCCAGCCACTCCACCCGGTGCAGGGGCAGTTCGAGCAGGATGGCATTCCAGGCTTGGAGGATGTCGGCCGGGTTGATATGCGTACCTAAGGTTTGCTGGATACGCTGCACAAAAGCCTCAGCGGATAATTGTCCTTTTTCGAGGGCATCGAACCAGCCTGTTTGCGCAGCCTGAGAATAAAAGGCATCAAAATCGGCCCAGCCGAGTGCCTGAAAGGCCCGGGAAGTAGCCGTGTAAGAAATGTTGTACAACACCCCGCCCAGGTCGAATATCAGGGCTTTGTAGGGCGTAATGACTTGTTCTTGCATGGGGGCAAAGGTAAGGGAATGCTGCGGGTATAGTGGCTTAACAATAACATTACACATGAGAGAGTATCATGGGCAACATGCCATGAGGATATTTCCTTACTTTTGCGACCAAATTTCTGTAAATGAAGACAAAAATTACCCTTCTGTTTGCGCTTCTTGGCGCAATGTTTCACGGTACCTCCCATGCACAATGCAACGAGCTGTTCATTAGTGAATATGTAGAAGGAACCAACAACAACAAGGCCCTTGAAATTTACAATGCAAGCAACAGCCCGGTATCCCTCAGCAATTACCGCGTAATCCGCTATGACAACGGTAACAATTATACTGAGCCATTACCCGCTGAAGCCACCCTTAATTTGCCCACCAACATCACCATGCCTCCGCATTCGGTGTATGTCATTGCCTTAAATCTTACCGACCCCAACGGAACCGGTCAAAACATCCCCATCGATCTGGAGCTGCAGGCCATAGCCGATACCCTTCTGTGTCCGGGCTGTGCCACCGGCACAGGATTGCCCAGGGTTCTTTGCTTCAATGGCGACGATGCCCTTGCTCTGCAAAAAAAGAATGGTAACAATTGGGTGAATGTGGACATCTTTGCCTGCATCGGTGAAAGGCCCTCCAACAGCCAGGGAACCTTTAGTCCCACCGCCGGCTGGACCATCCTGCCGCCCTACAGCTCAATGGATACAACCTATAACTCCAGTGTTCAGGGACCTTACTTTTTACAATACTGGACGCAGGACAAAACCCTCCTCAGAAAGTATGCAATTGCCGGAGGAGTTACCATCAATCCTCCCCAACAGTCATTCAATGCTTCTGTGCAGTGGGACTCTCTGCCTTCCAATACTTTTTATGAACTGGGTCGTCATGCCTGCGAATGCGGATGCACCGAGTTTGTAAATGCACAGGCCTCCATCACGGCTCCGCTTACCTCCATTTGTGCCGGAGGTACCGTGGCGGCTACCGCTAATATTACCGGCGTAGAAGGCGACAACAATTTTACTTACACATGGAGCACAGGGGCATTAACTGCCAATACCCAATTACCGATTGGCACCCATACGGTAACCATCAGCAGACTTGATGGATGCAAACTCAGCAAGACAATTGAAATTACTGAGAGCGCGCCTCCAGTGGTGCAGGATTCTGTGGTGTCACCCAGTGCCTGCGGAACCAACAACGGAAGCATCACCCTTACCATTACAGGAAACAGCGGGCCATATCAGGTAAACTGGTCTAATGGCAGCACAGGACTCAGCATTGATTCACTCACGGCAGGTAATTACATCTATGAAATCGTAGATGCCCAGCAGTGTTCCAACTATGATGTAATCAGCATCTCAGATCCCGGAGCTTCGCCGGTGGTGCTCGACAGCATTGACCTGGCCTCCTGTGATACCTGCAGCGACGGTGCCATATATGTGAGCATCAATGTGGGTAGCGGTGCGGTTTACACATGGACAAGTGATGGCGACTCGGTAAGTACTTCTCAGGATGCTGCAGGATTGCCTATCGGAGAATATCAGCTATCGGTATTGTTTAACGGTTGTGTTTCTACCTACAATGTTTACATGGGATACCTTGCTTCCGTAAAAGAGGTTCAGCAGATCTCCCTGTTCAATCTCTTCCCCAACCCTGCCAAAAACCTGCTTACCATCAGCAATGAAATCGGTTTGCAGCAAATTGAGATTACAGATATCAACGGAAAAACCTGTGGCCTGTATCGCCCCGGCAACAACCGCATCCATACCGAAGACATCAGCATGCTGAACAATGGCGTTTACTTCGCAAGGGTGATTGATTCCGCCAACCGCATCTCCGTGAAAAAATTCATTAAAAACTAAGCAGCCCTCTGCCCTCTGTTCATGCGCAGACTTCTCATTTTGCTCTGGCTTTTGTCGGGCACGGCTCTTGCCCAAAAAGGCGGAGTAAAAGGCAAACTCACCGATGAAGTAACCGGTGAAGGACTCATTGGTGCCACCATCTCCGCCGGCAGTACCAAAGCCGTGGCCACCGATGTTGATGGAAATTTTGAATTGAAACTGGAAGATGGCGACTACGCCATCAAAATCACTTATGTGGGCTATGAGCCCTTGGAAAAAAAAGTGAGTATCAAGGGCAGGTTTGTAGAAATAAACGCACCCTTAAAAACCAAAACACTCCGGGAGGTAGAGATTGTGGCCGACATTGCGGTGGCCCGAAAAACACCCGTGGCCTTTACCAACATCACGCCTCTTAAAATTCAGGAGCAATTGGGTAACCAGGACCTGGCCATGGTACTAAATACCACACCGGGTGTGTATGCCACCCAAAGAGGTGGAGGCGATGGGGATGCCCGCATCAGTATTCGTGGCTTTAATTCCCAAAATGTGCTTGTACTCCTTGATGGCATCCCCATGAACGACATGTACAACGGAAGGGTTTTCTGGAGCAATTGGTTTGGGCTCGACAACCAAACCAAAACCATGCAGGTGCAACGCGGACTCGGTTCGAGCCGACTGGCGATTCCTGCCATTGGAGGAACCGTAAACATCCTTACCTCAGGCATCGAGCAAAGCCGCAGGTTCGTGCTCAAGCAGGAAATGGGAAACAACAACAACATCCGCACCACGGCAAGCTTTAACAGCGGTATCCTCAAATGGAACTGGGCCATCAGCGGAGCGGTATCCTATGGCAAAAACGACGGATGGGTGGATAACTTATACTCCGAGCGCTTCTTCTACTTCCTAAAAGTAGAAAAACGCATCAACAAACACCACCTGAGCTTTACGGGCTTTGGTGCTCCACAGGTGAGCGGACAGCGCGACTTCAGGGTATCCACACCGGTAAACATTTATTCCCTTACAGAAGCACAAAAGCTGGGGATTGATACCACCGGAAAAACAAAGCCCTCCTACGACAGGCGTTACAATCCCAGTTGGGGATACCTGCGCAGACGCAATGACGACGGCGGGCCTGAAATTGGCAGATACAATACCAACATCAACCAGTTTCATAAACCCGTTCTGGCCATCAAAGACATGATTCAGCTGAATGAAAAATTTAACTGGAGTAATACAGCCTATGCCTCTTTCGGAAATGGTGGAGGAACACAACTGCATGATGGTTTTAATTCAAGGGTAAACGGAAATGTGAGAGGAGAACTTGATCTTCAGTCCTTATACAATTCCAACAGCCGCAATTTTAGGGTGAACGACCCCTGGATGGATCAGGACTCCCTGAGAAGAGCCGTGGATTTTGTTAGAAAAAATTACAACGATCACTCCTGGTATGGAGTATTAAGTACTTTTATTTACCAGCCCAACAACCACCTCGATATTTCGGGAGGGTTTGATGCCAGGTATTACCAGGGCAGGGTGTACAGCAAAGTAGAAGATTTGCTCGGGGCTGATTATGCTGCCCTTAATGGCTCAGCGAACGACCCCACTTATGTAGGAAAAAAAGAAGGAGATGTAATCATTCAAAACATCCGCCGACACATTGGCTGGGGTGGTGTGTTTGGTACCGCAGAATACAAAGGCGGCTGGTGGACCGCATTCATCAATGCCAGCGGTTCGGTAAACTCCTATCAGCAGGTCAATTATTTCCTGCCCAAGGTACTCGACCTGGGCGACACCACCCTGAACATAGGGTACGACACCAAAATTACCTACAGAGGCAAGGAATACAACAGAGATACCGAAGGTTTACAGACCAACAAAACACCACAGAAAATCCTCTCGGGTTATGTGGTAAAAGGCGGGATGAACTTTAACATCACCGAAAAACAAAATGTGTTTTTCAATATTGGTACTTTCTCCAGGGCGCCCCTCATGTCATTTGTTTTTAACAGTGGCAACCTCGAATTCGACAACATAAAAAATGAAGAAATCAGGTCGTTTGAACTGGGCTACAACCTGCGCAGCCAATTTTTCAGTGCCAATATCAATGCTTATTATACAAGGTGGATCAACCGTCCCACAACGGTTACCGTGAACATTCAAGGCGACAACTTTCCCTCTTTTGTATCCGGCATCGGTGCACTACACAAAGGTATTGAACTGGATTTTGTGCTGAAGCCCAACGACTGGTTCTCCTGGGAAGGCTCTGTTTCTCTGGGCGACTGGCGATGGACAGGTACAGGTACTGCCGTGGCACTCGACCTCGACGGAAACGAACTGGGACGCGTGCAGTTTAAACCCGATGGGGTAAAAGTGGGAGATGCCGCTCAGTTTAGCTATGCCACCTCGATG
>JBEICQ010000033.1:0-19110 GCA_040383885.1 Flavobacteriales bacterium | reverse complement strand
GATCTTATATAAATATCGCATCTGAAATTTCACAGTTTGATTATATCAAAGCCTGCACCTATATCATTGCATCAAATTGTGGACTCAGCAATGAGATCCTCTTGCACAAGAGAGATTCTGCTCTTCAAACGATTTTCCAGCCTGTAAAATTATTACCGAAAATCAGTAATGATATTATTTATGCCATAAACCTGAATAATAACCAACAGGACAAACAATTTACATATGAAAAACTTGTATCCTTGAATGACTGGGGAGTGATTTTTCGGAGAAAAGGTAATCTCAAGGAGTCATCATTGAAATACAATGATGCATTCAAGCTGATTGATGGAAACACTCCACAGGAACTTATAAGTGAGATATATTCTAATGCTGGAATTACCGCATCCCTGCAAGGAAAATATGAGAATGCATCATTACTTTTTGAAAAAGCACTTGTGGCTGCAAAAGGTTTTCAAGACAAAACGATAGAGGGCCTTTACAGAGTACTGGCGGCCAGAAACACCTTTAACTCCGGCAGAAATCAACAGGCAGCAGCCGAAATTCAGATTGCGGTGAATTACTGTCTCCAGAATAAAGATTACCACAATCTTAGTGAGTCATACTTACTACTGTCAGAGATCTATACAGATGAAAACGACTACCTGGAGGCAACTAAGTATTATCGTTTGTATACCGATAATAATAAATTGATTGAATCAAATAATCAACAGCTTACTCAGGCGCAAATGGAACAAGAAAGCAGATATGAAGAAATGGCCTTGGATGCATTTGATGATTTTCAGAGAAATGAAGCAAAAAAAGCCGAAACATATAAACTTAAACTAGAGGCAGCCCAAAGGGAAAAAGATTTACTGGAATTGCGCAGACTAAATGAGCTGGATGCAGCTAAAATCGCATATAGCCAACTTGAGAAAGAAAAAAGCATTCAAAATCTGGCTTTGATAGAAGAAAAACTAAGACTAAAAAAAAAGGAAATAGCTGCACTGGAAAACCAAAATAAAATAAATCTCATCAGCAATTCGTAACGACAAAAAGTATTGGAGCTTGCGAAAAACAAAAACTATCTCATGCTTCAGAAACAATTGATTAATGAAATGAGAGTAGGTATCATTCAGAAAAATCAAAAATCACTGAAATACGGAATTGCAGCGCTTACTGCTCTCCTTTTACTGGTGGCATTTTTCCTGTTTCGTGGGATCACACAAAGAAGGAAGATAGAATCGCAAAATGTTAAACTACATTTAAAAAATACTGAGATTGCAAAACAAAAAGATATTATTCAGGAGAAAAACAAAGAGATTATTGACAGCATCAATTACGCCCTCAAGATACAAACGGCTATGTTACCAACCGATGGGGAATTAAAGAATATACTGGGAGATAATTTTGTTTTTTATAGACCAAAGGCAATTGTTAGCGGTGATTTTTATTGGTGTTTCGAAAACAGTAAATACAAATATTATGCTACGGTAGACTGCACAGGACATGGTGTACCAGGGGGATTTATGAGTATGCTTGGCATATCGCTTCTAAACGAGATTGTAAAAGAAAAAAAGATTGAAGAACCCTGTAGTATTCTTGACATGCTCACTGCCAGAATCATAGCAGAACTCAAGCAAACAGAAAAAGCAAATGTAGCCAAAGATGGAATGGACATCACCTTATGCCGTCTCTCAAAAGACAAAACAGAGCTGGTTGTTTCAGCTGCAAATAATGATCTGTGGTTATTAAGAAAAAATGAACTTATTGAAATTAAATCAAATCGTCAGTCCATTGGATTTAATTACGGTAAATACAGACAATTTACCCAAGAGAAAATAAAACTTCAACCGAAAGACAGAATATACACTTTCTCTGATGGATACGCCGATCAGTTTGGAGGTGTAAACAAGAAAAAGTTCAAAAGCAGAAACCTTAAAAATCTTTTACTGGCTATTTACAATGATCCTGCTCCCGAACAGCTGCGTCTGATTAAACGCACATTTGAAGAATGGATGGGGCCTGAGGAACAAGTAGACGATGTGTTGCTGATCGGATTGCTTTTGTAATCTCCGTCATTAAATACTAATTTGGCAATGGCTAAAAGAACTACAAAAAATGATTGAGCGCATCTTGAACGGAGAAACCCTTCTATCCGTAATAATACGAACTGAATTTAAAAAAGAAGGTATCGATTTTTTTACCCCCGGGGATTTCTCTCAGCAGTTGGGCTACATGAACCGACCCGAAGGATATATTATTGCACCTCATGTGCACAATCCGGTTGCAAGGGAAGTAACTCTTACACAGGAAGTACTTTTTATCAAATCAGGAAAAGTGAGGGTTGATTTCTATGATGAAAATAAAAACTATCTGGAAAGTCGTGTGCTGCTGAAAGGTGATGTTATTCTTCTTGCCCATGGAGGACATGGTTTTGAGATGCTTGAACAAAGCGAAATGATTGAAGTGAAACAAGGCCCCTATTGCGGAGAGCTGGACAAGGTGAGATTTGATCCCATTCAAGGAAAAAATGCCATCATCAGATAAAAGTCAGTATTCTTTCCGCCCTCAGCACTACATCCATTTGCTTTTTTAAAATCCATCAATCATTTTGTTTTTTCAATCGAATGAAACCTTCATTGTGTTGTCCTCCGGAAATCTGTCTATGATATAATTATATGGATCGATGCCTACCTGATAAGGCAATTCCACGGTACGAAAAACCAAGCTATTCTCTTTTTTAATAATCTTCTTTCTTTGACTGAAAAGTTGCTTACCAAATTTTTCACCTCCGGTTGGTTTGGCAAAACAAACCAAATCGATATAATCATTTACCGGCACAGGGGCTTCTCTCCCCATCGGATTAGCTCTAAATTTCTCAGAAGAATAGGAAATTCTCACCTCATATTCATTTCCTACTTTTTTGGCCTGAGCCACATTCATTTTGTTTGAAAAAAGAGTGATAGTCATAAAGAGATCTTTGATTAAATATTCAAGGCTATCGGGAGTTTGCTGTTTCAATGCACGAAGCGCATGAAGCGATGTCGGATAAGGTGGGTTTTTATAAGCAAATGAATCCAGAAGATTACTCAGGGCCTTGTTTACACTAGCCTCTCCTATCATCTCTTTGAGATAATACATGGCCACACTTGCCTTTTGATAATGGATATAGGGCTGGCTTTCGGTTTTATAAATGGGTTGTTCAGCATCGGATTCAGCTCCTCTGTCTTCGAGATACCCATTCATGAGGTATCTTAGAAACTTATTCATGCGGTTGTGTCCATATTCCTTTTCCATAACCATGAGGGCTGAATATTCTGCAAAACCTTCGCTCATCCATTCACTCCCCTGCATGGAGGCTCCACAGAGCTGATGCGCCCAATATTGATGTGCCATTTCATGAGCTACCACAAAAAATACCATGTCAATGTCACCTGTACTTACATTTCTAAGGTCGGTAATAAAGCCGATGCTTTCGCTGTAAGGCATGGTTCCGGGAAATGCCTGTGCAAATGTATTGTATCGGGGAAACTCAATAATCCTGCACTGTTTATGAAAGTATGGACCAAATTGACCGGTATAATATGACAATGATTTTTCGAGACTTTTCATCATCACAGGCACATTGTATGCATGCTCAGGTATATAATAAACTTCCAGGTCAATGCCTTTCCATTTTTTCCTTTTTACCTGATAAGTTGCCGAGATAAAAGAATAAAAGTCGAGCGATGAATGATCAAGTTCATATTCATAAAAGTTACGGTTTCCTTTTTTCCATTGTTTCTTTAAACTGCCGGGTGCCACAGCTATCTGATCTCCTCCCGTTGATATGATGGTTTTTACATCCACCCAGTCGGCGCAATTGCTTATGTAAGTATTTGCTCTTGCTGCAAGGTTAGATTCATCGAGTTTTTTTGCTCTCATCCGAACTGGCAGTTTTAACTCGCGGCGGCGATTTTTGTCGGAAACTTCATTATTGGCCACATATCCAATTTGCGGAACAATATCAAGATTGTTAAAAAAAGTACCATTATTGGTTAGTTGTAGAAAGGAGACTTCATTTTCAAATCCCCTGTTTCTTTTCATTATATCAAATTCAAACTTGATAGAGTCGCCGGGCATCAGAGGCCGGTATAGTTTATAAATTCGGTAATTAAGTTTTCTGTTGATGAGCTTGGGTGCAGCCTTTTCGGTAATGATTTTTATACTGTCTGGAATTGAGGGTAAAGTGAAATGTATCTCATAGATGGGTTCATTGGAGATATTTCGGGCCATAGAAATAATCCTGGCTTCCAGACTTCTGCTTTCCGGAAAGATATGTAGGTTGAAATGATGCCGATAATACCTGGGCTGATTCAAGCCCTCATACATTTTAAAGGTTCGCTCATAATCAACCTGCTCCTGTTCTTTGTCTTTCTCACTTACAGAGGTATTCAGTATATGTGTATTGTAATAAATAAAAGATCCGCAGGAAACAAAAAACACAATCAGTAATCCCCATTGCCATTTAACAAGCCTGAGATAGGAAAGGGCAACAAGCATACGCTTCTTAAAATTGGTTTCTCTGCCACGGATAAAAAAGGCTCTCATCAGATAAATGAGTAAAAAAGCACAGAACAACCAATACAGTTGAAACCAATATGTACCTTTTAAAAAAGGACCAAATCCATTCATATCAGAGTAGGTTATATCGGGAATGGAACCATATTTAAAAAGATTAGAATCCACCCGCAAAACAGACCAAACAAACTTATTCAGGATTACAAATGCCACAAATGCGAAATAGGCGATGTAGCGGTTGTTAATCAAATAATGAAGCAACATAGATATTACAATCAGGTAAAAGAGCGAGGGAAGATCTATGAGGAAAAGCGAAATAAGATAAACATCGATTTCAAATCGATAATATCCTCTTAAGGCCTGCGAAACAAGTCCGATAAACATGGTTGAAAGCAGCACAAGCGCAACTGTAAGCACCATGGCCATCAACTTTGAACTCATCAGTGAAAAAGTCTTAAATGGTGTGGCATCCTGTATATCGCTGAAGTTTGAATCGCGCTCCCTCCAAACCAAAACTCCTGTGTAAAAAGTAATGATTCCAATCAGGAAAAGATAAAATCCACCTTTAATTCGCTCAAGAATATCATAGGTAACAGGGTATTTACTTGATCCGAATGAAGTAGTAAAACTACTGAGATTCGCAACGAGATTCAGGATCCCCAAAATCAAAAGAATGATGAATGAAGGATTTTTAAGAATGGCTCTGCATTCGAATCCCGTCATCCTGATCCACGAGAGAAAAGAAAAGCCATAATCGGGCATGATTGAAGGTGCGATCATCGGTGCGGGCAAGTCTACCGAAGAAGTAGATTTTTCTGATCTTCCGGCTCTTTTATTTTTAACAACAAAGGAAAATCGCAGGTAAAATATGAATAGCAAAAGCATCGAAACCGCGATCCAAATCAGGCGATTATAAAGCACCCAGCCTGTTAAAGAAATTGACTGAGTATTTTTTTCTTCAACGGTAAAATATTTAGACATTGTCGCCTCAGGGTAATAACCAAACGGATCGATGATGCAAGCAATCCATTCTTTTTCAAGGTCGTTCATATATCCCTGGGCAAGGATGTAAAAAACCAAAATACCCATGGCTCCGACAAAAGATATGATACTGCTTCTGAATATCATGGCAAGACCATAAAGCACAACCCCGGTAATAAGCGTATTGGGTATGCCAAACACAATTAATCCGTTTAGGTGGGCACTCCAGTATACCGGACCAAATCTTTCGGGTGAAAGAGAGGAAATCAAGGGGCCGATCAAACTACCCAGTGAAACGCCCAGCAAAGGAATGATGGCCACTAGGAATGCCCCCATGAATTTACCAAAGAAATAATGATGTTTCTTAATGGGTGTGGTGAAGATAAACTGATACATGCCCGTTGAAAAATCACGGTTGGCTGTGGCATTCATGTAGGCGGTAGTCATCAGCATTCCAAGCAAGGACATGACTCCGTAATAATTCTCAATAGCATAAGGAGAATTTTTAAGCACATTCCCTATTCCGCCACCCAGGCTTACCTGATCGGATGCTACTGTGCCTATCACCAAAAGAGTATTCACCATGAGGAATATCCAGGTCATGGGAGCCTTAAGCCAAAATTTTAATTCCTGAAGAATAAATGTCCACATAAGCATTAAGTTATTGATTAAATCAAATGATTGATGCGTGCGAAAAAAACATCTTCAAGGCTTTCTTCAGCCGGGATAAACTCAGCGGATGGTTGTGTTTCTGAAAACACATGGACCAGTGGAACGCCTCCAACCAGTTTACTTGATATAACCTTATGCTGCTGCTGGAATTCATGGAGATTTTTCTTCTCTACCTGTTTTTCCCATACTTTATTTTTGATTAGATGTAGAGCATCATCTGTTTTGCCTGCAAACAGTACTTTGCCTTTGTCCATGATGGCCATGTCTGTGCAAAGTTCCCTCACATCCTGAACGATGTGGGTAGACAAGATGACTATGATATTTTCACTGATTTCGCTGAGGATGTTGTAAAAACGATTACGCTCACCGGGATCGAGTCCGGCTGTTGGCTCATCCACAATAATCAATGCCGGCTTCCCAATCAGACATTGGGCAATACCAAAACGCTGACGCATGCCTCCGCTGAAGCTGCTAACATGCTTCTTGCGGTGGTCATACAGGTTTACCTTTTGAAGGAGAAAATGAACGATCTCCCTGCGGGAAGCGGCAACTGTACATCCTTTGAGCATGGCGAGATAATCAAGTAAATCCTCTGCACTTGTTCTCGGATAAACGCCAAATTCCTGAGGCAGATATCCTAGTATTTTCCGGACCGATATTTTGTCTTTCAAGATATCAATGTTATCCAAAAAAGCAGTTCCGTTGTCTGCATCCTGTAAGGTAGCAAGTGTGCGCATTAATGAGGATTTTCCTGCACCATTGGGGCCCAGCAGTCCAAACATACCTGTAGAAATGGTTAGGTTTACATGATCGAGGGCAATAACCCCATTGCCATACTGCTTACAAAGATTCTGAACAAAAAGTGTCATGGTTTTAATTTGAGAGTTAGAGATTTTTTTGTCATCTATGAGTATTTGACTTGATACTACTTATAAAAGTTACAGTCTCATCAAAAAAAAATCAGGATTCATCATAATCATCTGATTCAGAATCACAACTACTAGATTTCCTTCAGCGATTGCAGCATTAGAAATAGACATCTGTTGGGGTAAGCCAAGTCCTGAATCATGAAAAAGTAATAAAAGTATAGAGTTAGGAAAAATATCGTAATCCGTTTTTCTACATATAAAGTAATCACCGATGATTTCTTCCTGATTTCCTATACGGAAAAAATCATGATGCAATAGAACAGATCAGGAAATGCAGAGGCGCAGAGGAGGTTCCATTCCGTGAAAACCAGAAAAAATCAGACTCACTCCACCTCACGGTTTTTTATTGCCATGAGGATGTTGTAGGCATTTTTTACAACTATAGATTGGTTTTCAAGAGATGCACCGGAAAGAGTCCTGATAGAAACATATTGCTCATCTTTTGCAATTACCTCCACCTCTCGCATTTCAAAGGAATGATTGTTTTTAACTGAAAAAACAATCGATTTGCCTTCAAACTCAACAACCGCCTGAAGAGGAATAGCAGGAAGTTCAACACCTTTTTCAAACACCTCCGCATTCATAAACATGCCCGGAAGTAAGGAATGATCGTATTCCTCGAAATGACAATGTACTGATGCGGTGCGATCAGCATCAATATTTCTACTTATCAGAATGATGGATGCGCGATGCTTTTTTTCGGGAAAATCTACAGCACTACATATGACTTCCTGTCCAATTTTTAATTTGCCTAAATCTTTCTCGTAAGCAGAGAGAGCCAGGTGTATATCATCGGGGTTAACCAACTGAAATAAGACATCTGTTGGATTTACATATTTGCCAATATTCACATTAACATGGCTTACAAAACCATTGATGGGTGAAATTACACTGAGGGTTCGTGTAAGTTTGTCTTCATTAAAAGTTTCAGGATTGATACCCATGAGTCTGAGTTTTTCGGACATGGCTTTAACCTCCACTTTGAGTGACAGGTAATCTGCCTGTGCCTGTAGAAGACTTTTTTCTGTCGAGGCCTGTTCCTTGAAAAGTTTCTGCTGGCGCTCCCACTCTTTTTCATTTCTGGTTAATCGAATTTTGGCCATTAAAAACTCCTGCTGTATCTGCACATAGGAGGCATCCTGCAGGTAAGCAAGCACTTGTCCCTTTTTAACATGCATGCCGGGGAGCAAATCACTAGACTGAAGATATCCTCCAAATGGGAAACTGATGCTCACCATGTTTTGAGGAGGTACTTCAATCAGTCCATTAAATCGATGAATTTGTGTAAACCTGTGAATCACCGGCCTGCCAATAGTAACTCCTGCCTGTTTTAATTGAGCAGGCGTAAACACAATTGCCGCTTCATCAGTGTCCTGAGCCTCTTCTGATGCTTGTTTAGAGCCGCATGAATGCATAAGCAGCAAGCCGAGCATAATTGTGATTGCAGACTTCATTGGTTGTAATAATAAGACATATCAATGATTGTTTGATTGAGTGCTTCGGAGGTTTCCAGAATTTTCTGCTGAAGAGCAAAATACTCATTGTAGTAGTACATGCATTCAGCAAATCCTGCTTCACCTGATTGGTATCTTCGAAGGGCCACCCGGTAGGCGTTTTGCATGGCCGGCAGGCTTATTGATTGTAGCTCTCGGCAGGCAAAATATTGAGATTCATAACGAAGAAGTAAATTTTTAACCTCCATATCTGTTTTCAACAAATGTGACTCATAATCAGTTTCCGCCATTTTCTTTCGATAGGAAAGCGACAGATACTGTGCATATCTTGAACGGTAGAATATAGGAATACTTATGCCTGCGCCGGCATAAAAGAACCGGTAACCCGGTTTGTAAAACACTTCTTCATTTCCTTTTCGAAACCAACCGGTATTGGTTTGGGTATTTACGCTTAGAGAAATATCCGGAAGTAATCTGTTGCCTGCATATTTGAGCAGACCCGCTGCGGAACGAATCTGTCCGGCTAGCAGGCGAGTTCCGGAAAAATTCCTGAACACTGATGTGTCTTTCTGAAAACGGGTTATTAAAGCTAAACTATCCTCAGCGGGAGTGAGTGGTTCGGTAGTATTCAGTAGACAACGAAATGCATTAATCATTTGTTTTTTTTCACTCTCAGCCATCTGCAGCTGTTGTTGTATAAGCGTTTTTTTTGCAAGCACAAGGGCATCATCGGCACCCAGTTCTTCACCGGCAGATGTTCTTGCCTGAGAAATACGACGCATTTCTGTCCATAATGAATCTGCCGTGTGAAGCATCTTAATCCTTGATGCCATTAACATCCACCCTGAGTATATTCTGCGCAATTCGCGCTTCTTTTCCTGCATGCTCATCTGTTCGGCAAGGTTTGCATATTCGGCTATACTTCGCAGGTAATTTCTTCCCGCAACATAGGCTGTGGGAAAAGAAAATGATTGTTGAAATCCTATTCTGTTATCGTTGGCAAAAGTGTTAAACTGGCCATATTCTGCACTCAATTGCATGGAAGGCACATCGAACCATGACTTTTTCATGACCTCTGCATTTTCTTTTTCCAATCTCGCTTTTTTGAGGTCGGGATTGTTTTTATTCATAATCACCTGAGCCTCATTAAATGTAATCATCTTGAGTTCTTGTGCCCGTATAGATAAATTTGCCACCATGGCGAAAAGAAGTACAAGGAATACTGAAGGTTTTTTTGCTGAAAACCTTCGTGACCATTCGTAAAGGATGGGAAGCACAAAGAGCGTAAGCAATGTTGCGGAAACAAGGCCTCCGATAACAACAGTAGCAAGCGGTCGCTGAACTTCCGCACCTGCACCATGGCTGAGTGCCATGGGTAAAAAACCGAGGGAGGCTACTGAAGCTGTCATTAATATTGGGCGTATGCGGTTACAGGCACCTTGCACAATGGCCTCTCTGGTTTCCATGCCATCTGATAGTAAACGCCTGATCTCGGTAATCATCACAACACCATTGAGTACAGCGACCCCAAATAATGCGATGAAGCCAATGGCAGCAGAGATGCTAAAGGGCATGTCTCTAAACCAAAGCAGAAATATACCACCAACTGCTGAGAGGGGAATCGCCATAAAAATCACCAGTGCATCCGAAATTGAAGAAAATGAAAAATACAACAACAGAAAAATAAGCAAGAGGGCAATCGGAACTACAATTGACAGGCGTCTACGGGCATCCATAAGATTTTCGAAAGTTCCACCCATCCGGTAATGGTAGCCGGATGGCATAAAAACAGATTTGTTCATTTGCTTTTGCAGGTCTTTTACCACACTCTCCACATCTCTGCCACGAATATTAAATCCAAGCATGATTCTGCGACGCCCTGCTTCGCGCATGATTTGATTAGGCCCGGGTTTTATCTGAATATTTGCCAGTTGTGACAGGGGAATCTGCACGCCACCGGCACCTTGAATTTGTATGGCTCCTATCTTTTCCAGATCGGCAAATCCGGCGTTTTGCATTTTTACTACCAGGTTATACCTTCTCTCATTCTCATAAACAAATCCACATTTTTCACCGGCCATAAAAACCCTCAATGCCCGGTTAAACACATCGATAGTGATGCCATGCCTGACGAGCGATTCCCGATTGGGGAGGATGCTAATTTGTTCTACACCACTAAGTTTTTCAACATACATGTCTTTGATGCCATTTGTTTTCTCTGCAATCATCTTGATACGGGAAGCAATCGAGGTGAGCGTGTCCAGATTTTCACCGTAAATTTTACACACCACATCTTGTTTGGCACCTGTCATGAGCTCATTAAAACGCATTTGCACCGGAAACTGAAAACCAACTGATACACCGGGGATTTCTGCAATTACTGATTTCATCTTCTCGGAAAGCTCGTCAAAGCTTTTTGCAGAAGTCCACTCTCTTTTGTCTTTGAGAATGATCATTACATCGCTGGCCTCTATGGGCATGGGGTCGGTGGGAATTTCTCCACAACCGGTTTTCACCACAATTTTCTCAATCTCAGGGAATCTGCTCTTCAACAATGCGGCGCATTTTTTTGTGGTTTCAATACTATTACTGAGCGATGCTCCCGGAAGCAAACGGGTATCCATGGCAAGGTCGCCTTCTTCGAGGCGAGGAATAAACTCACCTCCCATACGGGATAACAAGCCATAGGCAACAATCAACAAAACCATCGCGGTTGTGAGGGTAATCGCTTTATGATGGAAGACTTTTGTAAGCCATCGGGTATAACTGCTCCTGAGTTGCACAAACCATTTGTCGATACGGGTATCGTCCTGAGGCTGAATAAACACGGCGCACATCACAGGCACCCATGTAAGTGATGCGATGATGGCACCGAGTAATGCAAATGAAACGGTTTGTGCCATAGGCATAAACATTTTTCCCTCTATGCCTCTGAGAGAAAGAATGGGAATATAAACGATAAAGATGATGACTTGTCCGAAAAATGCAGCACTCATCATTTGTGTGGATACTTTACCAACCTCTTCCTCTTTTTGCCGTAGTGTGAGGTTTTTAAGTCCTGCTGCCGTCCCGGAAAAACTATGCATCACTGCCTCAACAATGATTACAGCACCGTCTATGATCAGCCCGAAGTCAAGTGCTCCCAAACTCATGAGATTGCCACTGATGCCAAAACGATTCATCAGAATGATTGCAAAAAGCATGGACAAAGGAATCACTGAAGCAACAATAAGTCCTGCCCTGAGACTGGAGAGAAATAGGACAAGGACAAGGATGACGATTAATGCACCTTCCAGCAGATTGGTCTCCACCGTTTTGATAGCATTGTTCACCATCTTACTGCGATCTAAAAAAGCTTCCACTATGATACCGGGGGGTAGTGTTTTTCGTATTTGGTCCAACCGTTCTCTGATACTTGTTACGGTATGAGAAGAATTCTCTCCTTTAATCATCATCACTACAGCACCGGCTACTTCCTTTTCACCATTGTATGAGATGGCGCCATATCGGGTTGCTGCGCCCTTTTTAACATCCGCAACATGTCGAACAAGAAGAGGGATGCCTCCAGCACTGTATTTGATGGGGACATTTTCGATGTCATGTATTGAATTGAAAAGTCCATTGGTGGTGATAAAATAGGCCTTAGGTCCTTTTTCTATATAGGTACCACCGGAGTTTTGGTTATCGGAGGAGAGCGCGTGCAATACCTCTTCATGGGTGATGCCATACGCCTTTAGGCGATCGGGCAAAATTTGTACCTGGTACTGCATGAGTTCTCCACCAAAACTCGACACATCTGCAACACCCGGTGTGCCGAGCAATTGCTTTCGGATGATCCAATCCTGGATGCTGCGCAACTCACGCAATGAGTAAGCGTCTTCAAAACCTTTGGCAGGCCTTACAATATACTGGTACACTTCGCCAAGCCCGGTGGTGACAGGCGCCAGCGAAATATCTGCCATACCCTGTGGTATCAGTGAGGATGTTTCACCAATTCTTTCGGCAATTTGTTGTCGCGCCCAGTAAACATCCGTCTCGTCATTGAATACGAGGGTAATGATAGATAAACCGGAGCGTGAGAAAGAGCGCAGTTCTGTTATTCCGGGGATATTGCTGAATGCAGTTTCGAGTGGTGCAGTAACGAGCCTTTCTATGTCGGCAGCTCCAAGTGAGTTGCTGAGCGATATTACCTGAACCTGGTTGTTGGTGATGTCCGGAACAGCATCTATCGGTAATCGGGTAGTTTCGTATATCCCCCAGAGTATCCAGGCAGCAAAAAAAAGGAAGACCAGAAATTTGTTCTTCAGGGAAAAGTCAACGATGCGCTGAATCATTCAGGTTGAGAGACACAAAGGTAAAAATATAGGTTTAGCGGGCAATAGCAGCAAGTGTTCAAATTGTGTTTCTCCTACAACATGAATGCTAACATAGAGCTAGGAGTGAGGACAATTGATTTTAGAAAACAGCCTATTAAAAAAAGTTTGTGAAGCCTATCGCATTTCTTGCGTTAGGGATTGCAACGGTTACTTTTTTGTGCAACAAAAAAGTTTGAGTGGAAAGCCCGACCCGGCAGGTTTTACCTGCCGGGGAACGCCCAAAAAAAATCAGCGAAATTTAACAATCAGTTTCAGGTTAAACTGACGAGCCGTGAGATACGATGGAATGGCAAACTGGTTGTCGAAATTATCGCGCAGCCACCGGTAAGAAATGGTGTTTTTGATTTGCAGTAAATTGAAAACTTCAAGACTGATCCAGGCAGATTCGATGTGTTTTTTCCAATTGGTAAACCGATCGGTTTTACCCTCAGCAAGCAGTTGCTTGGAAAAACCTATATCAACCCTTCGATAAGGCGGAATGCGAAGTGTGTCTGCATATTTATTGAGACCATTGGGGCCAAATGGCATACCCGTTCCGTAAAACAAAATCATATGTACTTTATAACTTGGAAAGCGGGGAATATAGTCCTGGAAAAACAGAGAAACATTTACGCGCTGATCTGTGGGTCTTGGAATGTAACCGGGCCTAAAGGTGCTTGTAAAGGCAACAGTATCATTCATGATGTTTGGAAAAATCTCTTCTCTGTTTCTGTTGTAAAACCTGGTATAAGCATCGCCTCTGATATCTTCAGCCGTTTGCATCACAGAAAGGCTGATCCATGACTCGGCGCCGCGGGCAAATTCGCCATTTAAACGGAGATCTATACCGGTAGCATAGCCTGAGGAATTGTTGTTTGCAAAATACCTGAGTCTCACATTCTCAATTTTATAGGGAATAAGATTGTCAAGTATTTTATAATAAGCCTCCGCAGTAAATTTCATAGGTCGCTTGCCGATGGTAAAATGCACATCGCTTCCGGCAATAAAATGAATGGATTGTTGTGATCTGATTCCGGAATTTAGTACTCCGTCAAAACCTCTCAGCTCGCGGTAGAAGGGAGGCTGGTAATAATATCCTGCTGAGAAACGGAATAACCAGTCGCGTTTCCATTCGGGATGGGCAGAGAATTGCAATCTCGGGCTGGCAAGGAGTTCACGGTTAAGACTCCAGTAACTAAAGCGTCCTCCTGCCATCAGGGAATACTCGGTAGAGGTTCCCCATATCCATTGTTGTTGCAGGAATCCCGAGATACGCGATGTATTGAGTGAAATTCGCTGAATGAGCACATCCTGCAGATTAATTTCCGAGTTGCTGTAAGGAAGACTGTATCCACTTGAGTCGAGCATGGTCCACTCTTTTATCTTGTCGCTGATCCATTCTTTCTGAAAACGCAATCCCCACCTTGCCTGCTTAAATCGTCCCTTGTGCTCAATATTCCAAACCGTGGCTTTGAGAAGATTTCTGGCATGATTCAGAGAGGTGCCCACACCGGTGAGATTGGTAGTATCTCCAAAACTCTCTTTACCAAAATCAGATTCCACATCGTAAATGAGGTATTGTCCCTGAACATTGATGCGTTCTGTTTCGAAACTTCGGAAGGCAGAAGTAATAAACTTCAGTTGCAAATCTGAGTGCGGTTTATAGTTGGCACTGAGAGCACCGAGATAGGTTTCAAAATCATTGAGTTCCTGCCCGTCGAAAAAAACGGTAAGTTGTTTGACAACAGAGATGGTGCCGAATTTACTTTGCTGTGTTTCGGGTATAAAGTTGTAGCGGTTGCGCGCATAATTACCGAGCATGTTCAGTTGCCAGGCAGGATTAACATCATAGGTGAGCAGCAATTGTCCGTCTACAAACAAGGGACGATAATCACCCTGGGTATCGAGTGTTCGGAGGATGTATCTGTTGGATCTTTGTCTGACACCTGCGAGCCATGAAAACTTTTTATTCGGACTGATGCCTTCGATGGCGAATGTCCCGCCGAGTAGACTTCCTGTGACAGATGAGGAAAAAGATTTTACTTTCTTGTAGGTGATATCAAGTGCACTCGACATTTTGTCGCCATACTTGACTTCAAATCCTCCTGCAGAGAAGCGGATATCGGATACCAGATCAGGATTGATAAATGATAGTCCTTCCTGTTGTCCGGAGCGAACCAGAAAAGGTCTGTAGATTTCGATATCGTTTACATAGACGAGATTTTCATCAAAGTTTCCTCCCCTCACACTGTACTGCGAACTCATTTCGTTATTGGAAACCACTCCGGGCAAAGTTTTCAGGATACTTTCCACCCCTCCTAAAGTTGGTAAAACCTGAACAAGTTTGGGATCGATGCGACTGATGTTGGTGCGTCGTTCTTCTTTGTCGTAGATGCGCACTTCGCCGAGTGTAAGAGAGAGAATAGAAAGACCTGCCTCCCAAGTTTCAGTGGCACCCGTACTCAGGAAAAACTCTTTGCGCAAGAGTGCGTAGCCCGGCGATTTAATCTCTACACTTACCTTGGTATCAGACGGAATAAAAATATCGAAGGATCCGTCGAGAGCGCTGGAAAACTCTTTGCCTCCCGGGTTAATAAGAAGAGTGACTCCGGGAAGAACGCGGGTGTCCACTGAGTCAATAACCTTTCCGCGCAGGCGCGCCTCGCCCTTTGTTTGGGCATAGGCAAGCGGGCAATGCATGGCCGCAAAAGCGAAACAAAGGAAGAGTAAAACAGAGTGACGCACAAATGGCAAATAACAGAAAAAACGCAGGATTATTGTCTTTTAAGTTTGCCTGAGCGCCAATCTGAAATAAATTTTGCCCATGCGAAAGGGTTCATGAGGTTGTTGAGTGGGATGGCTCCGGAACCATAGACCCTGGCATTTTGTTGCTGCAGCATGAGTTGCTGATTCATCATTCTGGAATCTACGCTAAAGCCATAATATTCAGGATTTCTTAGCTGGTCGAGATTGCGTTGTGCCCTTGCCGCATCATCATCGGGAAGATCGAGACTCAGAAAAGCTTGTTTAAATTGCTCCTTGGTTGGCCAGGGCAAAATAAGCATTTCCTTGAGGTAAAAGGTATCCGCGCTGAGAATTTCAATCATGGAATATTTACTGTCCTCCAAGCTATCGGGTATCACAAAGGTGGCGGGCTTAAACCCAATGGCAGTAAACTCGATGATGTCGTTTTCCTGCGCAACGAGAGAGAAAAATCCATTGTAATCACTGATGGTTCCATGGCGACTCCCTTTGATCATCACACTTACAAAGGGAATTTGCATGAGGGAGTCGGAAGAAACAACCACTCCTGAAAATTGCACGAGTTTTTCATTGCGTAGCTTACCGGTCTTCTGGGCAAAACTGTGATTCATCATAAGAAAACACAGCGTAAATAGAAAGATTACATACCTGCCCATGAGCTGTTTTTGAGGGATTGAATAGATTCCACTGGGGAGCAGAAAAAAAAGAAAGAAACTGCTGAGCTGTGGCATGGGATAGCTTCTGAACGGCGGCAGGGAAACAACTTCATTCTTTATGCTCTTTTTTTTCGAAATATACCACAATAATCAGGCAATTAGATGGTGATTAACGATTTTTTTTGAATAAGTGCTTACCTTGGTTCGGTCTATTACAGATTCCCATGAAACATCTTTTTATTCTTCAGGTATTCATCATGTCTTCCCTCCTTCTGAAGGCACAGCCTTTTCTGAAGCATCATACGGAAGCAGGAAATCCATTTCTGCACATGCAAAAAGATTTTTCCGAATGGAAGTCAAACCACAATCTCAAAGAAAAAAAAGGCTGGAAATATTATAAAAGGTGGGAGCATGAGATGCAAATGCATACCAACGGCAGAGGCTATCCGGTGGACGCAAATGTGTATTTGAAGGAATTACAAAAAGTGAGTGAAGAAAAAGCATGGATGCAGAAAAATGCAAACAACCTGCAATGGACGCCATCCGGTCCCTACGCCACTCCCTTAAACAATACCGCTTATATGGAAAACGGGATCGGAAGAATCAATTGTATTGGTTTTGATCCGGTGAATCCTGCTGTTTATTACGCCGGTGTGGCACAGGGTGGTCTCTGGAAAACAAGCAACAACGGACAATCATGGATACCTCTTACCGATAACCTGCCCATCACACGCATCAGCGATGTGGTGGTTGATCCCAATAATTCTCAAATCATATATATCTCTTTATGCGACTTTGAGTATATCGGTTTTGGATTGCAATTAAATGGCAGAAAGAGACATACACACTATGGTTTGGGGGTTTATAAAAGCACGAACGGGGGTGCATCATGGTCGCAAACGGGACTGGGATTTCAGCTCACTGACGGGGATGATGGATTGATCCGTAAAATTCATGTAAACAGACTGAACAGCAACAAATTGGTGGCTTGCGGCACATCCGGAATGTATGTGAGCAATGATGGCGGGAATCAGTGGACGAGGACCATGGATTCGCTCTTTTGGGACCTTGTTGAAGATCCTCTTCAGCCAAATGTGCTTTATGCAGCCACGGGTTGGGTAAAAAATGCCAATGAAGGCAATGCCGGCATTTACAAATCCACAGATTACGGAAACACCTGGACGATGCTGAACACCGGGATTCCCCCTACAGGTCAGGTGCAAAGAATCAAACTGGCCATTGCTCCTAGCAATTCTTCAAGAATTTATGCGCTTGCTGTTGATACTGTGTCTGGATTATATGGAACCTATACTTCCACCAATGCCGGTAATACCTGGCAATTTACACCGGCTCTCACCAATATCCTCGAATGGGATGATGGCAGCAATCCGGGAGGCCGGGGAACCTATGATCTGGCACTGGTAGTAAGTCCGCTTAATGATTCTTTGATCTATGCGGGCGGTGTAAATGTTTGGGCATCCGGCAACGCAGGACAAACCTATGAACCGGTTTCACATTGGACTTTGTATTATGGACCCACCATACATTGTGACATTCATCAAATGGCATTTCAACCCCAAACAAACAACCTCTTTGTTTGCAGCGACGGGGGACTTTACCGCACCATGCAGGCAATCAGTCAGCCATGGCCTGCTGCCTCTGCAGGAACACCCTGGTCAACGCTATGGACCAGTCTCAATGACGGCATTCAGATCACCTCTTTTTACAAACTCAGTTCCTCACAAACCATCAATGAAAAATTACTGGCAGGTTCCCAGGACAATGCCACAGCGTATTTCAATGAATTTGGATGGTCCACAGTGTTTGGTGGTGATGGTATGGACAATTACATTTTTCCGGACGATAATAGTGTCAGCATCGCATCTTCACAATACGGCAACTTCGGTAAATCCACCGACGACGGAGTATTTTATAACCAGATTAATGCCAATGTGTCTAACGAAGCTGCTGAATGGTTAAGTCCACTTGCAGGAACTCGTGCGCTTGGAGGTCGTTTGTATGCAGGGTTTGTGAATGTGGCAAGAAGTGATGACCAGGGCGACAACTGGGTGACGGTTTCGTCATTCACAAGTAATTCGCCTATTCAGAATGATATTTCTGCCCTTGCAGTCTCAGCTTCTGATCCTGATGTGGTGTATGCAGGAAAAAGGGTTCGATATGAGTATGGTCTTCCGGGCAAAGTTTACCGAACACTCAATGGAGGAGCCAGCTGGCAGGAGGTAACAAGCGGATTGCCTGATTCATTGTATTATACCTCGCTTGAGATTGACCCCAATAATGCTTCCAGGGTTTTTGTGGGTATGGCGGGTATGGTTCCTATGTGTAAAGTTTTCAGAAGCCAGTCTGCCGGAAGTGCATGGGAGAATATTTCTTACAACTTGCCCAACCTGCCTGTAAATGCGCTTAAAATGCTGCCCGATACCGGAATTCTGCTCGCTGCCACCGATGTAGGACTTTATGCATTGCTGCCGGGATCAAGCACCTGGACATTATGGAGCAGCGGCTTGCCAAATGTGATTCTTTCTGATCTCGAAATCAATCCGGTGTTAAATAAGATTTATGTTTCCACCTTTGGCAGAGGAATCTGGGAAGCCAATCTGCAAACACTGATTACAAACAGCATCGTCGCGCAGTCCAAAACTTTTGCATCTGTTATGTATCCCACGGTTTCAGATGGAAATTTTACAATTGAGACACCGGAGGCCTGCAGAATGGATTGCATAGATATCATGGGCAG
>JBEICQ010000032.1:0-19253 GCA_040383885.1 Flavobacteriales bacterium | reverse complement strand
GGCATCCTCGTTGCAAACGAGGACGAGGGAAGGGTTGAGCGTTGCAAACGCTCGTTCAAGGCATCCTCGTTACAAACGAGGACGAGGGAAGGGTTGAGCGTTGCAAACGAGGACGAGGGAATGAAATTACACTTGCATCAATTGAGCGTTGCAAACACTCGTTCAGGGTATCCTCGTTACAAACGAGGACGAGCGAAGGTTTCACAAGTTCGTTCAGGGCATCCACTTTACAAACGAGGCCGAGGGAGAGTTTGAGGAGAGAAATTACACTTGCATCAATTGAGCGTTGCAAAAGTTCGTTCGAGGCATCCTCGTTGCAAACGAGGACGAGAGAAGGGGACGAGGGAAGGTTTGAGGAGAGAAATTACACTTGCATAAGTTGAGCGCTGCAAAAGTTCTTTCAGGGTACCCTCGTTGCAAACGAGGACGAGGGAGATGCTTCTTATTTGATGCTTTTTAATCCTTCGTTGGAGGAAACATCACCTGGTTTGATGCAAAGTGCTTTTTGAAAAAGTACCCGGGCTTCGCGGTAATTCCCCATCATCAGGTGGTTCCAGGCACTGAGGTGTACAACATCATAATCGAAAGGATAGAGGTTGAGCAGCACATCGAGGTATTTTTTTGCGAGCGTATAATCCTTGCGATTGTAATAGATGAGCCCTGCCTTGAAATTGGCATTGTAGTTTTTTGCATCCAGCTTGATGATGCCATCATATTCGAGCAGTACTTCATTCCACTTTTCGAGGGCACTTAAGGGATATACAATTCCCTGATGAGGTTCGATAGAAACGGGCATGATGCTTTTTGCTTTTTTATAAAAGCCAATTGACTGTTCATGTTTTCCGGAGAGGTAATTCAACCATCCAAGTCTCAGATTTGCCTCGTAATTGTTTTCAATATTTCCTGTACGCAAAATAGCAATGGCACTGTCGTAATGCTGTCTGTATTCACAGGCATAACTTTTTGAAAATAAGGTTTCCATTGCATCCTGAGAAAAAATTTTTCCTGAGAAAAAAAAGATGGTAATCAAGGTTACAAGTGTGTTTTTCATAAGCGGTATTTGATGCTAAAGGTAATGCTTTGTGTGCGATATGTGTGTGTGGAAAAAGTGGGTTTGTAGGTAGCAGGGTTTTTTACATCGGGCATGTTTATTTTAAACACATCCGTGTAGCGGAGCATGTTGTTGTACCTGAGTGAAAAAGTACATCTTCCTGCCAGAAACACTGCCTCTGCCTCAGCTACATGGCGCGTGTTATCGGGGATGGGAGAAAAAATACTTCCGGCAGAGGAGACCTGGTTCTGTATGCTTCCCCACAAAATTCCTCCCTTGATCCAGGTGTTTTTAAAGGGCATGGTGCCGAGTCCGGCATACATCAAATTGCGGTTTTTGATGCTGTCGGAAGTGGCGTACAGGCGCAGGTAGGTGATGAGGTGCTGGTTTCCGAGTGGGTAAGCCATCCCGGATACTTCGAGGTTGAGTGTTTTGGTATTTCCGAATTGAAGAAAAGAAGGATTTATTTCACATTCGAAATGGGTATTTTTAAAGAGGAAGTGAGCCCCTATAATGTCTGCACGGCTGTTTGAGAACCCATCAAAATAGCTGTATGAGTAGCTATCCGGACTCCAAACTGCCTGCAGAGATGTTGCCTGCGAATGCATTGAGTGGTAGAACAATCCGGCGCTGAAGTGCGGGTTTACCCTACGGGAAAATAAGCCATAGAAATCCTGTTGTTTCCAAGTGTATTCTCTTGTTTTGTTGTCGAAGTTATTCCATATATCGGAGTATGTCTGCATGCTGTTGTTGGTGTATCCGAACACACATTTGTAGCGTTGTCCGATGAGTACTTCTGCGAAAAGGGAATAGGCATAAAAGGACCTGGGAAATACTGCTGAAGCAAATCCATCATTGGCAAGGGTGAAGGATTGTATGTTGGGATTGGAGAGATTGCCAAGCCAGGCGTTTGCAGCGCTGAGCAGGCTTGTCTGTATTTTTTTTTGTTTTTCTTTCGCCCATTCTCCGAGGTACTCTTCCTGTGCGGGGTGGTACATTTTTTTACAGGCACGGAGGTATGCGGGAGCGGCCATTTTTCGTATGTACTGAGATTGTATTTTTTCGAACATGGAGATGGCAATCGCGTAATTTTTTGTTTCGTAAGCGGCTACACCGCGGCGGAACAGAAGCATATCGCCGGCTTTTCCACTGCGCACTGTGGCACGCGAAGCTCTGATGAGGGCGCGGTATTTGCCTTTAACAAACAAGTCTTCCGAGAGACTATCGCTGATGTTTGTGGGAGGGATGGCCAAGAGTCCATTGGCAAACAGCGTTAGAAGGAGTAGACAGAGAAATGTTTTTTTCCGGAATGGTAACTCCATTTTGAGATGCGGTTGTTTTCTACGGTGATTTCTCCTTTGTATGATCTGGCGGTGATTCCTGCAAACATAAATCTGCATGACACCTTGTAGTTGAATTCATGCACCTGGGTTGATTTTTGCAGCACTGATGAATATGCGGCGCCTTTGATGCTTACAAAGGGAGCCACAAAATCGAGCAACCATCCTAGCAGGGGAATGTGCATCCACAGGGGCGAAACCACAGCGTTTACGGGCAATTGAGGGTAGTTGCCCGGGAGGATGCGGTAATGAATGAGGAAGAAATGAAACAAAAGTGATTTGCGGTTTCCTTCGAAAGTGGTGAATTGAAGCAGGGTTCCGTCGAAAATAAAAAAGGCAGAGGAATTGGTTTCGCTGCAATACAGGTAAGTTTCGTTGAGAGCGGTAGTTTTTACTTCCCACTGATGCACTTGCATCTGGTTGTCGCGAAAGCGGAGCAGATAGCCAGGATAAAAACCCATGGCCTCATGCAGTGCGGGATCAATATCTACTGTTTCGGCGAAAACACCTTCGGAGGGAACGATGCCGGAGCACAGGCGTCTTTGTCCGTCTATCTGTTCGATAAAATGCCTGAAAGGCCATGGCATGGTGGCGGCTCCGATAAAGGGTTCTTGCTGTACCTGAAAATGCAGGTGAGGCTCCGGAGAGCGTCCGCTGTTTCCGCAGTATCCGATAATTTGGCCGGCATACACATAGTCGCCTACGCGTACCTGTGCAGAAAAAGGTCTGAGGTGACTCACCTGCGAACACAGTCCGGGAGCATGCTGAATAACGATGCTGTTGCCCCAGTTTGCACCGGTATTGGTTCTGCCGATGAGGTTTTCGTCAACCGTATCTTCGAGGGCGGTAACCGTTCCGGCAGCGGGTGCAAGCACGGGTTTTCCGTAGCAGTAATAATCCCATGTTTCTTTTCCGCTATCGGCATAGGTTTTCATCTGTTCATCGAGCACCACAAAGTCGAGTGCCTTTTGCCATTTTCCGAGGTGGGTAATACCACCGGCGTATCCCTGAGAAACCATCCATTGCCCATAGAAAGGAAGTCTGAGCGGGAGGGTTTGCAGTTGTGTACGGAGAGGTGTTAAAACAGAATCGATATAGAGGTTTTTTTCCGGTGAAAAATAGGCATGACCCACCCAGTGCAGTCCTTTAAACGGACGGATCAGACGAAGGACTGAGAGGGAGATAAAAATGCCCGACACAAAAGGCAGGGTAAAAGGTTTGAGTTGCATCACCACAAGTATTTTTCCAAGAAAAATATTGACAAAAAACAGCAAGGGAAAAAAAGCAATGGTGAGCAAGAGGGGAATAATTCCCGGCACCAGGTAATAGCACATGTAGGTGAGGGTAAAAAACACATAGTTTGCGCCGGTGAGAGATTCGTTGAGTGTTTGTGGAGGAATACCATAGAATACAAACAACAAATGGGCTGCGCCGAAAGCAAGTAGTGCCGAGAGAAAAGCAATCCTGGACCACCACAAAAGAGAGAGTGCGATAAGCAGGCCTCCGATCAGGTTTTTATCAAAAAATATGCCGCTCAGGATGTGAAAAAAATGCTGAAAAAAAGCGGGTAAAAAAGAAGCAAGCAGGGCATTTGATTTTTCGGTAAAGGTTCCTGATTCCAGCATTTGCTCATTGAGGGTGTAGATGCCACTATCGGAGAGCTGCAGGTTGGGGATGTTGCCCGCACTGAGCATTACCACGAAAGATGTGAGGATAAAGGGCAGAGAAAGATAGGGCAGTCCTGCCTTATTGGCCCAATTGCGGATCCAGAAGGTGAATGAGAAACACAAGAAATGTACCGACACAAAGAGCACTGCAAACTGCAGGTTGGGCTTGAAGGTAGATGCAAGGTAAAGTGCTACCAGGAGATGATTAAAACCCCAGTAGCCTTCTCTTACTTCTTCTTTTTCGTATAGGGCAAGATAGGCGGCAATGTTTCCGAGCAGTACGCCCAGGATGCCCATCAGGCCGTGGAGGGGATTGAGAAAGGTAACAGCCATGATGCCTCCGGCCAGCACAGGATTTTTAGAGAAAAAAACCTGTGCGTAGCTTTTGTAGAGGCTCTCTGCAAAAAAACTGCCTATCCAGTTTCCTTTTTTCAAGGTAAAATCAGAGTTGGAATTTGGCGAGATGGTCGGGCATGCGTTCCATCTGTTGAATGGTTTCAATGGTTTCGCGTTCGCGGATAACATGCACTCCGCGGTTTTCATCAATCAGCACCACACGGGGACGCATCTGAATAAACTGCATCCACTGTGTCATGTTATAAGCGCCTACTTTATGTACCACTACATGGTCTCCTTTTGACAGAAGGGGAAGCGTGATACTTTCTCTGACCACATCGATGTTCATGCACAGCGGTCCGAAGCAAACCATGTCTTCGGTATGATGGGAAAACTCTTGTGCCGGAGAAATTTTGTGGTTGTACCAAAAGGAGGTAAACAGGAGGTTAACACCAAAGTCCATGATGGTTGCGCGGCGTCCGTCGCTAAGTCTTTTGGTTGCAATCACGCTGCCCAGCAGGTATCCGGCATCGTCTACCAGTACGCGTCCGCTTTCGAGGATGAGCAGGGGCAGTTCATTGGGTTTGAATCCGTAGTTAAGGATGACGCTGGAGATGGCTTCTGCATACTCATTCACATCGGGTACTACATCTGCACCCTGCAGGTACGATCCTTTGAGGCTGTTGGCCGAAGCAAAGCCTCCGCCTAAATCGAGGTACTCGATGTTGCGGTTCCACTGGTTGCGGATGTTTACAGCGAGGTCGCAGAGTTTGCTTGCCGCCACAGCGTATGCTGATGTGGTGAGCATGAAAGTGCCGATGTGTGCATGCAGACCGATGAGTTGTATCCATTCATTAGCCATCAATTTGTTGATGGCGTTCCAGGCTTGACCGTTTTCGTAATTAAAACCAAAGCGGTCCCACATGGGATATACACCTGTGTCCATGTTTACCCGAATGGCCACGCGCACTTTTTTCTTTTGTTCTTCGGCGATGGCAGAGATTTCGTAAAGTTCCTCAAAGTGATCAATGTGAATTACTGAGTTGTGGGAGATGGCGAGCAGCAGGTCTTCGGTGGTTTTGTCAGGACCGTTGAAAAGAATTTTGTTGCCGGGCACTCCGTTGCCCAGGGCTTTGTTGTATTCAAAGCCTGAGACAACTTCTGCCCATGAACCTTCCTGATGGAAGATGTTGCAAATGGCGTTGATGTAATTGGTTTTGTAAGACCATGCGAATTGAACTTTGGGATAGCGTGTTTTAAACGCCCTTACCGCATTGCGGTAGTTTTGCCGGATTTGTCGTTCGGAAAGAACGAAGCATGGCGAGCCATGGGCTTCGATAATGGATTTTACAGACACCCCTTCGATGTGGGTAACCGGGGCATATTCTGTTTTTGTTCCGAACTTATTGGTGATGCCCGCATTGAGTTTTTGGATGACGGGTCTTTCGTATGCGATTTTGCTCATTGTAAGTATTGTTAAAGTTCTCCCAGGGTGGTTATTTTTTCAAATTCGTCGAGTCCCACCACCAGGTCATAGGAATATCTGACGAACATTTTGCCGGCCTCGTAGGTCTTCATGGGCTTTACGCTTTCGCCGAGGGCGAGAGACAGGAGGGCTTCGGGATGATTTTGTCCGCAACCGGTGGCCAGGTAAACCCAGGCCGGAAAGCGGGGATTGATTTCGAGCAGGTAATACTTGCCTTCTTCGCTGCGGATAAATTCGAGCTCGGTACCTCCTCTCCATTGCAGTGCTTTGATTACTGCATGGGCTGCGTTGATGAGGGCTTGGTCGTCGGTGGCTACACCTGCCCAGGCTTTTCCTTTGTCAGTGATGTAAAGTTTGCGCATGGGAACGGCACCTATGCAGTTGCCTTTTCCGTCGCCGATGGCGGTTACATTCACTTCCTGTCCGCTTACAAACTGCTGGATAATGACGGGGAGACCCCATTTGGCAGAAATTTTATGGAAGTAGGTACTTACCTGATCGGCGGTGTAAGCGATACTGGCTTCATAGTATTTTCCTTTGACCACCATGGGGTAGGTAAAATCCTTGCTGAGCAGGGGAATTTCTGAAGCCGAGAAAATCATTTTGCTGTAGGGAACATCGATGCCGTTTTTTTTGCCAAACTCAAAGAGAGAGGATTTATGACGGGCATCAAACATTTCGAGGGTAGGCAGAAACATGCGGATGCCAAAGGCATCGAAAATTTGTTTTTCGGCTTTGATGAAGTTATGAAGTTCTGCGTCGAAATTGGGAATGATTACCCCGATGTTTTCTTTCTGATGAATGTATGCAAGCCTTTGTAACAGGCTCTCTGCGCCGGCGCTTGGCAGCGGAATCTGGTAAGAGCGGTCTACCAGGTTGTGCATGTAGATGCCCGGTTCCAGTGCCTCGTAGGAGAGGCCGATGATGCGCACCTCGTATTTGTTGCTTTCGCGCAGCGAACGAATGACGGGGATGCCGGGACCGGGACTGTCGATGTTGTTAATTCCGGTAACCGCAACCGTTATTTTTTTGCGCTTACTCATGTTCTCTCAGGTGAAAGGATTTGAGCATGTCCACAAAATCCTGAAGGTCGCGTTCGGCCTTGTCGGGTTCTACCTCATACTTTTCGGTGAGATTTTTGAGTACTTCTTTTTGTGTTTTTCCTTCTTTGAGCCACCGGATGATGTCGAGGCCGGTGGGGTTGGTTGAGAATGAATCACCGGAGGAAGGATTGAATAAAAAGCCGGTGTCACTCAAGGCAATGTTCTTTTTCATGCTTTGATTGGTTATAGTTGCGGCATAAAGTTATCATTATTAATTTACTGACCAAAAGGAAATGACGGGTATAAAATGTTAAGATGAAAATGCATCCCCTAAGTTTTGCTCCGAAAGAAAAGAGAGAAAGGCATGTGCAAAAAAAAGTGTGAAAACTATTTGTAGAATAAGTTATGTAGTTTTATGGCAAAGGGCAGTAAGCTGAGATACTGAAAGTTGCGTTAGTGATTGGAACGGTTACTTTTTTGCCTTGCAAAAAAGTTTGAGTGGAAAGCACGACCCGCAGGGGAACGCCCTGAGCAGGGAATAGAAAAACACGACAAGCTGTTTGTGAATTATGGACGGATGATGTCCTCTGGTTTGGAATAAAATCCTGCTTCTTTACCCGGGAAGAGTGCTTTTGTTTTCCATCCGATGAGGTCGCATACCACCACGGAAGCGATGAACATGCCGAAGATGGCAGGGAGATAGGAGATGGTGCCGTAGGCAGATTTTTTAAAGTGTGTACCATCGGTGACCATGAGGGATTCGTCGAGCACTTTTTCGTCGGAGAACACGGTGCGTACGCCTTTGCTGATGCCGATTTTTCGGAGGCGTTTGCGCAAGACCGAGGCGAGATAGCAATTGTGTGTACGAGAAATATCGGCAATCTGTATGCGGCTTGGATCGAGTTTTCCGCCGGCACCCATGGAGCTCACTACGGGCACCTGGTATTTTTTGGCAGCAGCGATGAGGCTGCACTTGGGAGAAATGCCATCGATGGCATCTACAATGTAATCAAACTTACCATTTGCCACCAGTGCATCGGTATTTTCGGGGAGGAGAAATTCGGGCAGCAGGTTTATTTCGAGGTCGGGATTGATGTCGAGCAGGCGGTTTTTGATGACCCTTGTTTTAAACTGACCCTGCGTGCTGAGAAGGGCCGGCAACTGTCTGTTGCGGTTGCTGGGATCTACCACATCGCCGTCGATGAGGGTGAGTTTGCCCACGCCGGCGCGGGCGATGCTTTCGGCGGCATAGGAACCCACGCCTCCGAGTCCTGCAATACAAACCGAGGCATTTTTGAGCAGGGCGGTGTTTTGTTTGCCAATGAGCAGGGTGGTGCGGCTAAGCCAGGGATTATCCTCCATGCTTGCAAAAGTAGGGAAAGCCTATCATGTTCATATACACCTGTTGCTGTGCAGAGGTTGAAAAGAAAATAGCAAACAGCAGCTGCAGCCGGATTAAATTTCCGAAATTAGCGGGGCTTTAAAGTCCCTTGGAAATTCCCGGTTTTTTAAATGATTTAAATCCCGAGCAACGGGAGGCTGCCCTTGCTGTGGACGGCCCTGTGATGATTCTTGCCGGTGCCGGCTCGGGGAAGACCCGTGTGCTTACCTATCGCATTGCCTACCTGCTGCACAAAGGAACAGATGCCTTTAACATATTGGCGCTCACCTTTACGAACAAGGCAGCGCGGGAGATGAAAGAGCGCATTTCTAAACTGGTGGGTGAACAGGAGAGCCGCAACCTTTGGATGGGTACCTTTCACTCCGTGTTTGCCCGCCTGCTGAGAAGTGAGGCGCACCGCATCGGATTTCCTTCCAGTTTTACCATCTACGATACGGATGATTCTCGCAGTCTGATTAAATCCATTGTAAAAGAGCTGAACCTGGACGACAAGGTGTATAAACCCTCGGTGGTGCACAGCCGGATATCGTCGGCAAAAAACAATTTGCTCACCTGGCAGGCATACCGCGACAATGCTGAGATACAGGCTGACGACAGGGCTTCGCGCCGTCCGGAGATTACGCGCATCTTTGAGATGTATCACCTGCGTTGTTTTCAGAGCAATGCAATGGACTTTGACGATTTATTGTTCTATACCAACATCCTGCTGAGGGATTTTCCGGATGTGCTGCATAAGTACCAGCACAAATTCAAATACATCCTTGTAGATGAGTATCAGGATACCAATTTTGCGCAGTATGTGATTGTGAAAAAGCTGGCTGCTGCTTTTGAAAATATTTGTGTGGTGGGTGATGATGCCCAGAGCATCTATGGTTTCCGCGGAGCCAACATTCAGAACATCCTGAATTTTCAGCATGATTATCCGGGCATGCGGACCTATAAACTGGAGCAGAACTATCGTTCCACCAAAACCATTGTAGAGGCCGCCAACAAGGTGATTAACAACAACCAGGAGCAGTTTGAGAAGCAGGTATGGACGCACAATGAAGCCGGACAAAAAATTCCGGTGCTGCGCGCACTTACCGACAATGAAGAGGGTTGGATGGTGGCCAATGCCATTTTTGAAACCCGGATGAATGAGCAGGCAGCAAACAAAGATTTTTCGATTTTATACAGAACCAATGCACAGAGCAGGGCTTTGGAAGAGGCCTTGCGGAAACTGAATATTCCCTACAAAATTTACGGGGGCTTGTCGTTTTACAAACGCAAGGAGATCAAAGATCTTGTGGCGTATTTCCGATTGGTGATCAATCCGCATGACGAGGAAGCATTTAAGCGCATCATCAATTATCCCGCGAGGGGCATCGGACAAACCACCCTCGACAAAATTGGAGTGGAAGCCGCCACACGCGGCATGAGTCTGTGGCAGGTGTGTTTGGAATTATACGAGCGTAATCCGATGCAATTGCAAGCGGGCACCCGACAAAAGCTATTGGATTTTTGCACCATGATTCAGCATTTTTCCTTGCGCATGCCTCACATGGATGCGTATGAACTGGGTGCAGAGATTGCCGGTGCGAGTGGGATGTTAAAAGAGTTGTATGCCGACAAAACCCCGGAGGGTGTAAGTCGCTATGAAAATATACAGGCCTTGCTGAACGGAATCAAGGATTTTACCGAGAACAAGACCCTTAGGATCAGTCCGCCGGATGCCATGTTTGTGGAGGGTGAGTTTGAGCAGGAAGAAGTTGCGGATACACTGGATGTGTTTATGCAGGACATTGCCTTGCTAACAGATGCGGAGGAGGAGGGGCCTGAGAAAGACCATGCCGACAAGGTGTCGCTGATGACGGTGCATGCTGCCAAGGGCCTGGAGTTTCCGTATGTGTTTGTGGTGGGATTGGAGGAAAATCTTTTTCCTGCACAACAGAGCATGGGAAGCCGCAGTGAGCTGGAGGAAGAGCGTCGCTTGTTTTATGTGGCCATTACCAGGGCAAGAAAAAGAGTTACCCTCAGTTATGCCCAGAGTCGTTACAAATACGGAAACTTGCTGAGTTGTGATCCGAGCCGTTTTATTGATGAGATTGACGAGGAATTGTTGATTCGTCCGAGAAAGGTTTCAGCGCCAAAAGCAACAGAGACTCCCTGGGGTGGCAAGCCGTTTTTTTTGCGTAAAACCAGTCAGGAATTGCCTGCCACAGGCAAGCGGGAAACGCCACCGGCGCCTGCAGGGCGGGGCAAGCTCAGGAAGATTGAGCAGGAGAAAACCCGTATGGGAGGAACAGAAGAAACGGGCGATTTTGTGACGGGTCAAAGAGTTGAGCACAGCACCTTTGGGGCAGGAACGATACAGGGGCTTGAGGGTGCGGGTGCAAACCGCAAGGCGAGTATTTTGTTTGACTCCGGACAAACCAAACAATTATTACTTACCTTCGCCAAACTGAAAGCAATAGAGTAAGATTGCGGCGGATCCTTCAAGAGGTCCGTTTTCCCAACTCAATACACACATGGAATACAACACACAGCTCAACAAGCTGATGATCCCGGAATATGGGCGGAATGTACAGCGCATGGCTGAACTTGCCGTGGAGGAGCCCGACAGGGAGAAACGCACAAAAATGGCGAGTGCGATCATCGAGATCATGACCATCTTAAATCCCCAGCAAAAGGAAGTGGAAGATTTTCGTCACAAGTTGTGGGATCACCTGCACATCATGACCGGTTACAAGCTGGATATAGATGGTCCGTATGCTGCACCCAGCAGAGAGACTGTAGAGAGCAAGCCCCGAAGAGTGGCCTATCCCAAGGGTAATATCCGCTTTATGCATTATGGCAGTGCGGTGGAGAAGTTTATCCGCAAAGCATTGGAGATGGAAGACGAAGAGAAGCGCATGGTGTATGCGGAAGCCATTGCCAACCTGATGAAAAAAGATTACCTGGCATGGAACAGAGATGCTGTGAGCGATGAGACGATACTTGCCCATCTGGAGAAGATGTCTGAAGGAAAAATACGGTTTGACATGAACAAGCGCCTGCATTTTATTGACTTCCGCACAAGAAATGTAACCAACGGCAATGTGCAGGGGCATGTGCAGCAGTTTGGCGGACAAAAGAAGTTCCCATCAAAGAACAACAGAAATCACCGCAGAAAATATTGACAAGCAAACTGTTAATTAAATTTTCTGATCAGATACTTTTAGCCCCCGGTAAGTGTTTACCTTGTTGTCAAGTTTAGTCACATGAAACAGTTTTTTGTATTAATTTCTCTTGTTTTGCTGTTGGTTTCCTGCAAGAACGAAACACAAACCGAGCAGGCAATCGTTCCTGCTGAAAATTCAGCGGATACACTCATTCAGGCTTATGATAAATTAAAGAAGGAACTATCCATAAGGGATAGTGTACTGGCTTTTTTCACCACCACGATGAGTGAGGTACAAAACAATGTGATGCTGATAAGAAAAAAACAGGCCGGCCTGAAGAAGGGAAAAAAAGCAGCGGTGATGGCCAATCTGAAGTTCATTGATTCGGTGATGACAAGGAACAAAGAGTTGCTCGGAAAGCTTCAGCAAAATGCAATAAATGGACAGGGGAAAAGCGATGCCTACAGTGGTTTTATCAGCATGCTTAACGAGTTGGTTGATGATAAGAGCAAGCAGATTGATGCACTGCTCACGGATATGGAAAGCATGAACAAGGATTTTGGCAACTTGTATGAGCGATATAAAGAAGTAAGTGAAGAAAATGAGGCGAAAACGCGCATGCTCAGTAAGGCATGGTTTACCTCAGGTACCGAGCAGGAATTGCTCTCAAAGGGAGTGGTCACTAAAGAGGGAGGCGTGCTGGGTATTGGTTCGAGCAGGAAGCTCAGTGATGCCTTTAACAAATCCAATTTTGAGGAAATAGACATCAATAAATTCAAAAGTATCAAGGTACAGTCCAAAAAAGCAAAAATCATCACCACACATCCTTCCGATAGTTATACCCTTACCCAAACGGCAAATGAAACAGTAGTTTACATTACCCAGCCGGAGAAGTTCTGGAATGCAAGTAAATTTCTGGTGGTATTGGTGATGAAGCGCTGATGAGTACGCGTTGAAAGTTGGATGCTATTGAATCTGTTTTGACAGAAGCGTCTTTTTTTACATGCTGCTAAATTCGTTTTCACGCTTTCTACCCTGGTATTTTGTTCGGTGAGAACATTATCACAAGGGAAGCCAAAAAAACTGTTGTTTGCTACATGGTCAACATCGCAGTGTACCGTTTACTGCGGATAGGTATTGGGGTCAAATCCGAGCAACAGCATATCATCTGTTTGGGGTAAGCTTCCCTGCCATTTGCGCAAAGCAATTTCAAATTCGATATTTTTTCTTTCCGGGGCTACATGCTGCACGCGTTCGAGGATAGAGAGCAATCCTTTTTTCATCATTTTTCTTTTGTGCAGGCCGCCGAACTGGTCTTTGATACCATCGCTGAAGAAGTAGAAGTAATCACCCTTTTTAAATTCATATACATGCTCCGGTAGGATTTCTGATTCAGGAATATCAGCGCCCAGGGTGGGGCCTCTGAGGCTATGCAGGTAAAGGGTTTTGTCGGCAGCGTCGAAATAGACATATTGCATTTTGCTACCGGTAATCGATATTTTTTTTTCGTTCGGCTCCAATTTAAAAACCAGGAGTTCGAGAGCGTCGTGTACACGGGTGTGTGTGGATCCACCGGCGAGGGCTTTCTGTATGTTTTTATTTACGCTGAGTACCAGTTTACGGATGTCGTTGTTGCGACGGGAAGCATTGTGCACGATCTGAAAAGAGAGCACCGAAAGCAGTGCGGCGGGGATGCCGTGACCGGTGCAATCACCTACCGCGCCGATGAGCGAATCGTTTTCTTTTTGACGATAGATGGAACAAAAGTCCCCGGTGATAACATCTTTGGGGCGATTGATAAACACCGGATGGTCAAAATACCTTGACCATTTGGTTTTGTCGGGGATGATGGATCTTTGGATACGCTGTGCATACCAGATAGACTCCGTAAGTTCAGAAACTGATTCGATGATGTCGTTGAGGTCTTCAACTGCCAGTGGCTTACTCAAAAAGCCCTTTATATTGGTGCCTACGGCTCTTTCGAGATTAGAGTCTTCGGTATTTCCGGTGATGTATACCACAGGTACAGAGGTAGACTCCTGAATTTCCCTCATGGTTTCTATACCATCGGTTTTATCCTCGAGGCGAATATCCATGAGAATAAGATCGGCGGTATTTTCTTTGAAATACTCTATTACTTCAGTGCCGGATGTAAAAGTGCCCACCACTTCGTGCCCAAGATTCTCCACATAGTGCCTGTGGAGTTCCATGATGATTAAATCATCTTCAACGATGACAATGCGCTTTTTCGACATGGTTTATTTAGAGGGAAAACGGAGTGTATAGGCAAAGTGATTGGAGGGCGGAAATTCCCCGGTGCCCTTGAGTTGTCGTTGCAGGCTGTTGATGAGTTTTAATCCGAATCCTTCTCCTTTTGCATTGTGTTTTTCAGGCGGTATGCCCGGACCGGAGTCCATGTAGGAGAAGATCAGAGAGTCGTCGCTAAGTTTGAGTTCAAGAGAGATTTTTACCTTGCCGTCTACCAGTGCATATTTGAGCGAATTGGAAATGAGTTCGCTCATGAGCAATCCCAGGGAGATGGCACGGGTGATGTCCATAAAAATTTGCTTATCAATTTTAAAATCAAAGCTTACTCCCCTTTTTGCTTCTGCCATATACAATCGTTTGTAGTAGGCTGACATTTCCTCCACATATTCCGCAAAGGGAACGGAGCTAAGATCAGAGGCGTCATAAAGTTTTTGGTGAACCAGGGCAATGCTTTTTACGCGCAATTGCATGTCGGTAATGAGTTGCCTTGCGGTGGGTTCGGTAATCTGTATTTTCTTTAATTCAAAGATACCATCGATGATGGCAAGGTTGTTTTTTACACGGTGGTAAACCTCACCAATCAGCAAGAGATTTTCCTGGTATTTTTTTTCAACATCTTCGAGCAACGACTTGTTGGCGGTGTTGTCATAAAATGAAAGCAGTATAGAATCGTTATTTGCAGCGCTTGACAAATGATTCAGACGGATCTGTACATTTTTGGGTTCTGCCTCCGTACTGATATTTTTTTCCCATGACATAGCTTCATTGCCTTCAAACAAGATGGGTTTTTCTGCAGAGAGACCCAGAAAAGGGAAAAGCGATTCTATGGATTCAAGCATTTTGGGATCAGCGAAAAACTCACCGGCCCTTTGGTTGAAAAAACTGAGTTTGTATTCCTGTTTGTCTTTCTTTTCATAGAGGATCAGACCCTCGCTGGCATGATTCATCACAAACTGAAGCATCTGTTCATTGGCTTCCATTTTTTGGGTTGACTTCACCATGTTGGTAATGTCGATAGCGAAACCAAAGATGCGTTCTTCTCCGCTGACCAGGACGATGGCTTTTTTGCCACAGTAGAAATACCTGTTTTCGCCATTGCCATCCATGGTGAGGTTGAAAGAGATTACTTCTTTGGGCTTGCTGATGGCTTCGCGGTCGGAGTCAATCAATATTTTTTTAATGTACTCGGGAAAAACTTCGTTGTCGTGCAAACCGTTTACTTTTTTCCCAAGGGTGGCATTCATGTAGTCATTGCTGAGCAGGTACTGTCCCTGGTGAT
Organism: Flavobacteriales bacterium; assembly: GCA_040383885.1. Taxonomy (GTDB): domain Bacteria; phylum Bacteroidota; class Bacteroidia; order UBA4408; family UBA4408; genus JBEICQ01. Next base: position 4,241 of record JBEICQ010000032.1, on the reverse strand, counting down.
TTTTTACATAGAGACAAATGGGCAGGGAATCAAAGATGGCACTAATGAGTTGTTCCTGTGCACGGGCGTTTTGAATAGCTTTTATTTTCTCCGTTATATCGCGAAAAAATCCATGGGTGGCTATAAGCTTCCCGTTCTGTACAAGAGGAACCACATTGCCTTCCACCCAGATGCGTTTGCCGGACTTTGAGATGAACTCTACCTGAACTTCTGTGATGCGTTTGCCTTGCATGACTTCCTGAAACAGAAGCTGGCAATGCGGCTTGTACTCATCAGCAATGACATCGAAGAGTGTAATATTTTCGAGGTCCTCGTGCGTGTATTCCAGTTTTTCGTGCCAGGTACGGTTACAAAAATGCAGCTTCCCGTTCTGGTCAAAGCTTTGTATGATTTCCAGACTATTTTCAAATAGTTCGCGGTATACTTTTTGAGATTCAAGCAAGCTCTTTTCTGACTTCTTCAGTTCGGTTTGGTCGAGTACGGATCCGATGATTTTTTGTGTTCCGTCTTCATCCTTGAACAATCGGGCATTGAGCTGATAGAGGATTTTATGTCCATGTTTGTTTTTTGCTGAAACAAAATAACCTGAAATGGACTGCTTCGAATGAAGCTGCTCTTTGAATCTGTTGTATTCTTCTTCTCCGTCGAAGCAGGAAACAAGTCCTTTCTGACGCATCTCAGCACATGTTTCGTATCCGAAAACTTGGGCAAATGCTGCATTGCAGCGTTGGATTTGGGCATCACATCCGGCAAGAAACATCCCGGAGATTCCCGTTTCCCAAATCAGATCATTGTAATCCATAAGCACCTGCTAATGTATGTTATCCCAAGCACGCACTACTTGCATATCATCGATAAAAAGGGCTTGCTATCGAATTTCCGAAGCCCTTCCTTTTGCCCTTTTGCAGGCGATTTGCTGAACAAGTGTAGGTATTAAACAGACAGGCAGTAAACTCCTCTTGGTTGCCTTATGAGCTGTATGATAAGGGTTAAGCGAGAACTGTACCTGATTAAAAACCGGTTAATTCCTTTATTTTTTCGATGGAGATGGGTTTCTCCAGGTAGCCGGAAACAATTTTAAAAGACAAACCCCTGGTACGGTCGCGATCATCGAGGGAAGAGGTAAGAAAATAAAAACGACTGCCTCTGATCGCCTCTTCGGGCAGATTCTGAATAGCGTGAATAAGTTCGAATCCATTCAGTTCAGGCATACGAATATCTATCAGAAAAATGGTTTCCGATACCTGGCCGTTACTGACAAACTCCATAGCCTCTTTGCTACTCTGAAAGGAAAGCACCTCAGCATGAGGAATTACTTCTTTGATGACAGCCTGGTGCAGAAAATTAAAAATATCATCGTCGTCTATGAGGATGAATCGCAAATGGTGCTTCATGCTTGTTGAATAGGTAGCGTAAATGTGATACTGGTGCCCATGCCCAGCGTTGATTCTGCATAAATATCTCCGCCGAGTTTGTTGAGTACCTCTTTTGAGATATACAGCCCTAATCCTGTTCCCGGAAGGGCCGAGGAACCTCTGTAAAACATTTCAAAGATTCGCTTGAGGATGTCCTCCTGCATACCAATGCCATTGTCGGATACAACGAATTGATATTGGTTATTTTGGATACTCATGGTGAAGCCAATGCGTGCATCAAGAATTTCGGTACGGCGGAATTTCACGGCATTGGAAAAAAGATTCTTGAGCAAAACAGAGATTCTGCTTTTGTCGGAATACATTCTTGTTTCCTCGGGCATGTCGAGGACAAACTGCACCGGAATATCAGACAAGAGGTGGAGTTCATTGAATATTTCCATGGCCAGGCTTCGCATATCAAACCATTCATAGTTCACCGCTCGCCTTGCGTTTCTGGAATACTCAAGAATCTCCTGTATGGTGAGATCCAGTCGGTTGATGCTGTTCTCGGCCATGCGTAAATACTTGTCCACATCGATATTGAGATCATAGGCGTTAAAAACAAGTGCAAGGAGTCCCTTGATAGATAAGAGCGGACTGCGCAAATCATGCGAAACACAGTAAACAAAGTTATCGAGATCGGAGTTAATTTTTCGGAGCTCATTATTTTTCAATTCCGTTTCCTGATTCAGGTGGTGCAAATCTTCAATTCGTTTATGCAAACTGAAATTTTCTTCTTCTGCCCGCTGTTGTGCTTTTTTAAGGACATTGATCTGATGAAGCAATTCCAGTTGTGGATCATGCAGTGCAAAATCATTGATCAGCAGATTGTTTTTTTTCATTTCCTCCTCGCTGTTCACAAGCGGGGAAGCCACAAAAAGCAGAAGATCCTCATCGGGAAGAGGGATAAATTGACCTTTGACAGAGAAATTGTTTTTGTTTTGACGAAGAGAAAGAACAAACACCTTGGAGGCATTTGAGGCAATTGAATCATGGGTAAACTCAACACCATAGGCCGGGCTTTCTAAATGAAAGGTTTCTTCTAAGGATGAGTCTTCCCGAACGAATCGCGAGAGACTTTTGCCTGTTTTAATAATCTTTAATTGCTTGTTGGCAATGAAGTAAAAAGGGAAGAGCACATCTATCAGCGATGTTTCATTGGCGATTTGTATCATGGTTGCGCGTTAGTGTGGATTAAAGGAGTGATTAAAGTGTGTTCTAAAGGAATTTACTTGTTTTTTGGTGAGTATACCTATGACAAAAACTGTGAGCAAGGTTGATGTGAAACAAGGAGACATGAAGAGAGCCGATCAAAATCCGGATGGTTGAACTTTTGATTTTTACAAGTGATTCTTTTTCTTTCATTCTTTTGATTGATAGGTTTCTGTTTCCTGATATTGATACAACATGAGCAAGATTTATCTGGGAGAAACTTCTTTTTTTGATTCGATTATTTCTGAAGGAAGAGAAAGGTGTACGGAAGTGCCTTCTACCGGAATAGAGCTAAGCCTGATGGTGCCTCCCATTTTCTGCACGATTTCTTTTGCCACATACAATCCGAGGCCTGTACCGGTGCTTCCTCCATGTCCTCTGAAAAACATATCGAAAACTTTGCTTTGGTATTCTTCTGAAATACCTATTCCGTTGTCGTTAACAAAGCACTCAAAAGAGTTTCCGTGATTTATAAAAACAAGTTCCACATAAGCATCAGGATGATTGGGTTTGGAATACTTGACCGCGTTGCTCATGAGGTTTTTAAGCAGCGTTCCTAGTCTGTTCCTGTCTGTAAGGACAATTGGTGAGCCGGTGATTTTTGTTTTAAGCATGATGGGAGCATCAACACCATAAAGAACCTCCTGAAAAATTATGTCACTGATTTTTTGGATATCTACCTCCTGATGTAACACATCTGTTCTTGCATTTCGGGAGTATTCTAGAATATCTTTAATAGTTCCGTCAAGTCTGTTGATACTGGTTTCGGCCATTTTAAGATAGCCGGCCACATCGTCGCTTACGAGGTGTGAGTGCAATATCAAACCAATCAATCCTTTGATGGAGAGAAGAGGACTGCGAAGATCGTGAGAAACGCTGTAGACAAAATTATCGAGTTCAGTATTTATTTTTTTTAGCTCCTCATTTTTACTGATGAGCTCTTTCTCTGACTTTTTTAGCCCGGTAATATCTCTTTCCAGAGAGATGTAATTGATAATTTCTCCTGAGGAATCCAATACGGGTGTAATTTGCAATTGGTTCACAAAAGCCTCACCGTCCTTCCTGTAATTGATGATCGTTTTTTCAACACTATTCTTCTGCTTTAGTTCTTCCCTGATTTCTTCCATTACCTTTTTTTCGGTATCAGGTCCATGCAAAAATTCACCCGGCCTCTTTCCTTTTACCTCCCTTAATGAATAACCGGTCATTTGGGTAAAAGCATGGTTGATCCAGTCTATTTGCCCTTGTTTGTTGGTAATGACTACGGCATTAGGGGTGTGGGTAGCAATGAAAGACAGCTGCTGAAGTTCTTTTTTGGTTTTTTGGATTTCCCAGTTTCTGAGTTGGTTCAAAAAAATACTTTCTGCCTGACGACAGAGAATGTCGAAAATGGTTTTTAAACGATTTTCGAGAACGGGAAAAAGAGGGGCATTTTTCATGGTGTTGCCTGCCACCACCAGAAAAGAATAGCGCGGTTCTTCAATTTCTACGCGGTAGCACAAGCAGGCATGAAAGGGTAATCCTGAATACTGTTCTTGTATGGTTTCTGCATCCAACAATACTGCGAGATGCGGTTTGATGTTGTGCAGCAATGATTCGAGGATGATGGCTGCC
>JBEICQ010000031.1:0-19386 GCA_040383885.1 Flavobacteriales bacterium | reverse complement strand
TGCAGGCATTCTGCAATTTCCATTCTTCCATCCCGAAGACGATGATGCCATCAACTACGGAGCCATTGGCATGGTAATCGGGCATGAGATGACCCACGGCTTTGATGACCAGTGCAAGCAATATGATGCAGCAGGCAACCTGAACAACTGGTGGACTGATGAAGACGCCAAAAAATTTAGTGACGCCTCTGCCAGGCTTGTGGCGCAATACTCCGGATTCACTGTACTCGATTCACTACACATCAATGGCAATCTTACCCTTGGTGAAAACATTGCCGATCTGGGCGGGCTGGCCATTGCTTACGATGCGTTTAAGTTGACCGATCAGGGAAAAAGCACGGAAAAGATTGATGGCTTTACCCCTGGACAACGCTTCTTTTTGGGTTTTGCACAGGTATGGCGACTCGTTACCAAACCAGAAATGGAGCGTATGCAAGTGCGCACCGATCCTCACTCTCCGCCCAGGTACAGGGTAAACGGTCCGCTCATGCATTTCAATCCCTTCTACGAAGCCTTTGCCATCAAAAAGGGCGATCCCATGTACCTCGATCCTTCCGACCGGGTAAAGATTTGGTAACGCTATTCTTACATCTAAATATTTTTTTTTGGTCGTTCCGCGGCAGGTTTTACCTGCCGCGGCGCGCTTTACGCTCAAACTTTTTGCTGTGCAAAAAGTAACCGCTTCAATCGCTAACGAATCGCCGGCCCGCATTCCTTTCATAACAAGTAAATAAAATACCGGCGAAGCAACACTCATTCGATGCTTTCATCCTGCCTTGAGTGCATTCTATACCGGATGTATAAATAGCTTTTTTAATGAGCGGTTTCTGCTCTTGTACATTCATCTTTCGCCTTCTTACATGAGCAGGATTAATCAATGACAAATGAAAAATAGTACCCAACAATATTTTAGTATTTTCGGCGCACAAACAGATTCCCATGTCAAAGTTGTTTACACTTACATCTTCATTTGTGCTTGCAACAAGTTTGCTCTTCGGTCAGGCAGGAACCCTTGATCCTTCTTTCAACAACGACGGAATTGCCACCCTGGCTCCCGGCACGCTGCATGATGTGGCCAATGCGGTTGCCATTCAAAGCGATCAAAAAATAGTTTTTACCGGTACGGCCAGAATCACTTCCACCACAGGCTTTACCTCCGACCTGGTGATTGGCAGATTAAAAAACAACAGTAGTCTCGATACCACTTTTGCATCCAATGGCATTTATCATCTCGCTTCAACCGGCGGCTCTGTTTTTGGTTACGATGTAAAAATACAGCCGGATGGAAAAATTGTGGTTTGTGGAGGTTATTCGATTAGTGCTGCCAACACAGATTTTTTGGTAATCAGATTAAACAGCGACGGAACGCCCGACACTTCCTTTGGAGGCGGTGATGGCATTGCCATTTTTCCTGTAGCTGCTGCAGAGGATTACGCCTATGAACTGGAAATTCTTTCTAACGGAAAAATTCTCCTGGCAGGCTCATCTTCCATACCCGGCTTTTCTTACGACAGGGCCATCCTCATGTGTGTGCTCCCCAACGGAACACTCGATTCCGGTTTTGGTAACGGAGGGTTTTCTTCTGTGCAAATCTCCTCCACCTCTTCCGACATATTCAGGAGTCTTGAGGTCTTGCAATCCGGAAAAATTATTGCCGCAGGCGTTTCAAATCTTGGTAATAACGAGTCCATGCTCATGGCTGCTTTTCTGGCCGATGGATCAGCCGATAATGCCTTTGGTACCTCCGGAATCCTCACCACCACAGATTTTAACCAGGTTTTTGATATGGTTAAAAATGGCAACCTGGTTTATCTCACCGGAAGAATCATCACCCCGGCCGGCTTTGACCTGGGGCTTGCCTGCATCGACACCACAGGAAATTTTGTTTCCGGCTTCGGTCAAAACGGAATCGTGGTTGCCGATTACAATCCAATTGATGTTGGCCTGGCAATAACACTTCAGTCGGATGGCAAAATTATCTGCGCAGGCACCTCGGGTATGGGCGCTCTTGGCAACCGCGACATGCTGGTCATGCGTTTCCTGCCTGATGGCAACCTCGATGCCGGCTTCAATGCCAGTGGTTACAACATCATTCCTACCTCCACCGGTTTTGAAGAACTGAATGCAGTGGCTTTACAGGCAGATGGAAAAATTGTGGTAGTCGGATTTGGTGTTTTTAGTAACAACGACATGGTATTTATCCGTCTTAAGAATGATGTATTAACAGCCTCTGATGGTTCCATGCCTATGGCAAAGGCAAGCAGCCTTTATCCCGTTCCCCTCACGGGAACAAGTCTTTGGATTCGTGCAGGCGAGATGTTTACCGCGCCCATTGTCTGCGAACTTTATGATTCCCTCGGTCGATTGTATGCCATGGCATCTGCCTCCCATTCACATGAGCGCATTGAATTAAAAATACCCGATGCCCTTCCCAAAGGAGTCTACATCCTCCGTATCAGAGGAAACGGAAAAGAAGAAGCACATACGATTATCAAATAGCAGATGGTTTTGTAAATCCGATTTCCTTCTCAATTGCTCTTGTCTGCCTGATGTTTCTTCCATTTTGCTCCATCAACTTTTTCAAATTAAACGAAACGACAAACTCTATTCAATCCTGACTTATGAAACAAACCATCCTGGGTGCCGGTGGTGCCATAGGCATCGAACTGGCAAAGTCGCTGGCCACCTACACCCAACAGATCAGATTGGTGGCCCGCCATCCACAAAAAGTAAATCCAAACGACGAACTTTTTCCTGCCGACCTCACAAAGAAGGAAGATGTTTTTAACGCGGTGGCAGGAAGCAACATGGTTTATGTAAGCATCGGTTTTCCATACGCTCTTAAAACATGGCAGGCCTTATGGCCTCCTTTCATGAAAAATGTAAGCGAAGCATGTATACATCACCAGGCCAAGCTTGTTTTTTTCGACAATGTATATGCCATTGGAGCAGCCCATGTACACCACATCACTGAGTCATCTCCCATGAGCCCCAGCAGCCGCAAAGGAGAAGTCCGCGCCGAGCTTGACAGACACCTTTTGCAAGCCATTGAAAAACACAGATTGGATGTCATCATTGCCCGTGCCCCCGACTTTTTTAGCGAGGTAAAACAAAACAGTTTGCTCATGAACCTCGTTTACGACAACCTGGTAAAAGGAAAAAAAGCCCAGTGGATGTGCGACCCCAAAAAGATTCACAGCATGGGCTATGCACCCGAACTGGCCAAGGGAACAGCTCTGCTCGGAAATACCCTTGATGCCTATAACCAAATATGGAACCTGCCTGTTGACCCTCAAAAAATCACAGGCGAAGGCTGGATTCAACTTTTCGCCGATGCCATGCAGGCAAGTCCTCAATACCGGGTATTGCCAAACTGGCTTATCAAAGCGCTTGGTCTTTTTATTCCGGTGATGCGGGAAATTCCGGAGATGAATTACCAATTCACCGGCGATTATTTTTTCGACAGTTCTAAGTTCTGTAAACATTTCGGGTATACGCCCATGCAAAATAAAGACGCGGTAACCCGGACAATAGAACGATTAAACGCCGGCAAAGCGAGCAAATAAAAGCAAGTGGATGTGCGGAGCCATGCATGTTTATCCGTTTTTTTGTGATTCAATCAATCAATAGCCCCAAGCTTCATGTCTGATGCCTCACCCATCCAATTGCGCAGTGCCCTGCCTGCCGATCATCCTCTGATCTGGAAAATGCTGCAACAGGCAATCAACAGACGCAAGATTGATGGCAGCAACCAATGGCAGAACGGATACCCCAACTACCAGACAGTTGCCTCCGATATTGAAAAAGGCATCGGGTATTTACTCACTTTAAATGAACAAATCCTTGCCTATTGTGCCATCCTCATCAACGACGAACCCGCGTATGATCATATAGAAGGAGCCTGGCTGAGCACATCCAATTTTCTGGTGGTTCACCGGGTTGCGGTGGCCGAAGAATTTTTGGGGAAAGGCTGGATAAAAGTGCTTTTCAGAGCTATTGAAGAGCTTGCCATTCGTCTTAAAATCGGCAGCGTAAAGGTGGATACCAATTACGATAACCTTGCCATGCTGGCTGTGCTGGAAAAAGGCGGATATACCTATTGTGGACAAGTTTACTTCAGCGGCAGTCCGAGAAAGGCTTTTGAGAAAATCCTTGAAGAAGATTTTGTTTCCAATCCCATAAAGATTCATGCAGTGTGCCAAAGAGTATTTCTGCGTGAAATCCTGCAGCAGGATGCCGCAGACTTGTATGAAATGGATGCTGATGCAGAAGTTCATCGCTTCATCGAAAACAAACCCATGAACTCACCCAAAGAGGAGCTTGAAGCGATTGAAAAGATTCGCAGGCAGTATGCAGAAAACGGCCTAGGACGATGGGCTGTGATTGATAAATTAAGCGGAGAATGTCTTGGCTGGTGTGGCATCAAATGGGTGAAAGAGACAGTGAATGGCAGGTCTGATTTTTTTGAGTTGGGTTACCGGCTTAAAAAGAAACACTGGGGACAAGGTTATGCAAGTGAGGCCGCAGCTGCGGCAATCAGCCTGGGTTTTGAAAAGTGGGGTGCCGGGCAGATTTTTGCCATCACGGTTTCCGGAAACCATCGTTCGGAGAGGGTACTCTCAAAGCTTGGATTTGAATGGAAACAAAGTTTTGAAATGAATGGAAAGAAACATCATTGGTTTGCATTAGAGAAAACGGCTCACAGGCACTCCCGCCCTTAATTATATTTGCCTGCAAATATTTACAGACTTTTTATGAAATTGATTTTTTCTTTACAGGTGCATACTCTTTCCTTGTTTTTACTCATGCCATTTGCTGCCTTCTCTCAGGGATTTACCTGCGGACAAACCATGATGGATGCGCGCGACAGCACCACCTATGCAACCGTACAAATAGGCAACCAGTGCTGGATGGCAGAGAACTTACGCTACCTGCCTTCTGTTACCGGTCCCAATCCCGGTGGACTCTGGCAACCAAACTACTATGTGTATGCATACAACGGAACAAATGTGAGTGCTGCCAAACAACATCCTAACTACAGCCTTTATGGTGTGCTTTACAATTGGTACGCCGCCATGAATGGTGATTCATCGCTGAGTTCCTGGCTTAACCCAAGCAATGTGCAAGGCGTTTGTCCTTCCGGTTGGCATTTGCCAAGCCGGTTCGAATGGGAAGACCTTACAGCCGCTGTAGGTGGCGGTTTAACCGCCGGCATAGCTCTTAAAGACACGGGAACAAGCCTGTGGCTGAACAATACCGGAGCCACCAACTCGGCAGGTTTTAACGGAAGACCCGGTGGCATGCGTTTTTCCGGAACAGGAAATATATTCGCCAACAAAGGAACCAATGCATATTTCTGGACTACCTCCGGAAACAATGGTATCAACCGTTCTTATAAATGGATCATGAATCATATTGACAATGTGGTGAGCGGCGACTGGGAACTATGGTACATGGGTTTGTCGGTGAGGTGCATAAAAGATGCCGGTGTACCCACAGGAAGGATTGATATGCCCGGCAAGGAAAGGCTTTGGCTGTATCCCAATCCCGTAATGCAAAACCTGCGAATCCATGCAGAAGAGGAACTGCACGGACAGCCATTTTTCATCAGCGATTGTACAGGCAGAACGGTATACCAAGGCGTAATGCAAACCGGAACCCATGAGGCAGATGTAAGTAGCTTGTCGCCCGGCTTGTATTTTCTCCGCACCGGACATGCAAACAATTTGTCAGGCAGATTTATCAAGCAGTAGTCAAAAAAAAATCTTGGTCCACGCAACCTCTTTCGCAAAGGATGATTACCTGCACACAGATCGAACTTTTCTGTGTGTGGCGTGTTAACAGATAAAACAGCATACAAATCCTCAATCCCTTATGGACAGAAAAGAATTTGTCAAAAAAGGTTTGCTTGGCTCTTTCATATTCGCCTCATCCCGATCGATGGCCGGTCTTCCTCAAAACAACAACGATGAACTGCAGGAACTGGAAGTCATCGGATTCAATCACATCAGTAACACACATTCCAAGATTATGGAGAACATGATTCTGCACAAGGCAGACAGCAGGGGACTGGCCAACCATGGCTGGCTCAAATCCCATCACACCTTTAGTTTTGCCAATTATTATAACCCCGAGAGAATGCATTTTGGTGTGCTCAGGGTGCTTAACGATGATACCGTGCAGGCAGGTATGGGATTTGGTGTACATCCGCACGACAACATGGAAATCATCAGTATTCCCCTTGAAGGCGACCTGGAACACAAGGACAGCATGGGCAATGTGGCGGTCATCAAAAAGGACGACATACAGGTGATGAGCGCCGGCACCGGTATCACACACAGTGAGTATAACAAAAATGCCGACAAGCAGGTAAAATTTCTGCAGATATGGGTCATACCCAACAAGAAAAATGTGAGCCCCCGTTACGATCAGATCACTTTAAAATCTGAAGACAGACAGAACCGATTACAGCAAATCCTTTCACCCAGTCCGGATGATGACGGCGTTTGGATTCAACAGAACGCCTGGTTTCACATGGGGACTTTCGACAAGGGAAAATCGCTGGAGTACGCCATCAAAGATGCACGAAACGGTGTGTATGCATTTGTGCTCAAAGGTAAGTTTGTACTCAACGGACAAACCCTGGAGCCCCGCGACGGAATGGGAATCTGGGATATTTCGGCACTTACCCTGGAGTCGCACGCCGATTCCTCTGAAATTTTGCTCATGGATGTACCGATGACGCTCTGATTTGTCTCTTCATGAAAGCCCGGACAAAGCAGGCAGGGCGATTGCACCAATGGGATGCATGCAACAATTAAAATAGTCTCTTATCGGAGGATGGCGTAGATCTCAGCATTTCCTTTCTGATGAATCTTTTTGCATACAAAATGCTTCTGTATGTAGTTTCTGCAGGGAGGCTCAAACAGGAGCACAGTGTCGCCGGGAGACACCTCCTGCATTTTTTTCAAGCGGATGTCAACACCTTTATGCTGCAAGGCATGAAGGTAAAACATGTTCTGGGGATTGTAGTCACGGCAAACAAAATACCTGTTTTCAAGGGGAAACTCTCCGCGGATAGCCTCTTTGAGCAAATACGAAACAGCGTAATAATTTTTGTCCCATCCATGCTCATCCGGAAAGTAAGTTGCATCAATGATTTTTCCGTAGGGCGGGGAGAAAACAAAAAATGCAAAGGCATAGGGAAGGAAATTTACTTTTAGCAATTGCTCAGCTACAGGGATGGATTGAACCAGGCGAAACAGCAAAAAAACAAATTGTGCACACAGCATGGCAAGCAGTGGGTATACCGGCATGGCATACCATTCCAGTTTTGTTTGTGCGCATGAGATCACCAAGAGGTATCCGAAAACCAGCAAAAGCAAATACGCAACCAATGATTTTACTCTTGCTTCAAATGAAAAGTATCCGGCCGCGATACCGAAAGGCAATAACAAATACCATTCACTGAAACCTTTTCTGTAGAGATTGTTGAAGTAATACCAAAAACTTTCGCTGTGGTATTCGATGGTATGCAGGTAACGGCCACCCAGCTCATTGGCTGCAACCGCACGCAAATAGCCGGGATTTTGATGCTCCCGGAGGAGATAATAGGCCAAAACAACAAGCGCAAAAAGGATGGCATCCTGATAAAAATACCTTGCAGATAAAATCATTTTCCATTGCTTTTTGCGCAGCAGGAAGATGGCCATAAAAGGTAAAAACAGGAGGGAGGCAATGCTTTTGGTGAGCACTCCCAGTGTGAGCGAAAGAAAAAACAAGTGCAGAAAGCCTTGCCTGTTTTCTGTTACAAACATGTAAAAAAAAAGACAGGAAGCAGTCGTAAACAGCGTAAGCAGGGCATCATAGTCACCGGTTCGGGTGGTGTGAATTCCAACAAAACCACTACTGCTTGCAAGGATGAGAGCAGCAAAAAAACCGGGCCAGATGCTATGAAAAGTTGAGGCAGAAAAATACACCAACATCATGCAGGTAAAAAATCCGGCAAGGGCAGATGGAAGTCTCACTGCGAGTTCCCCGGGCCCCATCAATTGTATAAACAAGGCCTGTATCCAAACCATCAAAGGAGGTTTGGTATTCCACATGTCAGGTTTGCCCTCATAATGCGTCACAATGAGGTTTTTATTTCCCAGCATTTCAATGGCATTGATGGCCAGTCTTGATTCATCATACAGCCTGAGTGCCAGCACATCCAAATGCTGAAACAAGGGAAAATAAAGCAGTACCATCAGCACCACCCAGGGTACAGTTTTTGCAAATCGAGTGGAAAGGGCAGGAGACATGAGCTAAGGAAGAGAAACCGGCAAAACATTTTTTTATGAACTCCTTTACCGGATTCTGTTTAACAAAAGAACAAATTTCAGTTCCAAAACCAAGAAGTTTATGAAACATACCTGCATGCAAAACGAGCAGATCGGTAAGGATCCCGGTTTGATTCTTTATCCATTCTGCAATAGCAACAAATAGCTTTGTGTTTTTACTCCTGTAAAACTTGCATTATCCCCGTGCCTTTGTATTTTTGCACACTTTCATTCGAGCCAAGCACATGACATCACGACAATCCCTAGTTTTCTTTACTACTGCGCTGCTTCTCACGCTGGCAGGCAGACTATTGCCACATCCCTCCAACTTCACGCCCATCATGGCCATTTCACTTGCAACGGGTGTTTTGATTCAGCACAGGGTTTTGGCAATGCTTGCAGGATTCGTGCTCATGTTGGCAGGAGACCTGGCCGCATGGCAGTTGCTGAACAACAACATTCCTTTCAATGACTATTTCCTGAGCCCCGGTATTTTGTTTGTTTACGCCCCTGTAGTCCTGGTGGTATTGGCAGCATCTTATCTTAAACCGACAAAATCTACTCACTGGCTGCTATCCGGATTCAGTGCAGGCCTGTTGTTCTGGATTGTTTCCAATTTTGGAACCTGGCTTTCAGCCGGGCTCTACCCATCAACTGCAGAAGGATTGCTGGGTTGCTATTATGCCGCCATACCGTTTTTAGGAAACCAGCTGGCCGGTGATGTGATTTACTCACTTGCCATTTTTTACGCTTGGCGTTTCGCCTCCCGTACCCAAAGCCTGCAACATTCCTGACAAGTATTTCATGATTCAGGTTACTTTCCCCGATGGCGCCGTCAGGTCTTACGAGTCCGGCACCACAGCATTACAAATAGCCAAAAGCATCAGTGAGGGTCTCGCAAGAAATGTGCTTGCAGCCAAAATAAACGGAGAGGTTTGGGATGCGAACCGATCGATTCAATCTGATTGTACTTTACAATTACTCACCTCCTCTGATGTGGAGGGCATGCAAACACTCTGGCATTCATCAGCACACCTGATGGCAGAAGCCATTGAAGCCTTGTATCCCGGCACTCAATTTGGTATTGGCCCGGCTATTGACGCAGGATTCTATTACGATATTGATTGCGGAAATCACCACATCACCCTTGATGACTTGCCGGCCATAGAAGCCAAGATGGCGGAACTGGCTGCAAAAAAATCAAGCTACCTCCGCAAGGAAGTAAGCAAAGCAGATGCAATATCCTTTTTCAAAGAAAAGAATGACCTTTATAAACTAGAGTTGATTGATGGCCTGAATGACGGCGAGATCACCTTTTATGAGCAGGGTAACTTCGTAGACCTTTGTCGTGGTCCGCATATTCCTGACACCTCTCACATCAAAGCAGTGAAATTGCTCAATGTGGCCGGTGCCTATTGGCGGGGGAATGAAAAAAACAAGATGCTCACCCGTATCTATGGCATCACATTTACCAAACAAAAGGATTTGGATGCACACCTTGTTTTGCTCGAAGAGGCAAAGAAAAGGGACCATCGAAAAATAGGCAAAGAACTGGAACTGTTCACCTTCTCCGAGAAGGTGGGTGCAGGCTTGCCCCTTTGGCTGCCCAAAGGCACAGCACTTCGTGAGCGTTTGGTCAGTTTTTTTAACCAAGGCACAGGCCTCGCTTGGCTATGTGCAGGTAATTACTCCACACATTGCCTCAAAAGCTTTGTATGTAACTTCAGGTCACTACGAAAAATACGGTGCAGACTCCTTTCAGCCTATCCGCACACCGGCCGAAGGGGAGGAGTTCTACCTCAAACCCATGAATTGTCCGCATCACTGCGAGATATACAAGAGCCGCCCGCGTTCCTACAAAGACCTGCCGCTTCGTCTGGCAGAGTTTGGTACCGTATACAGGTACGAGCAGACCGGGGAATTACACGGACTCACGAGGGTGAGGGGATTTACCCAGGACGATGCTCACCTTTTTTGCAGACCCGACCAGGTAAAAGAGGAATTTATCAAGGTGATTAACCTTGTACAATATGTTTTTAAAGCGCTCGACTTTACTGAGTTTGTTGCACAGGTATCTCTGCGCGACAAAGTAAATCGCAGCAAATACATCGGCTCCGAAGAAAACTGGACCCTTGCTGAACAAGCCATTATGGAAGCGGCCGAGGAAAAAGGCCTCAACAGAATCATAGAATACGGGGAAGCCGCCTTTTACGGACCCAAACTCGATTTTATGGTGAAAGACGCCCTGGGAAGAAAGTGGCAGTTGGGTACTATACAGGTTGATTATAACCTGCCTGAGCGTTTTGAACTGGAATATACCGGAGCTGATAATAGCAAACACCGACCTGTGATGATTCACAGGGCACCCTTTGGCTCATTGGAGCGCTTTGTGGCTGTGCTGATAGAGCACTGCTCCGGCAAGTTTCCTTTGTGGCTCACCCCTGATCAATATGCCATTCTGCCTATTTCCGAGAAATATGTGGAATATGCCAACAAGGTTGCAGATTCCCTTAAAAGTTTAGATATTCGCGGCTTCGTTGACGACCGTAACGAAAAGATTGGCAAAAAGATACGGGATACCGAGTTGCAAAAAGTTCCATTTATGCTGGTGGTAGGAGAGAAGGAAATGGAACAAGAAACAGTGTCGGTGCGCAGGCACGGACAAGGCGACCTCGGTAGTTTTTCGGTACAAGGCTTTGCAGACATGCTGGCCTCGGAAATCAGCCGCATCATGCCTGTTTTTGAATCAAACGACTAACAACCTAATACAGACGCTATAAAACCACCATTCCGCTCACGGATGCCTCAAAAGAAAGAGGCACTCCACAAAATCAATGAATTCATCACCGAGCCAAGGGTACGCGTGGTAGGAGAAGAGTACAACAATGCTGTATATGGCATTGATGAAGCCCGACGACTTGCTGCTGAAGCCGGTTTGGACCTGGTGCTGATCTCTCCCGGTGCAGATCCTCCTGTGGCCAGAATCGTTGATTACAAGAAGTTTCTGTACGACCAGAAAAAAAAGCAAAAAGAAATCAAAGCCAAGGCCTCCAAAGTGGTGGTTAAAGAGATTAGGTTTGGTCCCAATACCGATGACCATGACTTCAATTTCAAGAAAAACCATGCCATCAAGTTTTTAGAGGAAGGCTCAAAGGTGAAAGCCTATGTGTTTTTTAAAGGCAGATCCATTCTTTTTAAAGAGAAAGGTGAAATCCTTTTGCTTAAATTCGCCCAGGATTTGGCCGACCACGGAAAGGTCGAACAAATGCCGCTGATGGAAGGCAAGAAGATGCAAATCTTGCTAGCCCCCAAGAAAAAGTAAACCATTTATCCACTATAGAGCCATAGAGCCATGCCTAAAATGAAAACCAACTCCAGTGCAAAGAAGCGCTTTTCTTTGACCGGAACAGGTAAAATCAAGAGGAAGCACGCTTTCAAAAGCCACATCCTCACCAAAAAAACAACCAAGCAAAAGCGCAGCCTGACCCACGCTACATTGGTTCACCCTGCCGACATGGGCAATGTGAAGCGTATGTTGCTGTTAGGTAAGTAATTCAACCGATTGGTTTAAACAAGTTATTCACCCGGTGTCATAGCCCAATAAGTCTTCTTAAAGACGCTAGACCCAAAAAACTGTAAAAAAAATGCCTCGTTCAGTCAACCATGTAGCCTCCAGGGCTCGCAGAAAAAAAATCCTTAACCAAACAAAAGGATATTGGGGTGCGCGCAAAAATGTGTACACCATCGCAAAAAACATTCTTGAAAAAGGTTTAACCTATGCCTACAGGGACAGGAAAACTAAAAAGCGCAACTTCCGTTCGCTTTGGATCATCCGTATCAATGCAGCTGCCAGACAGCACGGAATGTCTTATTCCGAATTGATGGGTAAACTCCACAAACACAACATCGATCTCAACCGTAAAGTGTTGGCAGACCTTGCCACCAATCATCCGGAAGCCTTCGGTGCAGTGATTCAAAAAATAAAAGCATAAACTAAATAGGAATAAATGGTTAAAACGCCTTCGCAAAAACGGAGGCTTTTTTTTTGTTTGATTCATTCGCCGAATTGCTGCTTATTACCTTCCGGGGTGTGGACATAATTTAAGAGGCTTTTGTACATTCGCCCCCCGAATTATAATCGGACAGGTTTCATCCTCACAATAAGGCCGGTTCCGGTAGTGTAAAGCATGCACAAAACATGTGAAATTTTACCATGTATCCGGCGGTTTATTCAACAAGAAAACTTCCGTTTTTTAAACACCATCAAAAAGCAAGATGAAAGACACATTGATATTAACCTACCTGAGACGCTTCCCAATTGATTACGGAAAGCAATTTATCGAAGGAATGGTAAAGATTCCAACGGGTACCTTTTACTACACCAACCCTATGGGTTTACAATTTTTGATTGATCCCCGTGAACATGTGATGAGACAGATTTACCTCAAAGGTTTATATGAAAAAAACACGCTTCTAAAGTTGATTGGTCTTGCGCGAAAAGGGGACACTTTTGTGGATGTAGGTGCCAATGTAGGTGCATATTCTCTACCGATGAGCAGATACCTGGGCGAGGGTAAGGTCATTGCCTTTGAGCCTAATCCGCGGGCCATCCGGTTTCTGGAAGAAAATATCAAACTCAACCATTCCCATAATATCCAACTGGAAAAAATGGGCTTGTCTGATGTGAATGAAGAAGCCACGCTGTTTACACCAAGTCTTACAACGGCATCTATCAACAAACATGTGGGCAGCAATGAGCAGGAAAAAATTATCCTTACAACACTGGATGAGTATTGCGAGACCAACAAAATTGCGCATGTAGAATTAATGAAGATAGATGTGGAGGGGCACGAATACAAATGCCTGCATGGTGCCCGGAAAATTATTGAACAAAGCAAACGCATGGTCCTGGTAATGGAAATTGACGACAATTGTTTGCACGCCGGAATTACGCGTGATGAATTGTTTCAGTTTATCATCTCCATGGGATTCAAAGCCTATCTGCCCAAAGGTTATCCCCGTAAAATGAAGCACACGAGCATGATTCCGGCAAATTACACCGACAATGTGATCTTCATAAAAGGCTAAGCATTATTATTTAACAAGCGCTGCAGCGCATTTTCAAGAAGAGAGGTCTCTGTGGTTCTTTGCATCGGTGAAAGGCAAAAAAAAACCGGCGTGAATGAACACGCCGGCTAACCCTAAACCTATGAAAACTAAAATTAATCTTACCGCTTGTGAAGTTTAATATCACTTACGGTAAGCTTTTTACGGCCGCGTCCGCGGCGCGCTGCGAGTACTCTACGACCATTTGCGGTGGCCATTCTCTCGCGAAAACCATGTTTATTTCTACGCTTTCTTTGGGAAGGCTGGAATGTCCTTTTCATTGCTCTTTACGATAATTGAGTGTGCAAATATATACAAATCCTGATACCTCCAAAAAATATTCATCAAATATTACTTTTTTTTTGAAAATAATTCTCGTAAACGATTTCCATCTCCCGGTAGTACGCTTCACCAAAGTGTCTGGTGAGGGCATTTTTCAGAAATCTGAAGACGGGTATTCCTTGTTTTTTGCCCAGGACTGTGGCAGGTAAACAAACTTCCCATCGGTGGTAGTTAAGTGCAGTAACTTCTCCTAATTGTTTGAGTCTGATGGGATATAAGTGGCAGCTTACTGGTTTTTGAGCACTTGTGAGTCCCAGTAAGGAAGCTTTTTCAATACTGCAACCTGCTATGCCATGCTCATAATACACATAGGCACAGGCTCCTTTTTCGCCTATCAAAGGGGTTACTTCTTCCCGGTCCTCATCAGTGACTGAAAATCCCTGACGGGAAACTTCTTCGCGTCCCTCAGGCGTCATCAATCCGGAGAATTCCGCGTAGTGTTCTTCCAGTATGGTTGACTCACCCGGCAGGAGAGGCGCTCCGGAATCACCCTGCACACAGCAGGATCCTTTGCAAACGCTCAGGTTACAAACAAAATGTTTCTCAAAAACATCATCACTCACCAGGGTATCCTTAATGCCAATCATGGGACGAAAAAAAAGTTCTGACAGGAAGGATTTTTAATCTCCGTTGGAACAAGCCTGTTGTTCACACTTGCTTTGCAGATGTATCCGCCAATCTCCTCAAAAAATGCAGAAGCTTTTACTCTGTTTTCATTGTCCCACAACTCTGCCAGCACATAGGGTCTGTATTTTCGAATGCTTTCAATGCTCCCCATCAATACCTTGGATTCATGGTTTTCTACATCCATCTTCAGCAGCCCAATGGTATTCTTCGGACGGTTGGATTGCCACCAGTCATCCAGCCTGAAAGCTGCTATATGGTATACGGTACCTCTGGCTGCAGGCGGTTTTGGATCGGTTAGCACATGACTCAGTCCCTGTTTCCGCGTACCTCCCTCTAAAGGCATGAGCATGGTGAGTTCCCCGTTCATGTCGCTGAGTCCGATATTATAAGCGCTTACATTCTTGAGTTTGTAGTATTTGATCATCCGGCGGAGAACGCGGTAGTTTTCTGTTACCGGCTCAAACGCAACGATGGGATGATTAGGAAACATACGCGCAAAATGAATGGTAAGAATCCCCAGGTTGGCGCCTACATCAAGGATGGCAGCACCTTGGGGCAAGGCAATGTTCTTCAGTAAAAATATATGGTTCTCTTTTTTATCCCATGCAAGGGTAGCCACCTTAAACCTCGCAAACCAAAACAGATACCCTTCGAATCCCAGCAATCGCTGAAGCAGGTACTGGATATCATTTTTGATGTTCAAGGAAAGACAAATAAGAAGGTGCTGCAAAGGTATTATTTATAAACCTTGCATCAATTTTTGATGGTAACGGATTTCCGGTAGATGGATGCTGCACAAAACCAACCCACAACCTGTGTTTTGCTTTTGGCGTCTTTATTAATGATATTGGTTGGACAATTTACCACTGGTGAGGCAAACAGACCGCCGTTGGTCATCTGATTTTGTGCAAGATTGAGAAAGACATAAGTAGGTACACCTATTGAATGTATTTCTACAGTTGCTATATCACCGGGCTGAAATCTCTCAGGACTCAGATTGAAAATGATGGGTGCAATAAACTGAACTCCATCAGAGCCCTCAGAGTAGGCCGCATTGAGCGCAAGGTTCAGGTCGTTGGGTTTGTTGAACAACACCCCGTTTCTGTATGATTTAAACCAATAAGCATTCTGCTGTCCGGCAATGTCTCGTGCAACCATGGTTAGTTCATATCCTGATGGAAGGGTATCGTTTCCGCGTATTCTCTGTTCCTCAAACTCATAGCCCAGGCTATCGATGGGAGGCACACTGTCCATTTTGGCAAATGATTCGTAAGTTTCATTTGCATACTTAATTTCCAAGCGGTAGAAATTACCGGGAACACCAATAGGAAACCAGGTTCTCGGATCGGAAGTGCGCACGGGTTGATTGCAGATGTAAACTCCGTCGTTGTCTGGATCGGTAAATTCAAACACCCTTTCCGCAATATCTGTCATGGTGATTTTTGCTCCGGTGGCGGCGCCTGCAGCGGTGTTGCCAAGATAAGGTGCAGTTAATGTAAGTTTAATTTTCTGAGGCAGGGTATCGTTTGTGATGAAAGCATCCACGCAGAGTGTGGGTCTGCTACCGGCAATGTCTGCCTGAACCACATCTTCACAAGATTGGAGTGCTATGGCAAACAGGAAAAGCAGGATGATTGATAGTCTTTTCATGTCAGAAATTTAAATTGTAAGTAATTCCCGGTACCGGAATGCCGAGTACAGCAAATCGTATGGCTTCGGTATTTTGTGGATTATCAGGGTTGCCTCTGAAGTAAATACTGAAGGCATTTTTTCTTCCGTACACATTGTACACAGAAACCACAAGGTTGTGGTTGTACCTGTTTTTGTAGAGAGGTTTCAGCTTGATGATACAAGACAAATCCACGCGATGATAATCCGGGATACGGGCATTGTTTCTAAAATTGTCAACATTCAGAGGAATGACAAATCCCTGCCATTCCATCCTGTTTGTGGGAAATGTAGCCGGTGTACCGGTGGAATAGACAAAATTGGCCGACAGCGTACAGCGGGGAAAGATATCGTAACTCACACTGGTATTGAGGTTGTGCCTTCTGTCGAAACGATTTGGGAACCAGTTTCCGTTATTGATATTGCCTGCCTTGGTCTCCGCTTTTCCGAGTGTATAACTGATAAAACCTGTGAGCTTGCCACTGTTTTTTCTGAAGAATCCTTCGAGGCCCCATGCTCTGCCTTGTCCGGCGAGTAGCTCTCCTTCTATGAGAGGATTCAAAAACAGATTGGCTCCGTTCACATATTCAACAATGTAAGGGATGGTTTTATAATAACCCTCCACGGAGCATTCGTACATCTCATCCGAACCAAAATTCCTGAAATAGCCGAGTGCAATTTGATTGGCCAACTGGGGTCTGATGTTATTGGTTGCGGGTAACCATACATCAAAAGGAGTGGATGCGGTGGTGTTGGAAATGAGGTTGAGGTATTGTGCCATCCGGTTGTAGCTGGCTTTGACAGATGAAAACTCATTCACTTCATACTTAACGGAGAATCTCGGTTCAAGATTCCTGTATTGCTGAATGACCTCGTTGGTGCGGAAATATTTGCTTCCTGTTGATGGCACTGAGAAGCTGCTTACTGTATCGCGGAAATAATAGGCGGTGCCGGGACCCATGTAGGCAAAATGAGAAAACCTGATGCCGTACTGCAGCGTCCATTTGCTGTTAAGGGTTTGTTCATTGCCGGCATACAAAGCATTTTCCAGGGAAAATTTGTTTTCACTTCCGTTTTCTCTTCTCTCTCCTGCACTGTAGAAAACAAGAATACCCGGATCAAATCGGTAATAGGTGCTGCTTCCACCAAAAGTGAGTTGGTTTTTTTCGTTGATGTACCAGGTGCATTCAGGTTTGATGCTGTAGTTGGTGATGCTGGCCTTCCAATTGAATCCGTTGGTGTTGTCGCCAACGCCTATCTGGTAATCGTAATTGCTGTAGATGGCCGACACATTACTGAACAGTTTACGCGAAAAAACCCTGTTATAACGAAGGGTTACGGTGTTGTTTCCGTTGTTCCATCCGAAGCCGTTTTCTCCGCCAAATCCAAATTTATCCCTGCCTGAATAGGCTGAGAGAAAAATCCGGTTGTTGTCGTTGATGATAAGATTTGTTTTTGCAGTCAGATCATAAAAATAAGCGATGGATCCGCGCACGGCTGCATCAGGTGCAAAGCGGAAGAATTGGTCGAAATAGCTTCTTCTTCCTGCAATGATAAAGGATGCTTTGTCTTTTTTGATAGGGCCTTCAATGCTCAATCGGCTGAACAAAATTCCGATGCCTGAGTTTACCCGGAAGGATTTGCTGTTGCCTTCTTTCATGCGCACATCCAACACGGAGGACAAGCGTCCGCCATATTGTGCCGGTATGCCCCCTTTGATCAACTTTACATCTCTTACTGCATCAGGGTTAAAAACAGAGAAAAATCCGAATACATGTGCTGAGTTAAAAACAGGTGCATCGTCGAGTAGTATGAGATTTTGGTCAATATTTCCTCCGCGCACATTAAATCCCGTGGCACCTTCACCCACAGTGGTTACGCCGGGTAGCAACTGAACCGCCCGCACAATGTCTACTTCACCTAAAAAAGCGGGTATTCGCTGGATGGTACGAATGTCGAGTTTTGCCACACTCATCTCCATTTTCTTCACATTATCGCTGCTTTTTTCTGCTTTCACTTCCACAGTTTTCAGTTCATTGGCAAGCTCTTTCATCTCAATGTTCAATACGATATCACGATCGAGTTGAATTGTTTGCACAACAGTTTCATATCCCAGGTAGGTGATGCTGAGCGTATAGTTACCGGGCTGCATGCTGAGGGAGTAAAAGCCGAATACATTCGTGGCCACTGCCTGTCCGGTTTCTTTGATTTGTGCCACCGAGCCTATCAGGGCCTCCCCACTCGCCTTGTCTTTGATGGTACCACTGATGGTGAATCTTGCCTCAGCTGTACCCTGGCAGAGCAATAAAAAAAGGAAAACGCGAAATAGATTTTGAACCATGATTTAGGGGAGACAAAGAAAAGGCATATTTTGTTACAACCCCCCACATGGATTATTATTTAGGGTCTTATTGGTTCAGCACATATACCCGCCAGCTGTTTGGAGGAAGGTTTAAGTTGCCATTCTGCAGCGTATCTCCGGTAAACCATTCCTTAAAGCCTGCGAATGATGGCAGTATGATTTCTGCTGTTTGGTTCTCGTCGGATAGATTAAGAACGACCATCACCTTGTTTTTTCCATCGCTTCTGATAAATGCCATCACATTCTTGTCGCTCCCTTTGATAAGCCACTCAAAACTTCCTTTGTTATTCCATTGGTTGAGTGCCGGATGCTGTTTGTGGAGTTTTGATAAACTTTCATAAAAATCGGCAAACTTGTGGTTGTTCCATTCAATAGGATCACGGTCAAAAAATTTCAGTCTGTGATCGTAGGGTGCTTCCTGTCCATTGTAGATCAGGGGCATGCCGGGTAGCGTAAAAGCAAGCACAGCTGCAGCTTTGGCATTTTTTCCGAAGGCTTCAAACTCAGTGGCATTCCAGGAATTTTCATCATGGTTACTGGTAAAAAACATACGGAGTCCATCCTGGGGATAATCCGTTCTTTCGGCATCAATTACGCGGCACAGGTTATTCATGTCTTTCCCTTGTTCTTGGCGGCAAAGGCCTTTAAGGGCATGGTACACTTTCCAGGAATAGGTCATGTTGAAAGCATCATGCAGTTCCGGTTTTTCACCCTCGGCAAGCATGAATACATCAGGTTTTACATTGTTTAGGATTTTTCGGGTATTCGTCCAGAAATCCATGGGTACCATCTCTGCCACATCGCATCTAAAACCATCGATATCGGCACGCTTCAACCAGAGAATCATGGAGCCCTGCATGGCAGCGCGCATTTGGGCATTGTCGTAATCGAGGTCGATGACATCCGTCCAGTCAGGCACCGGAGGAATAAATTTTCCCTGCTTGTCCTTGAGGTAATATT
>JBEICQ010000030.1:0-20670 GCA_040383885.1 Flavobacteriales bacterium | reverse complement strand
GGTAGATTTTGAAAGTTTTACCCTGAGCAGCAGTTTTCGCTTTGGCCCCGATATCGCCCGGCTGGCCGCCGAAGTGCTGGATTTTAAAAGCCATTATTCTTCCCACCAAAAAGTACCTATTGAAGGCCTCGGAAAGAGCGAAAAAATATTGACCAAGGCAGTGCTCGCACGCACCAACCTCGGACTCCTGCTCAAGGCCATTGAGTATGTAACGGAATCCAAAAAAATCAAACACATTTATTTCGAAGGAAACATTCATTCCTATACCTATGCCGACGACGGCGCATCACTCTATGATGTGCTTCACCTGCATCTGGGCAGAAAAGAGCAAATCAGAGACAAGCTCATCAGGGGCATGAAAGACATGAAAGAGCTCGAAGACTACATCGGCAAAACAGAAGATATGCAACTGGGCATGATGGTAGAAATTGTAAAAGAGTACGGCGTCAACATTCCGCGTATCATCAAATCTATCAAGGACAAACATGTGGGCGATGAGGAAAGAGACAAGGCGCAGATGATCTTTACCACCGTGCATCGCTGCAAGGGAATGGAGTACGATGCCATACAACTTGCCGGTGATTTTATCACAGAAGAAAAACTGGAGAAGCTGAATGAGCCAAAGAACCGCATCAATCTCAATCCGGCCAGGCTCAACGAAGAAATCAATTTGCTCTATGTAGCAGTTACCCGCGCAAAAAAAAGCATCCATCTTCCGGAGGATTTGTTACCCCGCGATTTTCCGGATTCTCCGCACATCCATGTCATGCGCAATGCCCTGGCACTTTCCGCTAAAGAGGCATCAAAACAGGTGCCTCACAAGCCGGAGGAAAAAGAAAAAGCCTATGATGTGGAGCAGGTGAGGAGCAGGCACAAGGATGCCTACAAGCCCTGGACGCAGGACCTGGACGATGAGTTAACCGTGATGTATTGCGAGGGCGTACATGTGAAAGATCTCATGAAACATTTTGGACGAACACGCGGAGGCATTGTGGCACGAATCAAAAAACTGGAATTGCCTGAGTTGTACGATTAACAGATTACATTCTGAGAGATTTTTTGCAGACAGAAAACAGAGGCCCGGTATGTCTGCTTTTTTTTGCAGGCAGCTGAGGGCGTGCCCCTCAGGTAAACCTGTCGGGTCGCGCTTTCCGCTCAAACTTTTTTGCTTTGCAAAAAAGTAACCGCTGCAATCGCTCACGCGGCATCCCTGCGGGTGCCAAACATCCTCAATCGAAATCTACCTGCTTGCGAATTCTCCATGCAGAAGGATATAAATTATTGATGCGCGTGCCCACCGATTTTCCGAAACCCAGCGGTACCCCTTTATATGTGCACAAAACAAATCCTCTCTGGTCCGCTCGTCCGGGCAGCGCCTGTCGGCCCAGGTATTTTTGTGCTTCCTGAAGCGAGAGTTCCAGCAAGGGAAAATCATGTGTAAGCTCTCTGCTGCAAGCCATTCCCTGCAAGGGAATCAGCAAGCCTTTTTCCTTGCTCAACACCGGCAGGCCCCATTGCCGGCAAGCCAGGGATTTTGCAAAAGAAGCGTAAAAGGCAGCTGTGGCAGCCGTGGCCTGTATCCATTCATGTTCCGGCAGATAGAAAAAAGTGTTTCCCGTTGCATTCGCCGGCAAAGGCTGCTCGTAAGGTTTAGGCAAGGATACTTTTTTGATTTGCCTCTGCGGCATTTCACCGTCAGGCATGCGAAGCACTGCCATAAAAAATCCTTCTCCATCTACCTCATAAGGCCAGAAACGATAGCCCGGAACACCATGTTGTAAACTCAGGGATTCTGTTATTCTCCACTCGGGTGGCAGCTCTAAACGATGGACCTGCAGTCCCTTTTGCGAAAAAAGGTAATCGAGGATATCTTCGTTTTCTTCGCGCGAAAACGAACAAGTGGAGTAAATCAAAAATCCTCCCGGACGAATGGCCGGTAAAATGCTGCTGAGGATTTTTTTTTGTCTGTCTGCACAAAAGGCCACCTGTGCCTCACTCCAGCTGAGTGCCGCGCGCGGATCGCGACGAAACAAACCCGAACCCGAACAAGGAACATCGGCAAGCACCACATCAAAGAGCGCACCTGCAGAGGCAATGGTTTCTGCTTCTGCACGCGTTACCAGGCTGCGGCAATTGCCCCAGCGGGTAATGTTTTCCCTGAGGATGGCATTGCGTGTGGCAATCACCTCATTGCTCACCAGCACATCTTCATCGCCCAAATGATCGGCCATGATCAGCGATTTTCCGCCGGGTGCTGCACATAAATCCAACCAGGTACGGGAGGCTTCTTGTTGCAAAGGAAGCACCGAGAGCACATGATCGAGGAACATGGAACTGGCTTCCTGCACATAGTACCGCCCGGCATGCCATAGCGGATCAGCAACAAAGGAAGGCCTTTCCAAAAGGGTCCTTCCCCGGGCACACCAGGGAACCGGTTTCCCCTGAAAAACATCCGAAAAAATCGTGTCCCCCGCAGCGTAGCGGACAGATACTTTCGCCTCGCGGGTATGCGCCTCCTGCATGCGCTCCCTCTCAAAAGAGGGAATACCTGAGAGGGAATGTAAAAATGCTTCCGGCAGCTGCATCTGAAAAATGGCGGTAAATCCTGCCCCCAAAGGTAGTTTCCCCATCCTGCAAATCCATCCCGGGCGCGCGCTTCAGGCCGGTTTTTGCCCGAACAATTTTGTTTAAAACTTGTTAGAATGTGGCAGAAAGCCCTGAATACTGAGGTTTTTTGCCTAATTTTGGCAGCCTTTTAGAATAAGTCTAAATAAGGAAAAACATGATAACTGTTTCAGAATCAGCTAAAGATAAAGTATTTGACCTGATGCGTGAAGAAAACCGTCCGCAAAACAGCATCATCCGGGTAGGTGTTGCCGGCGGGGGATGCAGTGGCTTGTCGTACCAATTGGAATTTGACACCACTGTGAAAGAAGGCGACCAGATTTTTGAATACAAGGGAGTAAAAATTGCCGTAGACAAAAAATCCTTTCTCTACCTGGTGGGAACCGAGCTGGATTATACAGGCGGTCTCAACGGCAAAGGATTTGTATTTAACAACCCCAATGCATCCCGCACATGCGGATGCGGAGAAAGTTTTTCAGTATAAGCGCATCGCATGGAAATTATTGAAGAACTTACCTCCGGAGAATACAAATACGGCTTTGTCACCGACATTGCCTCAGACAATGCGCCCAAGGGCCTCAGCGAAGAGATCATCCGTTTTATTTCTGCCAAGAAAAACGAACCTGCCTGGCTTCTCGAAAAACGACTCGAGGCCTATCGCCACTGGCTGGGCATGAGCGAGCCGGACTGGGCCATGGTAAAATACAAGAAGCCCAACTTTCAGGACATCATCTATTACGCGGCACCCAAGCCCAAAAAACAACTCAACAGCCTCGACGAAGTAGATCCCGAATTGTTGCGCACTTTTCAGAAGCTGGGCATCTCTCTTGAGGAGCAGAAACGCCTGAGCGGTGTGGCGGTAGATTTTGTGATGGACAGTGTATCTGTAAAAACTTCTTTCAAAGAAAAACTTGCCGAGCTGGGCATCATCTTCTGCAGCTTTAGCGAAGCCGTGCAGGAGCACCCTCAGCTTGTGCAGAAATACATGGGCACGGTGGTGCCTCATACCGATAATTTTTACGCGGCACTCAACAGTGCGGTGTTTACCGATGGTTCTTTTTGCTACATCCCCAAAGGCGTTAGGTGTCCCATGGAATTGTCTACTTATTTCCGTATCAACTCTGCGGGCACCGGACAATTTGAGCGCACCCTGATTGTGGCCGATGAGGGCGCCTATGTGAGCTATCTCGAGGGATGCACAGCACCCATGCGCGACGAAAACCAATTGCACGCAGCCGTGGTAGAAATTGTGGCCATGAAGGATGCAGAAGTAAAATACAGCACGGTGCAAAACTGGTACCCCGGCGACAAAGACGGCAAAGGAGGTATTTTCAATTTTGTGACCAAGCGGGGAATCTGTTTGGGCAATCACTCAAAGATCAGTTGGACGCAGGTAGAAACCGGGTCAGCGGTTACCTGGAAATATCCTTCGGTAATTCTCAAAGGAGACAACAGCATTGGAGAGTTTTTTTCGGTGGCAGTAACCAATAACCACCAGCAGGCAGATACCGGCACCAAGATGATTCACCTGGGAAAAAACACCCGCTCCACCATCGTGTCCAAAGGAATCTCCTGCGGCTACAGCAACAACTCCTACAGGGGTTTGGTAAAAGTGCACAAGAGCGCAGAAAATGCGCGCAACTTCAGCCAGTGCGACAGCCTGCTGATGGGCGATAAATGCGGTGCGCATACCTTCCCTTACATTGAAATACAAAACCCCACTGCCATTGTGGAGCATGAAGCCACCACCTCCAAAGTGGGAGAAGACCAGATTTTTTATTGCAAACAAAGAGGCATTGACAACGAAAAAGCCATTGGCCTTATCGTAAACGGATACTGCAAGGATGTGTTTGATCACCTGCCCATGGAGTTTGCCGTTGAAGCCCAAAAATTATTAAGCCTGAGCCTCGAAGGTTCTGTTGGATAAAAAAGAATATGCTGAGCATTAAAAACCTAAAAGCTTCCGTTGAAGGAAAAGAAATTTTAAAAGGGCTGAACCTCGAAGTAAAAGCCGGAGAAGTGCATGCAATCATGGGCCCTAACGGCTCCGGAAAATCCACCCTGGCCTCAGTGCTGAGTGGACGCGATGGATATGAAGTAACCGAAGGAGAAATTCTTTTTGAAGGAAAAAATCTCCTCGACATGGAACCGGAAGACCGCGCCAGAGAAGGTGTGTTTCTGGCTTTTCAGTATCCGGTGGAAATACCCGGTGTAAGCAACATCAATTTCCTGAAAACGGCAGTAAATGAAATCCGTTCCTATCGTGGACTCGGACCCATGGAACCCAAAGAGTTCCTGGCACGGGTAAAAGAAAAACAAAAAATGATGGAGCTCGATGGCCGGCTGGTCAACCGCAGCGTGAACGAAGGATTTTCGGGTGGCGAAAAAAAGCGCAACGAAATTTTCCAGATGGCCATGCTCGAACCCAAACTTGCCATCCTCGACGAAACCGACAGCGGACTCGATATAGACGCCCTTCGGGTGGTTTCTGCAGGTGTAAATCAATTACGCTCTCCCCACAACGCATTTATCGTGGTGACCCATTACCAGCGATTGCTCGATTACATAGTGCCCGATGTGGTGCATGTGTTGTATCAGGGTCGCATCGTGAAATCGGGTCCTAAGGAACTCGCCCTCGAACTGGAAGAAAAAGGATACGACTGGATCAAATCTGAACCGGGAAACATCAGCCACATAAATATTTAATTGTCATTCCCTGAACATGCTGATGGAACCTAGCACAAAAACCGACGCATTGCGGGAACTGAGAGAAAGAGCCAGGCTTCTTTTTCAAAAGGACGGACTACCCGACAAACACCACGAAGAATATAAGTACTGCGACATTACGCGTTACTGGGACAATGCTTTTGCCCAACAGCCCGATACCACTGCTCCCCGTGAGCATAACCTACAGGCTCTTCTGGAAAAATGGCATATCAGTCCGGATGATTTATTGTTCGTGTTTGTCAACGGAGAACTGATTCTTCATCCTGAACAAGCCATTCCGGGAATCGTTTACCGGGAGTCTGATGAGAATAGCGGAGAAGGTGAATCCGCTCCCGGCACCATCGCCAAACCGGAGGAGGATCCCCTGCTTGCCCGTCACTACGCTGTCCTTCAAAAATATTTCTCACTCCAAGTTTCGCCCAAAACACAGCTTGGGCAAACACTTGTTTTTTTGCACATCAGCGATGTAAGTGCTCCCTGCGGCATATCCTTACACAAATGCCTAAGCATAGGCAGCCTCTCTGAAGTTTCGGTAAAACAGATTTATTGCAGCACGGGAGGAGCAAAACATTTGGTGCACAGCACAGATGAATGGAACCTCATGCCCGGAGCCACCGTGCACAACCTGCGCATACAGGAAGAAACGCCCGAGGCCATCCTGCTGCACCATACCTGCGCACATGTGCAGACAGATGCGAACATGAACGATTACCTGATTACACTCAGCGGAAAACTTGTTCGCAACAATACCGTGTTCCAACTGGCCGGAAAAAATGCCCAATCGCATCTCTACGGTCTTTATCTCACGGGTGATCAGATGCTCACCGACAACCATACACTTGTGGACCACAGGGTGAGCGATTGCTACAGCAATGAGTTGTACAAAGGCATCCTCGACGGAAAGTCAACGGCCGTTTTTAACGGAAAGATATTTGTGCGCAAAGACGCCCAAAAAACCAATGCTTACCAGTCCAACAAAAACATTTTGCTTTCTCCTCAATCAAGCATCAACACCAAGCCTCAGCTGGAAATTTTTGCCGACGATGTAAAATGCAGTCACGGCACCAGCACCGGAAGACTGGATGAAGCAGCCATGTTTTACCTCAAATCCCGCGGCATCGGCGAAGTGCAGGCACGCAGACTCTTGCTCATGGCATTTGCCGACGACATGGCGGATAAAATTCCTTCGGAAAACGACAGGGTGATGCTTCGTGGCATCCTCGAAAACCGCCTGGCATAAGCACCGGATGTTTAGTCCCGACCAAATAAAGGAGATGCGAAAGCAATTTCCGATTCTGGAGAGAAAAATAAACGGTGCGCCGCTTGTGTATCTCGACAATGCAAGCACCACCCAAAAACCGCTTGCTGTTATCAATGGCATCCGCGATTACTATCAGCTGCACAACAGCAATGTGCACCGCGGTGTGCATACCTTGTCTCAGGAGGCCTCTGCCTGGTACGAAAAGTCTCGTGAAAAGGCAGCGTCCTGGTTTGGGGTACAGACAGGGGAAATTGCCTTTACTTCCGGCACCACCGAAAGCATTAACCTGATTGCACGCGGATTTCTTGCGCCACTCCTCATGCCCGGAGATGAAATTTTACTTACCGGCATGGAACACCATAGCAACATCGTGCCCTGGCAGATGATTGCAGAAGAAAAAGGTGCCCACATCAGGGTGATTCCTGTTAAGGAAGACGGCACACTCGATATGGAAGAAGCCGGCAAAATGATGCACGAAAAAACGCGCATGCTGGCCTTTACCCATGTGAGCAATACCATGGGAACCATCAATGAGGCTGCAGAACTTGTTGCCATTGCCCGAAAAAAAAATATTCCTGTGCTGGTAGATGGTGCTCAATCTGCTCCACACATGCAGGTAAACCTGCGGGAACTCAACTGCGACTTTTTTGTTTGCTCTGTACACAAATTGTATGCAGGCATGGGATTGGGAATACTCTATGTACATCCCTCCCGCATTCCTCAGCTGCATGCCTGCAAGGGAGGCGGAGGGATGATTAAAGAAGTGCGTTTTGAGAAAACAAGCTATGCCGATTTTCCCCTGATGATGGAGGCGGGCACCCCCAATGTAGAAGCAGTGGTGAGTCTATGGCATGCCTTGGTTTTTTTAGAGCAAACAGGCATGGAAAACATACGGAATCACGAAGATGTACTCTGCGAAAAACTTCTTTACGGATTGCAGAAAATAGCCGGTATCCGCATCATCGGTCAAGCCAGGAAAAGAGCTTCTGTAGTTTCTTTTGTTGCAGAGGGAATACATCCTTTCGATATAGGCACCCTGCTCGACCAGCAGGGCATTGCCGTAAGAACCGGTCACCACTGCACGCAGCCGCTCATGAAACAATTTGGATTAGCAGGAACAGTGCGAGCATCAATGGGCATCTACAATACTGAAGAAGAAATAGAAGTTCTGCTTACAGCACTTCAAAAGGCATTGCGCATGCTCAGATGATTTCCTATAAATACTTACTTCTTTTGGGTTTCTTTTTTCTGGTTTGGGCATTCCTGTCCTGGAAAGGAATCAATCCTTTTTCCTGGTTTGGAAAGCTGCCCGGCGATATCCGATTTCAAAGCAGCCAAACAGAAGTATTTATTCCCCTCAGCTCCATGCTCATCATCAGTATTGTACTTAGCCTGATTGGGTATTTTTTTCAGCGCTGGTAAATCAAAAAGACTTCTTTCAGTTTGCCAATGGCCTTGCTTTTGCTTGTACCTGTCTTGTTCAGCAAAGGAGTTTTGTTTATGAACTATCTCAAAAAAGTGAAGGTCATTACAAACAACCGGGGGTGTTCATACCAAAAAAAATCCCTGCCTTCAGAGGCAGGGACGGATATTAGATGATGGAGGGTATCAGGCTACCTGTTGTCTGGCTTTTTGTTTGTTGGCATAAGCAGCAGCAGCTTCACGCACCCAGGCGCCATCGGTATGTGCTTTCTGGCGAACATGCAAACGCTCGGTATTGCAAGGTCCATTACCTTTGATCACTTCAAAGAATTCGTCCCAGTTAATGGTTCCGTAATCGTAATGTCCACGCGCTGCATTCCATTTTAAATCTTTATCAGGAATAACCAGCCCTGCAAACTCTGCCTGAGGTACTGTACGGTCAATAAAACGCTGACGCAAATCATCATTGGATTCCAGTTTCACTTTCCATTTCATCAGATCCACACTGTTTGGAGATTTATCGTCCGGGGGACCAAACATCATGATAGAAGGCCACCACCAGCGGTTGAGGGCATCCTGCGCCATCTGCTTTTGTTGTTCGGTTCCTTTGGCCATGGCCAGTATCAGTTCATATCCCTGGCGGTTATGAAAACTCTCTTCCTTGCAGATGCGGACCATAGCCCGGCTGTAAGGTCCATAGGAACCGCGGGCGAGCATGGTTTGATTCATGATGGCTGCACCGTCTACCAACCAACCAATAGCACCTATATCCGCCCAGGTGAGTGAGGGATAATTAAAGATGCTCGAATATTTGGCTTTGCCGGTAATCAGTTGCTCCAGCATTTCCTGACGGTCCATGCCCAGGGTTTCTGCGGCACTGTAGAGGTAAAGGCCGTGACCTGCCTCATCCTGTACCTTGGCAAGAAGAATGGCTTTTCTTCTCAGGCTTGGTGCGCGCGTAATCCAGTTTCCTTCGGGCAACATGCCAACAATTTCTGAATGCGCATGCTGTGAAATCATGCGGATCAATTGTTTGCGATAGGTATCGGGCATCCAATCCTTAGGTTCAATTTTGTGACCTGCGGCAATTTTTGCTTCAAAAGCCTGTTCGGCAGTTTGTGTATCCATGGCTGATGGTATGTTTGCTTACTATTGTATGTTCATTTCAGGAATTTCTCCTTCCACCATGAGGTGACCTTCGGTGGCATTGCGTATTTGTTCGGTGCTGATGCCCGGTGCGCGTTCGAGCAGACGGAAGCCTTCAGGAACTATATCTATTACGGCTAATTCCGTGACGATTTTTTTTACACATTTTACACCGGTGAGGGGCAAGGTGCATTTTTTAAGCAGTTTAGATTCCCCTGCTTTGTTCACATGCTGCATCGCAACAATGATGTTACGGGCACTGGCAACCAGATCCATGGCACCGCCCATGCCTTTCACCATTTTTCCGGGAATCTTCCAGTTGGCAATATCACCCTCCTGGCTTACCTCCATGGCACCCAACACGGTAAGCTGCACATGTTCTCCGCGAATCATGGCAAAACTGGTGGAGGAATCAAAAAATGAGGAGCCCGGCAAGGTGGTGATGGTTTGTTTGCCTGCATTAATCAGATCCGGATCTACATCCTTTTCAAAGGGGAAAGGACCCATTCCCAACAAACCGTTTTCGCTTTGCAAAACCACCTGCATCCCCGCAGGGATGTAATTGGCTACGAGCGTGGGAATACCTATTCCCAGGTTTACATAGTACCCGTCTCTGAGTTCCCTCGCGATGCGTTTGGCTATTCCGTTTTTGTCAAGCATATTTGTTAATGACACAAATATACCACTCTTGTGGTTGTTGGTACTTTATCTTTGCAGACAATTCAAACCTATAAACCATGAAAGCACTTAAAATGTTCGGAGCAGGTATCCTTGCTTTGGTAATTGCGCTTAGCCTTGTTTCCCTTTTTCTGCCCTCCGGTGCAAGCGTCACCCGTTCCCGCGAGATGAAAGCCTCACCACAGGCTGTATTTTCTATGATAAACGACTTGCATCAGTGGAAAGAGTGGTCGCCCTGGAGTCGCATGGATACGGCCATGAAAATTACTTACACCGGACCTCAGGCCGGTGCAGGAGCCGGTTACTCCTGGGAGAGCCTCAACCCCAATGTGGGGGAAGGCAATATGGTTATCATCGGAAGCAATCCTTACGACAGCATCAGCGCCCGCATGAATTTCGGGGAAATGGGTACTTCCTATGTTCATTTTAAAATCCTTGGCAACGAAGGCGGACAAACCAGCAAAGTATCCTGGACGCTTGATTGCAAGGGCGAGGATATCAATTGGTTATGGGCGGTCCCCTCCAGGTATTTCAACCTGTTCATGGATGACATGATTGGTCCCGATTTCGAAAAAGGACTGCTTGCTCTGGAACAGGCAGCCATCAGGCATCCGATGGTGGAGGCTGGCAAGGTGATTGGATTAACTGAAACCCTGGTGAAGCCCTTTCATTACATCAGCATAGAGGCCCGTGCAAAGATGAGTGAGATTGGGCCTGTGCTTGGCAGGTTATATGGCGAGCTTCAACAAAAGTTACAGAGCGAGAAACTGCAGATGGCAGGTCCACCCTTGGCCATGTATCCCGGATACAAGCCCGGGGACCAGGACATACGGGTGGTGGCTATGATGTCTTCTCAAACTGCCTGCAAAGGAACTTGTTCCGGAAATATGCAATGCGGTGCTTTTGGGGAACGAAAGGCCCTGGTGGCCACCTTTAAAGGTCCTTACAATAAAACCGAGGCAGCATACGACACGCTGGTAAAGGTGATGCAGCAAAAAAAACTTACACCGGCAGGCGATCCTTATGAGGAATATGTGAATGATCCGGCAGAAGTAAAAAGTCCGGCCGATTACCTCACACGCGTCTACTGGCCGGTGCATTAAGGCTCCAGCGTGCTGTTAATAATCACCGTGTTGATCTGGTATTGGCTTTTGTGGGGATGCACGGCAATGCCCACATACCTGTAATTTCCATCAAGTATTTGCTTGCGGTGGCCTGTTCCGCTCACGCCTTCATCAATGAGCAGATCCATCACAATATCCCTGCCTTTTTCATAACCGTACTGAAGCGATTCTGCCAGCTCATTTCCTGATTGAATAAAATTTTTTGAGCGTTTTTCAAAGGTTTTACCTCTGCTGCCGGTGTGCCCGACTTTACCGTTGTTGCCCATGTCCCGGGCATGCTCCATGGCGAGACTATCCAGTTTGGCACTTCGCAAAAGGATGACAGAGGGTTTGCTTTTTCGCAAATCAGCCATGAGCGAAACCACATAGGGGGTTTTCTTTTGCTCACCCGAATCCAGCCAATGAGGTAAATCTTTGTTGAGTATCACATCAGGATGCATACGGATGTGGTTAAGTGCCTGCAGCACTTCGTTCTCTGCTTTTCGGCAGGCTGCTGCATCCGGGCTCTGAGACCAGGAGGCCTTTACCATCAACAAAAAGAAAATGAAGAAAAGCGTCTTGTCAGGCATTACGGATAAGGTCTCTGGCACCTGCCTGTGCAGCAGGGGTGATTACGATGTCGCTGATGTTTACATGTGCCGGTCGGGAAACCGCAAAGCCAATGATTTCTGCGATGTCTTTTCCGGTGAGCGGAGTCATTCCCTGGTACACGCCTGCTGCTTTTTCTGCATCTCCCTGGTAACGCACCAGCGAGAATTCTGTTTCTGCCATGCCGGGCGCAATGTTGGTTACCCTGATACCAAACGGAAGCATGTCGATGCGCATGCAGCGGGAAAGAGCATCTACCGCAAACTTGGTGGCACAATACACATTCCCGTTGGGATAGGGTTCTTTGCCTGCCACAGAAGCAATGTTTATGATGTGTCCTTTCCTTCTCAGTGTCATGGCCTTGCCAATGGTACGGGTCATGTATAAAAGGCCTTTGATATTTGTGTCAATCATGGTTTCCCAGTGGCTGATATCACCATCCTGAATGGGCGCCATGCCCATGGCCAGGCCGGCATTGTTTACCAGCACATCTACCTCTTTGAAATCCGGTGGGAGTTGCTCAAAAGAAGCTTTGCATGACTCATAATCCCTCACATCAAAAACAGCACAATGCACTTTGGTTCCATTGGCTTCGAGTTCTTTTTTCACCTCTTCAAGTTTGTGTTGTCGTCGTGCATTCAGGATGAGATGATATCCTTGTTTGGCCAGTACCCTGGCGGTTTCAAGACCTATGCCGGAAGAAGCTCCGGTGATGTATGCGATGGGATTCATGATGCGCAATTTACTAACTTTATCAGGCACCTCATGCAGCGGGATGCTTTCAAATGATGGCTTGTAAAAAAAAGCAAACGAAGGGTTCCTGTAAATATTTAAAGTTACTTTGTAAATCATCTTTCCCTTCTCATCCTCATAGATGTTTGACATAGACAAATGGCAGGAAATTGCGGCAAGCATGTCCCGTAACAAGCTGAGAACTTTTCTCACAGGCTTTAGCGTGGCATGGGGTATTTTTATGCTTATCATTCTGCTGGGATCCGGCAAAGGACTTGAGAACGGTGTAACCTCCATGTTTGAGGGAGATGCCATCAACTCGATGTGGGTATCCGGCGGACTCACTTCCGTGGCACACAAAGGATATAAAACATCACGCGAGGTAGTTCTTCGTAATCCCGATTACGATTACATCAGACGCAACAATCCGGAAATTTCATTTATCACCACCAGGATTGATGTGCGTAAAACTACGGGTATCACATACAGGAACAAGAACTATCCGAATTTCGATATCAAAGCCTGCGCACCCGACATGCAGTTTGGTGAAAACATCACTGTTCTTCAAGGCAGGTTTGTCAATAGAATAGACATGCAACAAGCACGAAAAGTAGCCATTATCGGGGTTCCTGTGAAAGAACAAATATTCGGCAGCAAAGATCCTCTTGGTCAGTTTATCTATGTAAACGGTTTGGCTTTTTGTATAGCAGGTGTGTTTAAAGACAATGGCGGACCATGGGACAACAAAAGGATTTATATCCCTGCCAAAACCGCTCAGGTTGTTTTCATGGGAAACGACAAGGTTGATGAACTGGTGATCTCTACAAAAAATGCAGATGCCGATGAATCAAAAATCCTGGAGTCACAAGTAAGAAATCAGCTTGCACTCAGGCATGAATTTAAATCCGATGACGAAAGGGCGCTCTGGATCAACAACAACCTCGACAACTACAAGAGCATCATGAATGTGATTATGGCTATTCGGATTTTTATCTGGATCATTGGCATAGGTACCATTATTGCAGGCATCATGGGGGTGAGCAATATCATGATGATTACCGTAAAAGAAAGAACCAGGGAAATAGGCATCCGCAAATCTATTGGTGCCTCTCCCATGTCTGTAATCATGATGATACTGAAAGAAAGTATATTACTCACTTCCTTTGCCGGATACATCGGTTTGGTATTGGGTATTCTTGTGTTGGAGAGTGCAAAAAATTATCTGCCGGAAAATGATTTTTTCAAAAATCCGGATGTAGATATCAGGCTGGCATTGTATGCTTTGTTACTGATTATTACTGCAGGCACCCTGGCAGGGTTTTTTCCTGCACGCAGGGCAGCTTCCATCAAACCCATTGAAGCATTAAAAGAGGACTGATGTTTGATTACGACAACTGGCAGGAATTATTCAGCACGCTTACCCGAAATAAGCTGCGCACTTTTTTAACTGCCTTTGGTGTGTTCTGGGGTATCTTTATGCTGGTGGTGATGCTTGGAGCAGGCAATGGTCTCAGAAACGGAGCAGCCAAAGGATTCGACGGATTTGCTACCAACCGATTTTTCATCTGGTCGCAAAGCACATCTATTCCTTACAAAGGATTTAAAGCAGGTCGTGATTTTGATTTTGAAAATGGGGATATCGAAGCCCTGCGCAAACAGGTACCCGAATGTGAAGTAATCTCTGCCCGCAACCAAAAAGGTGAATACGGAAACAACAGCGCTGTTACCCGTGGCGTGCGCTCAGGCAATTTTGGTATCATGGGAGATTTCCCGGAACTCACCAAGGTACAGCCCATCAAAAACCTCAAGGGACGATTCATCAATCCCATTGATATTTCCCAAAGGCGAAAAGTGGCTGTGATTGGACGCAAGGTGTATGAAGCACTCTTTGGGAAAGAGCCGGATGCTCTCGGAAAAACCATACGCATCAGCGGGATTGATTTTGCAGTGGTGGGCATCATCATGTCCGACAAAGACCGGGAGACGGCAAACAACATCTTTCTGCCTTTCTCTACTTTTCAGCAGGTGTTTAACATTGGAAAAAAAATTGGCTGGTTCAGTATCAAGTCAAGGAGCGATGTGCCCTGCTCGGAAACAGAAAAAAAAGTGATTCGTGTATTGGCGCAGCGACATGCTATTTCTCCCGACGACAAATCGGCCATTGGTCACTGGAATGCACAGGAAGAATGGGACAAGATGAATGGATTGTTCACCGGAATCAGGGTGCTGGTTTGGATTGTAGGAACAGGAACCCTCATGGCCGGCATCATTGGCGTTAGCAACATCATGTTGATTGTGGTACGCGAACGCACCAGAGAAATCGGTATCCGCAGAGCCATTGGAGCCTCCCCGCTGCGTATTTTACTGCAAATCCTCACAGAATCAGTATTTCTTACCACACTGGCCGGATACGCCGGATTGCTGGCCGGTGTTTGGCTTCTCGAAACAGTATCCAATCAACTGGGTGAGGAAGGTACAGACATGTTTGTAAATCCCTCAGTGGATGCAGGAGTCATGCTTAGTGCTCTTGCCATTCTGATTGTAGGAGGGTTGTTTGCCGGATTGATTCCGGCTTCGCGGGCAATCAAGATGAGCACTGTAGATGCCCTCCGTGGAGAATGATTCCGCGAGGTGTTATAGAGCAAAATCATCAAAGGCACTACTTGCACCTTCTTGCATGGAGATAAATATCGCCCTGGCAGCAGGAAGAATTTTTTCAGCAGCACTTGCCGCTTCATCCGCATCCCTGATCAGGTAATTCAGCTCACTCAGCTTATAAGTTTGTTCCAGCTGATGCTGTTCAAACTTGAGCAGGTATTTCCCGTTCATGTGAAATACCGAAACGCGGATGTCTTCAAACATCAATTCTCTGATAACCCTCATGGCACAATGGTAAGTTGCGAAGGTATGATTCCTGTAACATACTCAGCAAGTACGGCACCGCTCCGGGAATACTCTCGGAGGCGACCGGCCTGCTGGTAATTCATGGCATCGCTCACCCATAAATGTCCGTTTACGGGATGGCATGTTAAACCATATGCATTAAGGGTTCCTGTGGCAGCAAAAGAAAAGACTTGTTGTTGGGCAATACTCATTCCCTGCACACCGCCATACAACCACCACAAACTATCTCGTCCTGCCGAAATTTCTAAATCTTTTGCCTGGTAGGCACTGCCGAGTATTTTCTCTGAAAGGATCTTCAGTGGCTGCACACCCAGGCGAAACAAACGAGAAGCGAATCCCGGAAGATAAGAGCCGGAGCACAAAACCCATAAATCACCTGTGGCATCTACCTGTAGAGAGCTGCAACCTTTATAAGTAGTGATAGAATCACTGAGTTGCAGATTCACCGGATCAAAAACATACAGCTTGCCTCCATCGGCATTGCATATATACACCCTGCCTTTATGGAGCAGCATTTTTTCGCACCAGCCGCTTACCGGAAAACTATCGGTAACAGAGAGATTGTTCAGAGAAAAAAGATAAAGCTTGTGTGAGTACATATCACTAACCAGTGCATAGGCATCGCTGATCTTGCAGAAATAACGGGGCGAATGCAATCCGCGCACTGTTTTAACCAGTTGATAAGTTCCTGTATCGAGCACATGGATGCACGAAGAGTTGTTCATGAGCAGAAAAAGATGTCTTCCCGCAATTCCAACAGACTGCATGACATCTCCTGCGGAAGCATTGTTTTTTTCACGGAAAACGCCATTTACCAATGTGCCCGAACGAATACCCAGGCGGGAGAAATCGGCATTGCCATACCCATAATTGCCTTCATTGGCCAGATAGGCAACTGCAGGCAGACGCGACGAAATCACCGGAGCAGGCATCAATGGCATGTCTTTTTTGCATGCTGTATGCAAAAGAATACATAGTAAGCAAGAATACCAATACAGCAACCTGCTCATCTTATTGCTTTGTAAACTGCATAGAAATCACTTGTCCGGATGCATCTCTGACCTGCAGAAAATAATTCCCGGAAGCCAGCCGGCCTGTATACACGGTGGGATTTTGCAAGGGCTGAAAAAAACCTCTGACATACTCGCGACCGCTTATATCGGTAATTAGATATGAAACAGGATTTGCAATTGAAGTGATTTGAAGCATGTCCTTGCAAGGATTGGGATACACCCCTGTGGATCTTGCCGGGACCTCTTTTACTGATGAGGCTGCCTCCTGCCACAATACATCATCAATGGCGAAATAGGCGGGCGTGTTCATGCCAAAGGTGCCATTGTCTGTAGATTCCAAACGGCTCACAAGGCTGTCTACAGAACTGCCCAGGGATGTGAGGTCCAGGCTTAGCCAGGTACTTACAATATAATCCTGGGTATTGTCGGCAAAGCGATAATCTGCCAGGTAAAAAACCAGGGAGTCAGGCAGGGGAATACCTTGTGCATACGCACGAAAAATCACCCGGAAATAGTCGGGATCATTTCCGCTGTTTCCGCCGAACTTTTTAGAAAATGCATCACCGTCGCGCATGCTATTGGCTGCATAAGTGCTATTGGTAATGCGCATAGACAATGGACGAAAGGCTTGCCCGGAGGTTCTGCGAATGACCGAGCGGCCATACGATACAGCATATTTGTCTGACAGAAATCCGCTGCCCGGACGGCTGCTGAATTGGTTTGTAAATCCACTCGTCACACTGTCGCTTTTGCTACTCAGCGCAAAACCTTTTTCCCAGTAGCCGCCAAAAGCGTCATTCCATGTGCTTGCAAAAAACAAACCGGAAGATTGAAAACCT
The DNA here is from genome assembly GCA_040383885.1 of Flavobacteriales bacterium. Classification (GTDB taxonomy): domain Bacteria; phylum Bacteroidota; class Bacteroidia; order UBA4408; family UBA4408; genus JBEICQ01. Next base: position 3,611 of record JBEICQ010000030.1, on the reverse strand, counting down.
CCTGAGCCAAAGGAGGTGTCTGAGGCTACCCAAAAGGAATCAGCGGGCAATGCATTGTCTTGAAAGTTTGCAGTGCCTTGTGCCTGCAACAGGCAGTAGGGCATCATCATCAGAAAAGTAAAGCGGAGAAATTTCATGTGTTGATTTATGGATAAGTGAAGTTGATTTTACAGGAGACTAAAAAATTTCTCAAGGGCATAGGTCTTTGGTAAACCCATTGATACACCGTATTGCCAAGGTTTCTTCCGGTGCATCCAAAGCGGACAAATACATGGTGAAGCACTTTGATGCTTTTGCTTTCCAACCATGCATCACAGGTATAGAATGGGGGTAAAAACGCTGAACCATCGGCAAGGGTATACCGAAGTGCAGTGTGATTAAACTGCAGGCCTGTTTGCAATATGGGTAGGCTCCATTGTACTTGCATCATATACTGCAGAGAAGGAACATAGACTTGCTGAATGCCTTTGTTTTCTGCATTTTCACTACGCTGGTAAATGCCCTGTAATACCACTTGAAATGCATGTTCCCTGCGGTAGGAATACGCCCAGGAAAGTAGAAACTGATGACCGAAAGTACGGGTCTCAGAAAAATTTTGTGCCTGCCAGAAATTGTTCTGTGGAATCCAGACAATCTGGTTATTGATGTCGCGATAGAAAACGGATAGTTGTGAATGCAACAGATGTTTTTTTTGCCTGAGGGTAAATTGCCCACCTGCTTCATACTCCATTCCCTTTTCGGGTTTGAGTAAGGGATTTCCTCCGGGCATCCAGTACAGGTCGTTGAGGGTAGGGAAGCGGTTGCTGCGGGAAGCCGAAACAAACATCCTTACATTACTTATCAAAAAAAGATAGAGCGCCGATGAGGCATTCCAAGCGGGTGTAAAACGGTGGGTGATATCGCCGTAGGCAGCCATTTTGATAAGGAGATAACGGGGAATCAGAAAATGTTTGAAAGTAAGCCCCGGATAAGTTCTCCACCATTCGATATGTTTCAATCCGTAGCCGGCGTTTACAGCACGCGCATATTGTGAGAGCACAGAAAAAGACAATCCTTCTTTGTTTCTGCTTTGCCAGAGCACACTTCCCTGCCAGGAGGAAGCCGGTGAAAACAGATTGATAAAAGGATCCTGGTAACGGATGTGATCTACAAAGCTTCCAATGGTTAACTGATGATTCCAGTCACCTGTTACAAATCCATAGCCGGCAGCAAAACGATGACTCTCATCCTGCTGAAAAGCAGCGGAGGTGTTTTGTGCAAGGGTAGCGGGAATGTTTCTTTGGGATTGGGTATGCCATCCCCTAAACCAAAATTTGTTTTTAAACGAGCCTCCATAAAAAGCCTGTTTGGCATGTACCTCTGCATGTCGCATGGTTTGTGAAGAAGCATTCTCATTCGGACGATACAAAAAACGATTCACATCATTGAGGACAAACACACCTGCCTGCGTATGCCAGGCTCCGGTTGAGGAAGAGACCTGTGCATGTGTGTGTATCCTTCCGAAATTTCCGTATGTAATGCCGGCTGCTGCTTCATTTTTTGGGAGGGTATCTTCACGCAAGTCAAGTGTACCGGCGAGGCTTCCGGGGGTGGATGCGTCCATACGGGGATTAAGGGTAGTGCCACCGAAAAAACCCGATGGCAAAAGCGAGAGGTCACTCAAACCCACAAACAGGCTGTTGATGGGCAAGCCATTCCAGCAAACAGCCGACTGTTGTGCATTGCCTCCGCGCATGGATACCACGGATATTCCTCCGGGTGCATATTCACGCACATGACAGATGCCCTGTGCAGACATCCAATCGCCCATGTTGGCGGCAAGAGGCAATCCTGCTTTCAGTAGTTTGCCAGAGGGCAGAGTGGTGCTACCTGCAGAGATATCAATGGTTTTAAGAGCAATGGTATCGCCGGCACATGCATGAGATGCACAGAATAAAAAGAGGATATGGAGGCAGAAACCTTTCATGTGTGCGGGTCAATGAAAGATGACACAATGGTCTCCGCCCGGCAGACACACGAATCACCTCTTCCTTTGTTCCCGAAGGGAGTATGTTATGTGTTGAGGCAGGTCTTCTGACTGATGGTTTGAGGCTTGGGTCCTTCCCGTTTTTCACAGTGGATGACCAAACCCGGCATGGCCTTGTACCATTTACAGCAGCGGGCACTGTTCGTGATTCTCACACGATTCCCTTTTCATCCGGCTGTTAAGCCGAAACCGCAACCGCGCAAAGATACAATCTTTTGTGCAGCACTTCTCTTTGTTGTTGTTCAGGAGAAATGACTCTTGCAGGAGGGAGATAGCAGGCTTTCGGAAAGAAAAAACAATTCCTATTATTGGGTAGGTCCGTTATCCACAGCAGCTTCCAGCGCGTTTTGTACCGAGGCCGGTAGGTTAGGCAAAAGATTATAACCCGTGGCTGTTTCAATGGCATCAACAGTGGTGCGGTAGCTTCCCCAGGAAAGACTGTTCGCAGTTTGGGTATTGGGCATGTCAACGGCAATCACGCGTGTGCTTGTACTCACACGGGATACATCATTGCTGCCATTGGGCAAAACCACAATTACTTTCCAGCACCTTGCAGGAACCGTAATGCTTCCACCGGCTATTACGCTGGTTGTTCCCCCGTTGCTGCCACTGCCGCCCTGGCCATAGCCTCCGCAAACCACATACAATTCATTGCCGGCCGAAACCAGAGAACGACAATAGGTTTCCAGATTTTCCCATGTAATCTGATTCAGGTTGGGTGCCTGCGGCAGCATGTTGCTCATTAAAAAGGTGGCTGCATTGGCAGTACTGCTTGCATCCCGGTCGGCAGAGGGACATTGGTGGCCACGGTCGAATCCGGTTCCGCTGTAGGAAGTAGAAGATGCGCGGTAAAAAGTAGAGGGCAGCTGGGTATCCTGTGCAAAGCAATCGCAGCGAGGTACATTGCCCAGGTCGGTGCTGCCAACGCGCCAGCTCACCCAGTTGCAGGAGCCACGGGAATTGTTGTATGACATGGCATACTGCGTTTTTACCAGGAGGTAATTGTTTGGCTGATTTACATTGGTTATTGCTCCGCTGGGATTGCCCATGGTGAGGTAATTGTCGTTATCAGGGAAGGTAGAAACCACATAATCGCTGATGCTGATATTATCGATGTTCAACCTGCCTCCACCCAGTTTGCGGATCTGAAAGCGCACAGTGCCGCTGATACTCATACTAAAGTTAGCCGTGGCAAGGGTAGTGGAACTCGTGGTGACGGTGCTTCCTATTTTTGTCCAGGTACTTCCGCTGTTCACAGATGCCCACAACTCCCAGGTACTTGAGGCATCAGTGCCAAATACACCGTGGCTCAGGCTTACCTGAGATGCACCGCTGTTCAGGTTAAAGTTCATGGTGAGTGAACCTGTATTCTGGAGGCGTGCCGATTTGCTGCCAAGTTTTCTGTCGGTACTCAATGTACCAATCAGTGCATTATTAAAACTCCATGAACCTGTGCCAAGGAAAACATTGCCGGTGGTGTATGAGGTTTTGGTACCTGCCTCCATGGTTTCCGGAAAGCCTGAATAGATGGCTGTTTGTTCAACAGTGGCAGTTTGAACAGGTACAGTGATGTCCTTGCGGCATC
>JBEICQ010000029.1:0-22016 GCA_040383885.1 Flavobacteriales bacterium | reverse complement strand
TCTTTTCAGTTCGAGTGCAATGGTGTTTGCAATGACCATTTCATCTTCTACAATTCCAATTTTAATTGTTGAATCTATCATCTATTTTATAAATTAACTTCTATAAGTCTCAATGGTGAGTATTGAATCCTATGAAGGTTCTTGAAAGTATCTTTAAGTGATAGTAAAAGCCCGGGAGTCATTACATACCGAATCACGAAGGAGGAAGCAGAGAAAAGGTTTTCCGGGCTAGTGTGAAAAAAGACCGGGGGATGTTCTAAACTTTTAAAAATATCATCAGGATTCATTCATTTCATTTACATTACAAAGAAAAATGTTGTTAAGCAAGGGTCTTAAAAGTGGGATAAATGTAATATAAATTGGGATGAGCAAGTGCGCTTAGTCTTCCCTCCTCGCATCCGAACTTTTAAAATGAAAATGAAATTGAGCACCTTCATGAAAGCGGTACTGTGCATTTCCGCCCAATTGTTCAATCAAATCCTTGATCAGACGCAGTCCCAGAGAGGTGGCAGTATCAAAATTAAATTCATCCGGAATTCCCGGTCCGTTATCCATGTAAGTTAAGGTGTAATGACCACTTGTTGGCTCTGCGATTTGAAATTTTACCCTGGCTTTTTTTGCCGGCATAACTGCGTACTTGTAGGCATTGGTAATGAGTTCGTTTACAAGTAATCCCAGGGGAACAATCGTATCCAGATCAAGTACAACATCATCCCCGTCAATAACTATCTCCAGATTGATGTGGGTGGAAGAAAAGACTTCCGAAATACTTTTAGCAAGTTCCGGGACAAGGGAGTGAAAACTCAAATTTGACAGATGCTCTTGTCGGTAAAGGTTGTGGTGAATTAATGCCACGCTCATCACCCTGTTTTGGCTTTCGCTTAAAGCCTCCTTTATTTGCCCGTTTGCTTCTTCTTCCTTTTGAAGTTCGAGTAAACCTGAAATCACTTGCAGGTTATTTTTTACCCTGTGGTGTATTTCCTTTAATAGCAAATCTCTTTCGGCCAAACTTGATTTTAATTCCAGTGTTCTGTTTTTTATCGTTTCTTCAAGCAGGATTTGTGATGTTATGAGGCGTTTTGTTCGGTACTTAAAATACACGAAAACGAGCATAGCAATAAACAGGATACAAAGGCATAGGAACCAAGTGGTTTTATACCAATGAGGAAGGACGGTAAATCTCATTTGCTTTGAGAAATATTTCTCGCCGTTTATCTCAGCCATCAGTTGCAATCCATATTTATCGGGAATTAAATTCTGCAAGCGTATTACTCCTTTTTCTCCAATAGAATGTATGGCTGTGTCATTCCTTGAAAGATTGATCAATAGATATTTTTGTTGTAAAGCATGTTCATCCCCCCACAAATTCATATGATAATCTAGTTCCAGGGACTCCTGAGGTTTTATTTCAATATAATGGCTACCCGTAAAAGGAATCCCGTTGATACTTATGCCCGATAAGGCAATGTGAGGACTATCTTTCTTTGTAATTTTTGTATCGAATTTGCAGGTTAAAAACCCTTTTGCGCTTGACCAATGAGGCTGTCCGTTTCTATCGGCGAATCCGTTTCCATTTATTCTCGAGCGCAAAAAGGCATCAGATTGCCCTATAACCAGTATCTCTGAAAGAGTTTCCTCATGTAACTGAACTTTTAAAATTCCATCAGAAGAAAGCATCCAATACACATTGGGCTCTGCTTCCATTATATGAGATATTTTTTTTACATGAATCTTGTTTGTTTTGTCCAGCGCATAAACGGAATAATTGTCAATCAAAAGCAAACCGGCATCTGTAGAAACAAGCATTTTCCCTTCTTTCCCTCTGCATACAGATACCGGATTTATTTTTAAAAGCGTATCATTTAGAAATAGGTTGTAGATCGTATCATTCGAAATCTGCTGTATCCCACCCCCGCTAAAAACCATTAAAGAGCCTTTGGGTGTTTTTGAAAGAAATGTGATCCGGTCATCTGTAAGACCATTTTTAGCCGACAAGCGATGCAGGATATTCCCTTTGAAGGAGAGCAATCCGCTTTTCATTGTGGCAAACCAAACACGCCCCTCCCTGTCAATTTCAGTATCTAAAATTATCTGATCAATAGGATTATCCGAGTACTTATAAAAGGTAAATTGTTTGTTTTTGTATTGGGCAATACCGTAGCTGTATGCCCCGAGCCACAGGCTTCCATCAGAGGTAAATTCTCCGTCAAAAAAATGAAAAACTGAGGGATAGGGATTTTTGGCTTTGTTGGTCACCCTGCAATAACCTTGAGCCGTTTCTTTAACCATCCCCAGGCCATTCAAAAAAAACCACCTGTTATTATGTAAGTCGTCTTTTATGGTAATGGCATTTCTTATTTCACCGGGCATGCTAGTGTCGTACTCAAGCTGCGCATTGTTAATCCTGAAAATACCGCCTTGCGGGCAAGCCACCCAAATATTTTCATAACTATCAGCACAAAGCTGGATCGCCTGAAAATCAAGTCCGTTGTTACCATCATATACCCTACATCCACCCTTGTAAACAGAGGCAATCCCTCCCCCATAAATGGCCATAAAAAGGGTGTTTTTACCAATTGAAAAATCGAAAATCCTTCCACCAAAGTGTTCATAAATGGAGTATTGATATGCTTTTTGAGGAGTAATTTTTATTAAACCATTGTCAAAAGTTCCTACCCAAAGCGTATCCTTTTGCGCTGCAATTTTTAAGGCTTGGTCATGGTTGTATTTAATATTTTCTGTGTGTAAGTGGGTGATTGTACTATTTTTAATTTGTATTAATCCCAAAGAGGCAAACCAATAGCGGTTTTTCCCGTCCTGAAGAGCATCGTTGATCAGGTTACTCGGCAGGCCACAATGTTTACCATAGTTTTGGATGGACTTTTGGTTTAACATAATTTTATAGGCACCCCTGTTTCTGGTACATATCCAAACATTCTTTTTTTCATCTACGCTCAGCCTGAAGGCGTCAATGGTTTCATTTTTTTCTCCATCAACATGCGGAATGTTGAGTGAGTCTTTGCTGAGCCAGTAAAACCCCATGTCAGAGGCAATCATTAAACCCAGAGAGGAATGAAAAAGTAGATGGTTGATGCTGTTTGAGGGGAGTCCACTTTGTTGATCGTACACATAAAAATAGTTTCCATCAAATTTTACCAATCCGATATCTTCTGTTGCAATCCAAATGATGTGGTTTTTATCTTCTACTACAGCAGTAATTGCATCGGACAAAAAACCATGAGATTTATCGAGGTACGAGATATCAAACAAGGAATTGTCTTTGTACAAAAAAGGAGGCGCTGCTATTTTTTGGGATGGTTTGATGTGCTTCTTTAACGCGTGAAGCTTTTTTCTCTCAGGTTCTTTAAAATGGGTGGAAACAATTGTGGAAACAAGCTTGGTTTCTTTTTGATAAAGTTTTCTTTGTTTCCATGGAATATGGGTAAGCACTTCCTCTGCAGATGTTTTTGTATAGGGAATTGTTTCGGATACGGATACAAGCCGCGAACCTTTTATGACAGGCTTCCACCTGATGTCCCCAATTTTTTTGAAAGTACCATTTACCCGGGCATGGGACATGAATGGCAACAGCAGGAAAAACAGCAATCCGTACAGATAAACATTCCGCGATTTCATTTGGATGATATGGATATTCATGTAATTTCCCGGGGAAAAATAAAATTAGAAAAATTAAAGCACAACCACCCTTTTCGGAATCATAAGGGGGATTTTCAAAACAGGCTTTAAGGTTCCTTAAGTGATGAACACAGAGTTATATTATCTCCTTAATTATTATGGATTTTTATAGAGCAATTAAAACTTGAGCTGAATTTTGGATGGATCATTTTTAAGGATTTTTTTTTGCATGATGCATCATTAAAAAAGCCACCAGGGTAATGGTGGCCTTTTCATTTTCTGTAGATTAGAATGTATGTAGAATGTTTTTAGCGCTGAAAGTTAATTGCTTTTGATGATGCGGATGATTTGGCTTTGTCCGGAACGAGTGATATTTACATGATACACACCTTTGTCAAAGGCTTGTAGGTTCAGCTGGTTGTTTTGATTGGTAAGGCGCTGCTTGAGAACTTCTTTTCCTAACACATCAGTTACGCTTACAAAGCATTCTTCATTGGTAATCAGGGTGAATATTCCGTTGCTCGATGGGTTTGGATATACCTCTGCTTGCAAAAGTGTTGTGCTGGTTTGGGCAAGACCAGTAATTACAGGATTAATGATAACTTTAAACCGGTTGTTCTCCTGCACTCCTGTGCCTGTGTAAGCGTAGCTTCCGTTTCTGATATCAGTATAAGTACCGGTTAAACCATCATATAAATATATGGTATTTGCAGCATCAAAGTTTTCTGTGCTGTCTAAGGAAATTTGGAGGGTTTGGCCATTGGGAGCATACACGCCGAGGTCTATTTCTTTGTATCCTGTAGAAGGTGCCATGGCATTGATGGTATAAGCAGTATTGCCCATCATGGTATAAATACCAATGGCACTTGGACCAAAAAATTTCTCTGCATCATATCCCCAATCCACTGCATCTGTTGCGCCGGAAGAGAAACCAAACAAGGTTTGTGTTTTGGCAGTTCCCATGACTCCTTTTAACCAAACCAACTCGTTGTTGTTGGAAAAAAATACAGGATGTGGCACAACGTAAGTCAATTGCATTGGGGGATCAAATGCCACGACACCGGGTGTGCCGGTATTCTGAACAAAAAATCCCTGACACTTGCTTATTTTGTTACTTGGAGTTAAACCATTTGCTGGTAACCCCCCCAGATTATTTCTTACTGCATAATCGCCAGTTGCATATCCATTTCCGGCAGAACCATCGTCTGACCAAAAATACAATGATCCGGTTGTTGTAATAACGTTTCCGGAAATCACAGATGAAGCATCAATAGTACAAGGATAAGGATTGCCAACAAGGGTAAATCCGCCTGCACCTCCGGTAGTGGGTGTTGATACAGTTCCGGTGAACCTGGTATTGGAAACCGTGGTGGTTTGTGAAAAGGATGAAGAGTTGTAGATGGCATATCCGCGCGCGGTGGCCATGGTGCCTCCTGCTGAAGACCAGGACGAACCATTCCATGTGTAATACAGGGAGCCGGGAACAGCCGTGTTCATGTTCGTGTTCGTAAATGGTGATGACCAATAATGGTATAAGTTTGACCCCATATTGTTTGCATTTTGCAGCATCTCCACATTGCCTGTACCCGATGCGGTTCCTATCAGTTTTAGTGACCCGGTGTTGTTAAATTTCAATGTGCCGTTTATTGTTAGGTTTCCACTTACCTGAATACTTGAACGACATTCCATGGTTCCTCCAGTATTTATGGTCAGGTTGTTACACTGTGCAATGGCAGCACCATTATTGAGAATTGGTATGTTTGTGCTGTTAATAATTACATCATTTGCAGCCGTTGGAACTCCAAAGGGAGACCAGCTACTTCCCTGGTACCAATCAAAGACACCAATGAATGTTTTGGTTTGTCCGAAAGATTTTCCGGAAATGACAAACATCAATGTTGTCATTAGCAATGCCGAGGCAATAAACCTGTTTTGTTTTTTGTTTGTAGTGGTTTTTTTCATTTGCAGTTTTTTGCTATTAATATTTTTTAAAATTACATGGTGTTTATCCTAAGTTTTGGTGCCATGGGATGTAACGGTAAAATTTAGGGATGAGCGCATGTAGTTCAATGAAAATAAAAGGTTTCAAGATGCAAGTTGCTCCACTTTTCAGCGCTCTCCCGCAAGAAAGATGGTTACTTCCCTAAGCAATCCAATGACCGAAACAAATTCGGCTGCAGACATCATTCTGTTAAATAAGATGCCGGCACGGTTGCTATTTTAATCGATGGGTAGATATTCATTTTTACGAAGCTGTTACATGAAAAAGCTGCATGCCAATAGTAGTTACTTAGTGCGGTTTCCGTTAACAAAACCATGAATAAATCCATTACAATGGAAAAATTAGTATTAATAAATCCAATAAAAGGGATAAATTAAGGGTGTTTTTAAGTTTGCCTACCCAAGGCCACGGTGTTCTTACCTGCCGCTGACCATCCTTACATCCGCACTTTTAGCAATCGAATGTTCGAAACAAAACCTGCTTCATTCTTCCCCTCCTGATCCAAGTTTCCGAACTACGCTCCTTATCGTTGAAATAATCAAAATGGATGTAATACATGAATCATTCTTACCATTTTCAGGAGGTGGAAGATCCTTTCAATGCCAAAAACTTACAGGAGTTTTATGTTAAGTGAAAACTGAAAAAATGGAGTGGGAAATAAAAAAAACAGCGTATTTATAAACTATACTGAGAAAGACTTTTTAAGTAACCTGTAATTCATTTCCTGCAGGTTCCCCGGATATGCAGAGCTGGTTGTTTCACCCCAAGTGCTTCTATCATTCATCTTTCATGCATCTTCATTTTTTGAATGTCGCTCTCACGCTCACACCCGGATGGTTCCTGCGTGAGCGATTGCAGCGGTTACTTTTTTGCCTTGCAAAAAAGTTTGAGCGGAAAGCGCGACCCGAAGGGGCACGCCCTTGTCACCGGTAAGCATGATTACCTTTGTTTGTTGTTTTTATTCTTAGTGGGCTTCCAGCCAGTTTCTACCTGAGCGAATATCCACTTCTACCGGCACTTGAAGAGGCATGGCCCCGCACATCTCTTCCTTCACCAGTGCCATGAGCGGTTCCACTTCTTCGAGGTAGGCATCAAACACAAGTTCGTCATGCACTTGCAGCACCATGCCCGAACGAAATTTTTCTTTTTCCATACGCGCATCAATCCGGATCATGGCCAGCTTTATCATGTCGGCAGCGCTTCCCTGGATGGGCGCATTGATGGCATTGCGCTCTGCAAAACCGCGGGTCATGGCATTGGCGCTGTTGATGTCGCGCAGGTATCTTCTTCGTCCGAAAACGGTTTCTACATACCCATGCTTGCGTGCAAAGGCGATGTTGTTATCCATGTATTCCTGCAGTCCGGGAAACTCACGGAAATAATTTCCGATGATTTCTTTGGCTTCCTGACGCGGAATGCTCAGTCGTTCCGACAACCCAAATGCAGATATGCCATAGATGATTCCGAAATTCACCACCTTGGCTTTTCTTCTCATGTCGGCGTCAACAGCATCAAGCGAAACACCAAACACTTTGGATGCTGTGGCAGTATGGATGTCCAATCCTTTTTGAAAGGCTTCTTTCATGTGGGTTTCATTGCTTAGTGAAGCAATGATGCGCAGCTCTACCTGTGAGTAGTCAGCCGAAACAATTAGCCTGTCTGCTCCACCGGGGACAAAGGCTTTGCGGATTTCTTTACCAAGTTTGGTGCGGATGGGAATGTTCTGCAAATTGGGATTGTTGGAACTCAGCCTGCCTGTGGCCGCTACTGCCTGGTTGAAAGAGGTGTGAATATGTCCGCTGCTTTTTCTTACCAATGCCGGAAGGGTATCAACATAGGTGTTTTTAAGTTTGATAAGTTCGCGGTAATCGAGGATCAGGTTGATGAGGGGATGTTTGCCAGCAAGCCTTGCCAGTACTTCCTCGCCGGTGGCATACTGACCGGTTTTGGTTTTTTTTGCTTTGGGATCGAGTTGCAGTTTTTCAAACAAGATCTCTCCCAACTGACGGGGAGAGGAGATGTTGAATGCTTGTCCGGCTGATTCGAAAATCTCTTTTTCTTTGATTTTTACATCGCTGTCGAGTAAACCTGAAAATTCGCGGAGTGTTTCTGTATCGAGCCTGATGCCGCGTCGTTCCATACGCAAAAGAACTGGCACCAGGGGCATTTCTATCTGAGAAAAAACCTTTCCGAGTGATGCGCTTTTTTCCAGTTCCGGTGATAAGTGTTGATACAATTGCAAGGTTACATCAGCATCTTCAGCTGCGTATTCGGCAATTTTCTGGAGAGGCACATCACGCATGCTTTTTTGTGCTTTTCCTTTGGCGCCAATCAGTTCATCAATGGCCACCGGGTGGTATCCCAGGTATACAGCGGAGAGGGCGTCGAGGTTATGTCGTTGTTCGGGTTCTATTACATAGTGAGCAAGCATGGTATCGAACCAGGTACCGGAGAGCATGATGCCATAATTGAGCAGCACGCCTGCATCATACTTAAGGTTCTGTCCGATTTTTAAAATTTTTTCATTTTCCAAAACCGGTTTGAGCAGGTTCAGCTTTCGCATGGTTTCTTCCCTGGCCTCAGGAAAAGGCACATACCAGGCTTCGTGTGCCTGCACTGCAAAAGAAATACCCACCAGTTCTGCGTCCATGGATTCCAGGGAAGTGGTTTCGGTATCGATGCTGAATGCATTAGTATTGTTGAGGATGCCCATGAGGGTTTCCAGTTCCTGATCTGTTTTTGCCACATGGTATTGGTGTGGTACCGTATGGATGTTTTGCAGGTGTGTATTTTCTGTTGGTTCCGGATCTGCACTTGGCTCATGGGTATCGAAGAGGCCCTGTTGCAAGGGTTCGGAGAAGATGCGCTGGGTGAGGTTGCGGAATTCCAGTTCGGCAAAAAGTTCGGCGACTGCTTCTTTGTTCACCGGCTTGAGTTCCAGTTCCTGCAATGTCCAGCTGATGGGTGCATCGCAAACAATGGTAGCCAGTCGTTTGGATTGGATGGCTGCTTCTTTTCCTGCTTCTACTTTTTCGCGCAATTTACCTTTGAGAGAGGCGGTGTTTTCCAGGAGTCCTTCTACGCTGCCAAACTCGCGGATAAGTTGAGTAGCTGTTTTTTCTCCCACGCCATAGATGCCAGGGATATTGTCTACGGCATCGCCCATGAGTCCGAGAATATCAATGACCTGCCGGGGATGTGAAATGCCGTAGCGTTCGCAAACTTCTTTAATACCAAGCACCTCTGCCGGACTTGCGCCTCTGCCGGGTTTATAGATGTGCACATTGTCGCTCACCAGTTGTCCGAAATCTTTGTCGGTGGTCATCATAAATACTTCGGTATTGGGCTGTGCGGCGCTTTGCGAAGCGATGGTACCAATGATGTCGTCGGCTTCAAATCCGCTGAGGGTATAGTATTTGATATTGAGGGCATCGAGGAGTCTGAAGATATAGGGGATGGCGATGCTGAGGTCTTCGGGTGCTTCTTCGCGGTTGGCTTTGTATGCCTCAAATTCTTCATGACGGTGGGTAGGGTCTTCTGTATCGAAGACAACGGCGAGATGGGTAGGTTTTTGGTTTTTAATTACATCGAGCAAGGTGGTGGTAAAGCCAAAGATGGAGGAGGTGTTTAAACCTTTGCTATTGATGCGGGGGTTTTTGATAAAGGCAAAATGGGCACGGAAGACCAGGGCAAACCCATCGAGCAAAAAAATCTTGTTTTTCATGCACAGTAAAGGAACGGAATTAAGGGGAGGCTTACAAGGGGAGGGGGGATCAGCCGATGAATCTCACCTAGCTATTTAGTTTATGAAAAGACCTGCCTCTGATGAATTCAAAAAGAAAACACTTTGGTTGATTCGCGTCTTTCCTATTGCACTGTAATGAGCAGCTTACTTACTCCTTACAAACTTTCAGTGTAAGAATCTCTCTGCCTTGTTGTATCTGCAAAACATACATGCCTGTCTGCAGGTAAGCGAAATCCTGTGCACCGATATTCCGTCCCTGCCATTGCACCTGTCCGAAGATGTTGCTGAGCGTAGCGATCGCATGTGTGTAGGGAGGCGACAATTGGATGCGGTTGGTAAACGGATTGGGATACACCTGCAAGGCTGCTTTCTCTATCGCCTTTTCATGGCCCGTGAGCAGGGATTGTTGTCTGAAAAACTTCCATATTTCTGCGCTTGCATGGATGTCGCGGTTTTTGGGAGGAATCTCTACGAGCAATCCACCCTGACTGCCCGGCCAGCTATGGCCGCCGCCATTTACCCTGAGGTGCATCAGCCGGCAATTGTTGTATGCAATGCGGGTAACCGTACATCCATCATTTGCGTCAAGATCGGGCAGGGTACTTTGGCTGTTTCCCTGCATGCAATTATTGGTGTTTGACCAAAAGGCAAGGGCAGAATCTACAGGCGCATGCTGGTTGGGGTAGCCCTGGTAGTTTACATCCTGGTCGGAGGTACCATGAATGATCAATACAGGCATTGAACCGCTGCCTACACAGGAATAAGCCTGGCTGTTGATGAGGGGCTGAATGGAAAAGCCTCCTCCCACGGTGGCGATGCCTTTTATTTTTTGCGGCAGCTCGCAGGCAAGCGTAAAGCTCATGAAGCCTCCCCTTGAGAAGCCACAGGCATATACCCTGTTTGTATCTGCCTGCTGATTGGATGCGATGCGGGAAACAAGGGCAGAGACAAAGGCTACATCATTCCAGGTGTGTCGGCCATTGTCGTTCCAGTCTAAACAAGCAAAGGGGTCGTTGGGATCGGTAAGACCAAGAGGATAGGCCACAATGAATTGAGCAGTATCGGCCACAGCATTCATGTCGGAATACACCATGTGCTGATCCATGTTAGAACACCTGGCATGCATGTTGATGATGGCGGGATAAGGAGCCTGGCTGGGGTAACCCGCCGGAAGGAAGAGTTTGTAAGTTCTCCATTGTCCGCCTGTTTGCACACTGTCGGTAACAAGGATGCCGGCAACAGATGACATATGCATGCTTACCAATACAACAAAAGCAAACAGAGACAGTAATTTTTTTACCTGTCTGTGTGCGGGATAAACCCGGATTTTTGTTTGCATTTTTTTATACGATTCAGGGTTTGATTTTTTTACTTAAGGTGAATTCACTGCCATGCTCAATGCACAATTACCAGCCTTTTGATTTCTCTTTTTTTTGCATGGTTCATGGCAAGCGTGTAGATACCTGCAGGCAGGTCGCTCACATCGATGGTTTGGGTGGATGATTGCAATGAAACCCTTCTCAGAAGCCGGCCTTCGGAAGCATAGATGTCTATTGATGCGGCATCGGATGCTTTGCTTGTGATGAGCAGGATTTGTTCGGCCGGATTGGGTTGCAGGATGAAACTTTCTTCTGCAGATAAACCGGCCTCTGTTGCCGAAACAGAAATTGAAACGCTTAACGAGAGGGTGTCAAGCTGTCCGCAATTACCTGCGATAAGAGAGACCAAATAGTTTCCGGGAGAAGCATAGGTATGGGTAGGTGAAGCATCTGTTGAAGTGTTTCCGTCCCCAAAATTCCACACAAAAGAAAGGGGTGCAGCACTGGGGATGGTGGAGGTATTGGAAAAATCCACTTCATTGCCTGAAACCGCAAAATTAAAGGTAGCCTGAGCCTGGTTCACAAAGAGGTTCCATGGGTTGGGTATGGCAAACAAGGTGAGGTCTGATTGCTGTCTGTAATAGGAGGCCCTTGCTGCATTGATGCCTGCCGTGTAAGTAATGCTTGATACAGGTTGCCGGCAGATGCTGCTGAAAATGCCACAGGCGGCAAGGTAACTTCCGTCGATGTTGGGGTGGCTGTTGTCGGCATTGTGTAATACGAGGGTGGTATCATTCAGCACCCTTCGCCAGATTTCGCCCACCGGAGCACAGGTGAGCATGAGCTGGTTGCTGATTTCCATATAGGCGCTTCGCAGGGAATCCTGCATGTGGTTAAAGTCGGCAAAGTTGGGGCTGCAATAGTTTCCTCCGGGATCGCATTGTTGTCCGCCGAATCGTCTTCCCCAGGTCATGTAGGTAATGATTTTGGCGCAGGGACTGGAAGCCTCAATCAGGGTTTTGATATCGGAGAGTGCGGGGTACATGTCGTTGTAGCGATAAAAGTCGATGGTGGGCAATTGGCTTTGTTCCTGTATAACCACATAGTCCCAGTTGCCGGCATTGATTTTGGCGAGCGAAGTTGGGTCATTGAGGTGTTGAGAGATGGTGTAACCCCCGGGCATGTTGTTGTCTACCACAAAGGTTTTACCGGCAGAGGCCGCCACACTTTGTACCAGCGTGGGAAGGTTGTTAAATGAGGTGTAGCTGTTTCCTAAGAAAAGCACGCGCAGGGTGTCCTGGGCTTTTGATGGCAGCACGAAAGCCGCACAACTTAGTAGAAGAGAAAGGGTTGTTTTCATCATTTTTTTTCAAAGATACTTACTTGGTTTGAAAAAGCCACCCTGATAGAAAAAGGCCAGGTGATGAGGGCGTTTTCAGTTCCCAACGAGAAATGCTTGCCGCTTTTTGGACCACAACAGTCTTTAACGATGCAGATGCATGGATGTGCGAAATTTATTCTCACACCGGCAGTATGGTAAGATACAATTACAACAAAGAGTGGGTTACAGGATGTGGAGTGTAAGAAATCAAAAGAGCAGTTGGTCCTATCCGGAATGGAATGCCTGTTCGGTGTTTTTTCGTTTATCGGAATATCTTTGTCGGAGCTTGCAGGCAGAGAAATCATCCTTAAGCAAACCAATTGTCATAAAAAGAGCGGAGCCCGAAAAGCCATAACAGAGTAGGGATTTACATTTTTAGATACATGAAATGAATATTTTAAAGATTGTCAGTGGCAAAGTTGAAATCCGCAGTAGTACCGGTAATCACATCAGAACCATTGGAAATGGAGATGCTGTTTTTGCTGATTTTAATGCTGCTCAAAATCAAATTTTGATTACCACAGTAAAGGGAAAGGTAGAGGTCCGGTCGGATACGGGGAACCATCTGAGAAGCATAGGAAATAGTGATGCCGTTCAGGCGCGATGGATGGGAGAAGATATTGCCATCAGTACCAACAAGGGCAAGACCGAAATTCGCAGCGCGAGTGGTAATCTGATCCGCACCATCTAGTTTTTCTCCGCATATACCCTTCTCCTCATGTTGGCGCTACGAGAAGGATGAAACAAATAAAATTACCTGAGCAAACTCTGTTTTATCATCCCTCAGCCGCAAGGCTCCGGGCTATGATTATAACAGAAACATGAAGCATATCTCCTTTAGAAATAAGTTGTTTTTATCGAGGGGAATCGTCCGCTGTGGTTTGATTACATGCATCAATGTTTTCTTGCCATCATCAATCCATCTCTCAGAGGAACCAGGCTGCACATAAGACTGGGGTGAGAGGCGATGGTACGGTTTACTTCATGAATAATTTTTGTATCCCTGTCCATGTCTTCCTCGCTTTGTAAAATTTTACCATACCAGAGCATGTTGTCAAACACCAGGTATCCTCCGCTTTTAAGTTTGGGCAAACAGGCATGCAGGTAATTGAGGTAATTTTTTTTGTCGGCATCCACAAAGATCAGGTCAAAATCATTGGGAAGTGTTTCGAGAATGGGAAGCGCTTCTCCCATGATCAGTTCAATCTGTGAGGCAAAGGGAGAGGAAGAAAAGTACCTTCGGAGACTTTCCTCCAGGTCTTTGTTTGCTTCCAGCGTAATGAGCTTGCCATCCGGGACCAGGCCTTCTGCCAAACAAATGGCAGAGTAGCCTGTGAATGTGCCTATTTCGAGTATCTTCGCCGGCATAATCATGCAGGAAATCATTTTTAGAAACGAGCCTTGCAAAGGACCTGAACACATGTGTGGCATGCGCCTGTCGCGGTATGTTTCTTCCCTGATTTGTTTCAATAAATGGCTCTCTGGAGAGGAGTGTTTGGTGGCATATGCCTCAATTTCCGGATGAGTAATTTCCATAGCCCTAAGGTATGCCAAAAAGAAAGCTACAGCGTTTTGCTGCCATCAAAACTTTCCCGAATGTGTTTCAGCTGAACCAGACTTCTCCTGTTCCGGATGCATTTGCACAAAAAGGAAAGTGGCACGAAGAGGTCTTTGGGAATAAGCATCCGCTTACACTCGAACTGGGTTGCGGCAAAGCCGAGTATACCCTGGGCATGGCGAGGCAAAGAAAGGAGCGCAATTTTATTGGGATAGACCTCAAAGGCAACCGCATTTTTGCCGGAGCGCTGCAGGCCTTGCAGGAAGAATTGAAGCAGGTGGCTTTTTTGCGTACCCGTATCGAGAACCTCGGTTCTGCTTTTGCTCCCGGGGAAGTGGATGAAATCTGGATTACTTTTCCCGATCCCCAGCCCCAAAAACCAAGGGAAAGGAAACGCCTCACCAGCCAAAGGTTTCTGGAGATTTACCGCAGCATCCTCAGTCCCGGAGGCCAGGTGCATCTCAAAACTGACCACTACGGATTTTGGGAATACAGCCTCGAGTCCTTGCGGGAGGCCGGTGCACAAGTGCTCTTAAGCAGCCCCGATGTGTACCGGGATTATCCCCTTTTGGAGCCTCAGGCTCCATCTTATCTGATTGATATTCAAACGCATTACGAGAAGCTCTTCACGGCAAAAGGACATCGCATTGCTTACCTGTCTGCCCGGTTCTGAGAATTTATTTTGCCGGTTTGGCTAAAAAGTATACTTTTGCACTCCTTTCGATAAAAAAATGAAAAAGAACATACATCCCGAAAATTACCGTTTGGTGGTGTTCAAGGATTTATCCAACGACCACGCATTCATCACCCGTTCTGCCGCCGATACCAAAGACACCATCGTTTGGGAAGACGGTAACGAATACCCTCTGATTAAGCTGGAAATCTCCAATACTTCTCATCCCTATTACACAGGCAAAATGAAGCTTGTGGATACTGCAGGAAGGATTGATAAGTTCCGCAGCCGTTATGGCAAAAAGCAGTAAATTATATTTTTAGTGTTTATGTTTTCATTGAAAAAGGCAGCCCCAAAGCTGCCTTTTTTATTTGGTAAGCATGTCAATTTCTTACTCTGACTGACCGGTAAAAATCAGTTTTGTTCTTTGGAACTCATTGCCCGACCTGAAAATTAAAAAGTACATACCGGTACCAAGGCCAAGTGTTTCGGGTTCAAATTGATAAGTATAATTGCCCGGTGATTGTGTTTCTGAGGCAATTGCATGTACTTCTTTTCCGGTGGCGTCATACACCATTAATTGCACCTTAACATGATCCAAGAGCCGGTAGCTGATGTGCGCAGCATTGCCAAAGGGATTGGGTTTCACCGAAAAATTCCTGTCAAAATTTTTCTCTGTAAGACCCACCGTAATGCTGTTGATCACAACGGTGTCTGTTTGTACAAGTGTGGTGCAAGGTGAACTCACGCTGAAGGTAACCACATAGGTTCCGTTGGCATTGTAGTGATGTACAGTAAGAAGGTTGCTGGTGTCGGCAGGGGAACCATCTCCGAAATCCCAGGAAAATGAACTTGCATTTACCACATTTGCATTCATCACCGCACTGCTTCCGATGACATTGCTGGTCATGGTGATTTGAGGTACAGGAATCTGATCGGTCAGGGTGATGGGAACAACCGCGATGTTGTTGTTTTCGTTGGTTTCTAAAAAGTTATTATCCGGATCGGTAATGGAGACAATATGGTAATTGCCATTACAGATGTCGCCAAAATCAATTTGCATACCCGGGAGGCCCTGAGAATAAATATCCAGGTGTCCGGTAAAAATTCCCTGATCCGTACCACATCCGGTAACCATGCCAAAAGGAGCATTGGGAATATCTGCCTGGGTGATAACCGCACCGCTGTCGTTGATACAATAACCCTGGTTGCTGGAGCAATCACCCAGGTTAATCAGACAAAAACTCATCTTGGTTCCGTTGCCAACCACGGGCCAGGTGGTAGGATCGGCATTGCCGTTTGATTTGCGCAGGGTAAATTCTCCCCAGTTGTCCACATGGATGTGTCCGTGTGTGGGATGGTAGCTCATGAATCCCGCGCTGCGCGTCCAGGAGGTGATGTTGCCATTGTGTTTGTGGTAAAGGGTTTGTTTAACCAGTTGCTTCACAGGGGAGCCATCCGGACAAATATTCAGTGAACAGGGCACAGACACTCCGTTGCAAAAACAGGAGTCCACGCCATGTATTTCCATGGGGCCCCAGCCAATATTAGGCGTGGCATTGCTCATGGTGAGATAACCCGGGTATTCGGTGTGCTGCTGCTGGATAATAAGGGCAGACGCCGTCATGTCGGGCAAGAGGTCGCAATCCTGAGAACCATCGGGACACTGGCAGTTTTGTCCGTTGGTCATCGAACAGGGGCCGGGAGGTGGCGGGGGATCGGCAGGCGGATTGGTTCCAAAAATGAGGGTGAAATTAAGAAGTGTGCCCTGGTCCTGTGGTACCTCATCTTTTACCACCAGGTACCAGGTTCCATTCGGGTTTGAGCCATTGTTGGCAAGATTAAGGGAATGATCAGGAATAAAATTTCCTGTAAAGGGTGGATTTCCATCCTGAATGAGCGTGTCGGCATCCATTCTAAAAAGTGTTCCGGTATAATTATCTCCTGCGCCTCCCCTGTTCATGGCAAGGATGATGCTGTCATTCCAGGGGGTTTTCAGGTAAATCTTGATGTCGCTGTCATAAGTATGCAGCAAGTTCACCGCCACACCCTTTAAACCAAAAGAGCTGTCGATGACCAAAGGCAAGCCGGAAATACTGAGCGGAAAAACAGATGTGGCCACATCTGCAATGGGTCCACCTGTGGTGTTTGAAAAGGATTGCGCCGGAGATGAACACGGCAGCAGATAGAGACAAAATAGTAAGGATAAAATTCTTTTCATCAGAATCACATTGGTTTTATAAATGTAATTATATTTATTTTGAAACAGATTGACAGGTTTTTTTATCGTTGAAATCATGGGGCTCACCTGCCTGCTCGCTTATTGCCTGCAGGTTTTACGCCTTTGTCTTGCACTTTATGAGTACGGGCAAAAACCTTTGCCGGACAAAACCCATGAGTTACCATTCCTGAGCGTGATTGTGCCCGTAAAATATCATGTTAAGGCCTTCAATTGTTGCCTTCAGTCTCTTGCCCGGCAGGAATATCCGCATGACAGGATGGAAGTACTGGTGGTGAATGACCATGCTGATTTTGATGTGGCATCCCGAATCAAAAATTTTGCAGCATCTTATCCTACGCTCAATATTTCCTGCCTTTTAAATCATGGAAGCGGAAAAAAACAGGCCATCCTTTCAGCAATGGCATCAGCCTCAGGAACACATGTGGTACTCACTGATGCCGATTGCACGCATCCCACATTGTGGCTGAAAACATTGGTGCTTCCTTTTTCAGGCAGCGATTGTCAATTGGTCCTGGGACCGGTGCAGCGAAAAGGAAAAACATGGTTGGGCATGTGGGATGAAGCAGACTACAACGGAATGATGCTTTGGGGGATGTCTTCTGCCTTGCTTCATATGCCTGTACTGGCTTCCTCGTGCAACCTTGCATTTTGCAAAAAATCGTTTGAGGAGGCCGCACCTTTTAAAAACAACCTGCACCTGGCCGGTGGGGATGATATGTTTACCCTCATGGCATTTGTAAAGAAGTTTGGGAGGCAAAGCGTCAAAGCGCTTGTACTCCGCCATGCCCTGGTAAAAACAGAAGGAGTCTCTTCCCTTTCGGCATTTGTTGATGCCAGAATAAGATGGGCTGCAAAAACAAAATATTATCTGTTTTCGATGTCAGGCCTATTGGCACTTTTCATTGCTTTGTTGCATCTTCTTTTGTTTGCCGGTTTCGTCCTTGCGTTTCTTGTTCCGGGAGTATGGCTTCCTGTTATCAGTGGTGTTTTGGTAAAAACGGCTGCAGAAACCCTGCTTTTTTTTACCGGCAAAAAAATCTTAGGCACTTTTCACAGGCCCTTGCTCATGCCTTTGTTGCAGGTGCTGCAGGTACTGAGCATTCCCCTGCTGGCGCTGATGTCGGTATTTGCCTCTGCACGCCAATGGAAAACCAGGTAATAATGCTTAGTTTTGCAGGAAATTTATCAGGATGCCAAAAGTTGCATTAATAACAGGCGTTACCGGACAGGACGGAGCCTACCTTTCAGAATTGCTCTTGTCTAAAGGGTATATTGTACACGGAATCAAACGCAGAAGCTCGCTCTTTAACACCGATCGCATCGATCATCTTTACCAGGACAGCCATGAGCAGAAAGTGAATTTTTTTCTGCATTATGGTGACCTTACTGACTCTACGAACCTCATTCGCATCATCCGGGAAACACAGCCAGATGAGATTTACAACCTTGCTGCCCAATCGCATGTAAAGGTTTCTTTTGAGACCCCTGAATATACAGCCAATGCCGACGGCATCGGAACCCTGCGCTTGCTGGAAGCTATCCGCATTTTGGGCATGCATGAAAAGGTGAGGTTTTACCAGGCTTCCACCTCAGAGCTGTATGGATTGGTACAGGAAATTCCACAAAAAGAAACCACGCCTTTTTATCCCCGTTCACCTTATGGTGTGGCCAAACTGTATGCTTTCTGGATTACAAAGAATTACCGCGAGGCTTATAATATGTATGCATGCAATGGCATACTTTTCAACCATGAGAGTCCGCTGCGCGGCGAGACTTTTGTTACCCGCAAGGTAACCCGTGCTGTGGCGCGTATCTCATTGGGTTTGCAGGAAAAAGTGTACATGGGAAACATTGATGCGGAGCGCGACTGGGGTCATGCAAGGGATTATGTGGAAGGCATGTGGCGCATGCTTCAGCAGGAAAAAGCAGATGATTATGTGCTGGCTACCGGAGAGAAAGTAAGTGTGCGTAAGTTTATTGAAATGGCATTTGCTGAGGTAAATATCAGTCTGGAATGGAAAGGGAGTGGTGCAGAGGAAAAAGGCATTGATACCAAAACCGGAAAAGTATTAGTGGAGATTGATCCCCGCTACTTCCGGCCTGCAGAGGTAGATCTGCTTGTAGGAGACGCAAGCAAGGCACGCAAAGAACTGGGCTGGGAACCAAAAATAAAAATAGAGGGACTGGTAAAGGAAATGATGCATGCCGATTTGGAATTGTTCCGACGCGACAAGTTTTTACTGGATGGAGGGCACAAAGTGCTCAACTTCCACGAGTAAACTCGGCTATTAAAATTTTGCAATACCTGATTTCCTTCACCGGCGATATGTTCTGTTTGTTTATTTTTGAATCATACTAAACTGACTCATCACATGAAAAAACAATATCAATGGATCTTCTTGTTCTTATCAGGAATAGGTATTACCACCGGCAGTTGTAAAAAATCTTCCAGCGGCGTGGCCTTTACCAATACAGAGGTCAAATCTCTTTTCGATACCCACTGTGCTTCCTGCCATGCTTCAGGAAAATCCAACAGCAATGACTGGTTTTATGATTCCTCAGATTATGATGGTTCGATTAAAGGAGAAATCTCCGATTTGTATGCCGAAGTATTCACCCGTCGGTCTATGCCGATTGGACGCACACTTTCTGCAGACGAACTGAGCAAGTTTAAAGCCTGGTATGACAGAGGTTATCCGGCCAATTAATTTCCCAAACAGACGCTCTTTCTTATTTTCATTTTATCCGGGTATGGCCAATGGTGTATGCTGCGATAAAATACAACACTGAGCAGGCTTTTTCGGTCTTGTAAAATTCCTATCTTTGTCCGCCCCGCCCGGGTGGCGAAATTGGTAAACGCGCAGGTCTCAGAAGCCTGTGGGGTAACACCTTTAGGAGTTCGAGTCTCCTCTCGGGCACAAGCAATCAAAGTCTCCTATCTTGGGGACTTTTGTTGTTTTTGTTCTTCTTCGGTATTCAGAAGCCGATGGTCGTGCACCAACCTAAGGACAAATTCCAACTGCTCTTGTCTGCTGAGATCGCTGTTATCAAGCAGGATGGCATCCTGCGCCCGGATCAGAGGATTTTCTTTGCGGTGGGTATCTTCATAATCCCTTGAGGCAAGGTTTTTCCGTACCTCCTCTTCACTGATATGGATGCCTTTGGCATGCAACTCATCAAAGCGTCTTTGCATGCGTACCTCCGGATCGGCCAACATAAATATTTTGAGTTCTGCATCCGGAAAAACATTGGTTCCAATGTCTCTGCCTTCCATTACCACCCCTTTTTTCTGTCCCATATTTTTCTGCAAAGCCACCATTTTTTGTCTGACCGATTTGAGCAGACTCACCTTGGAAACCAGCTCAGATACTGCCATGCTGCGGATTTCTTTCTCCACAGGTTCTTCATTGAGAAAGGTTTCTGATGTCTTTTTATCATTGTTGTAGCGGAACTCCACCCTGATACCCGGAAGGTGTTTTTCTACACGGGCTTCAAAATCTTCCTGAGAGGGCAATACACCTTCACGCATCAGGTAAAGGGTAACGGCACGGTACATGGCACCGGTATCCACATACGAATAACCGAGTTTGGCTGCCAGAGCCCTTGCAAGGGTAGATTTCCCGCAAGAAGAGAATCCGTCAATGGCTATGGTGATGTTCTCTGACATGCCCCAAAATTAAGTGGGCAAACGGGATTAGGAAAATTTTTTATCCATGATTTTCAGCAAAGCCTCTGTCCATTTTTTGGCAAGGCTCCTGCCGGAAAAATCAGGAACATCTGCAGGCGTTTCCCGCATGGCATTTTGTATGGCCAGATTCATTTGCGCACCTTCATGATTGCTTTCCATCCAGATTACCCTGTTGCTCTTCCCCAGCGTAGCTTCAAAAGCCGGAATGCGGTTAAGCAAAGGAAAGCATCCACAGGCAAGGGCTTCCATCAGCGCGTATCCCGATCCCTCGTGCAAGGAGGCAGAGACAAATACATCTGACGCTGAATACCACACATTCATTTTTTCTTTGTCCACCTTTCCTATCCAGTGAATCCTGGACCTGCAAGACACCTGTTTCGTCATTTCCATGAGTGAATTTTCCAGGTCGTTTTGTGTGTACAACAGATACAGATGAAGATCCTCATCGGCTCCGGCAAAGGCATTCAACACACGGGTGATGTCTTTGGAGGGAATGAACCTGCCTACAGAAAGCAATATTTTTTGCTGCATCGGAATACCCAGGATGGCTCTTGCTTGCTCTTTGTTTACGGCTTTCAGCGTGACTGCCGCTTCCGGAATTTCGAAGATGTCTTTTTGCTTTCCAATCATGCCGGCATCCACAAATGGTTTTGCCAGCGCTGTGGAGTGGAAAAAATAGGCATCAATCCATCTGTCGGCCAGCTTTTGCAGCAAGGCGCGTACACCCCGGTAAGGGATTTCGCCATGGTGCTGAACGACCAGTGGTGTTTTCCTAAGCAGGCATTTCAGAAGAATCATTCGCTGCGGACTATGCATCCCATGCACAAGAACAATGGCAGGATTTTCTATACGCAATCGCAAAGATGCCCATAGTCCAAGGCTGAAGCGGGATCTGCCACCTTTCATGGTAAGGAGTCTGATTGTCTCCCATCCGGTGTCGGAAGCAAAGGGTGCGTGTTTGATGCAAAGCACTTCAAAGGCATGCAGGTGCTTCCAATGGGCATTGCTTTGCGGATAAGCTTGCATCAGGTCTGCCGCCTGCATCACCTCTTCTGCATCATAAACCACTTCGGCCAGCAGGGGTTTTTTCATCCCCGGTAAAATTACATTTACAGAGAATCAGGCAAGCACTTTCTGCACCCGAAAATGGTTGTACTTTTGAACATTCCAACAGATTCAAGGTTTAAGCAAGCGCACATGAAAGGCCTCATAGAACAAAACGAAGCCACCATACTTTTTTCCGGCGACAGCGGAGATGGTATACAATTAACGGGTAGTCAGTTTACGGATACGGCTGCCATCATTGGCAATGACATCTCCACTTTTCCGAATTTTCCTGCCGAGATACGCGCTCCTCAGGGCACCCTGGCAGGAGTATCCGGGTTTCAGGTGCACTTCGGGAGCATTGAAATCAATACCCCGGGCGATGCCTGTGATGTGTTGGTTGCGATGAATGCTGCTGCACTCAAGGCCAATCTTAAGTTTGGAAAAAAAGGAGGCATCATCCTGCTCAACAGCGATGGTTTTGATGCCAAGAACCTGCAACTGGCAGGCTATGCTGCAGGCACCTCTCCGCTCCTTGATGGAAGTCTCGACAATTACACCATTCATAAAATGGAAGTAACCCGGCTTACCAAGCTTACCCTCGAGGGAAGCGGGCTGGGTACCAAGGAAGCAGAACGATGCAAGAACATGTTTATCCTGGGCTTCCTGTTCTGGATTTATAACCGCTCTACCGATACCACCATTGAGCACCTGAAAGAAAAATTTGC
>JBEICQ010000028.1:0-22480 GCA_040383885.1 Flavobacteriales bacterium | reverse complement strand
ATACACTTGCTAAAGAAGGGGATGATCTAATCAAGCGCCAGCCACTGCCGGAGTCTCGCCGTCTCTGGAATGCATTGTTCACTCCATACGCCGGAAACATTGCTGAGCCGGCTGATATCGGCAGTTACATCTCCGTTGATGAGGACAAGGTTTGCCGGCTGGTTTTTTTGTATGGTTCCTTTCTCCTTTAATCCGAATGCTATTGCAGGATGAGTAGTGGCAGTTTGTAATGCCTCTGTGGGGCTGAGGCCGGCTTTACAATACAGGGCAAGTTCTTTGTAAAAGTCATTGGTAAAATTTACGCCATGAGCAGGAGCATCCGATCCTGCCAGCAAGGGAATACCTGCTTTGTGCACCCTGCCGATTTCGGAAATAAGCTGTTCTTCAGTGAGGGAATAGCTTGGTGTTTGGTACTTCTTTTTTACGAGAGTATGAATATACAAAGTAGGCATCAGGCAGATCATTTTCTTTTTCCAAAGTTGAAGTTGCTCATCCCCGGCAAGGCTGTCAATCCATCCATGGGCTAAAATATCGGCGCCCTGGTTTATGGCATACCTCGCATCCCTGTATGTTTCTGCATGAACAATGGCCAGTTTTTGATGGTGATGGATTTCGGAAATAATTTTGTTGAACAAGGAATCGGGAAACTTTTCCGGTAAGCGGGAATCCTGAAAAACCTTTATAAAATCTGCTTTGCCGGCAATTCGCTCTCGAATAAAGTGCTCAATCTCTTTTTTTGTTTTAGGTGCCCAGGGATTGGGTTTGCCTATATACATTTTAATAACGGCATCAGGCATATCTGCGCCAATACCTGCTGTGTAGTAATCTGCATAGGCTGATGATGAAGACAGCGCTTTGAAAACGGGAATCGAGTCTTCCACAATCCGGAGCAAATCCATAAGGGTAAGAACACCTGATTGGGCAGCATCGCTCAGGTCTCTGCGTGATTGAGGATGCGTATGTGCATTGATTAATCCGGGAATCAATGTTTTGTTCCGGCCTTTGATGATGGTCTTGCAGGGATGTTTGACGGAAGTTGTCCGCGTATCTACCTCAACGATGATTCCCTCATTCACATAAACAGTTGCGTGTGGATATACCCGTGTGCCATCAAAAAGTTTGATGTCTTCGAAGGCAAGGTCACATCTCTTTTCCGGTTGGCATGAGCAGCATACACCAATGAATAAAAGTGCAGCAAGATATCTGAGGTTTTGGAGGAGAGAGGAATTGATTTGAGCCGGATACATAAGCCATGATGCTTTTGGGTGTGTAGTCATCATGGGTATGGTTTTTCAATCAATGGTCATGAATCAGTACAAAGGTATCAATTGATGTCAGTAAGTCCGTTCCCTGCTAACTGATCAATGGCTTTAGCGAGTTTGAGGTCTTTTTCGGTAATCACATGTCCGGCGTCATGGGTACTCAGTTTGATGATGATGCGGTTCCATGACTGGCTCCAATCCGGGTGATGACCGGTTTTTTCAGCCAGCATGGCCACGCGGGTCATAAAAGCAAAGGCTTCTGAAAAATCGGCAAATACAAAAGTTTTTTCCAGATGCGAATGATTTCCATCTGTTATTTTTTTCCAATCCATGGTCGAAGTTGCCAAAAAAATTTTCACAAAGAGGCAGGTGGAAAAAGAAATTCAATAGCAAGCCAGCAGCAGATGAACAAGCATGCAACCTTAGCCGGTTGGTTCAGGCCATTGCACTTCGGGAGTTGGAAGTTACTTTCTTTGGTTCCTTGAAGATTTGCATGATGAATGTCTTTTCAAACCGGGATTGAAAATGCAGCGAGTGATTTGACTTTATAGTTGTTCTGTAGGATATTCGATTTCTTTCCTTCAGATACACACACAAATTTTAAAAACTCATCTTCAGCGAAATTCCGCGAGACCAGCGTGAGACTTCTCCCACAGGTGGCTAAAAGGCACAGTCTTATCTTACTGTAAATTTCTGCGTAAACCTGCCGGAGGAGGATTCAGCCATGATAAGGTATATACCTGTGGGCACAGTAAGAGGTAGTTGATGAATGCCTGCAGCTAGCGTTTTGTTTGAAGCATATACCAAACTTCCACTAATCGAATATATGCGCACATCGCTTACCAAGTCTGTCGTTTCAAGAGTAAATAATGCTCCACTTACATCGGGATACAAAATCAATTGTTCTTTGTTGTTTATATCACGGATGCCAACATTGGAAGAGATGTTGATGGTATAATCTTCTGTTTCTCCCCAATCCATTATATCGGTAGGTGATGTACTTGCATTGCAGGGCAATTGGCTTGTTGTATTGATGTTGTACATGTCATCTTCTACGATTCTGATTCTCATGCGGGTATTTCCCAAAGTAGCTGTGGCTGGAATTTGCACCGATTCTGTGATGGTGGGATTGGAACCTACCGCCATAAAGGTATTGCCGGTGGTTCCTGAAATCTTTTCGGAGGCTTCGAATTGATTGTTTTGATTGAAGTCAATCCAAATACCGTAACCACATCCACCTGCTGTTGTAAAATTTACACTGAGCGTGTAGGTATTTCCTCTGATGAAGTTGGCTGTAGTGAGGTTGTTGTAGAACACATAATGCGGAGCCGCATACTGGCTGTTTGTGGTGTTGTTCAGGGTTCCAAAACTAACAGTATTGATGTGGTCATCTACCTGAAAACCCTGCGCATCATCGAACGATGCATCACAATAAGGAGCAGGATTGGTGCTTTGGGCAAAAAGACATCTCGCACTTACAAAAAATAAGGTGAGGAAAAGGAGAAGCGTTGTTTTCATGTGGGCTTGTTTTTGGTTTGATGAAGGTAATATATACTTTTAATTATCGCACCAACAATTTTTTTCTCATCCATCCGGATTTTGTTTCGCTCATCAACATGTACATGCCGGCAGGCAGTGAGGTTCTTATTGCGTGGTTCTGTTCTGAAGGCGATAAAAGGGTTTCGTACACAAGTTTTCCTTCCATCGAAAATAGTCGGATGCATTTGATGCCGGACTGAGATTGCACTGTAAAGTTTCCGTCGCATGGATTGGGAAACAGATGGATATCATCAAAGGATGTGATGGATGTGTAAGCAGTACTAAGTTCTTCTCTTGAACCCCTGAGTACAAGATGAAAAGTATCTACATCGGCATCATTGCTCAACAGTAGCAAGTGTGCTTCATGAATACCTGATGATTGGGGTTTGTATTTTAGCTGGAATGAGCTGGTACTAAAACTGCTTACTGTGATGCTGTCATTGACACTTATAAAAAAATACCCTGAATCTGTTCCGGTGATGAGGGGCGCAGCACACAGGAGTTCTTGAAGGCCCAAATTGTTTAGGAGCAGATTTCTGCTGATGGAATCCTCTGCAACAGGAATCAAAAAATGAAGGGTGTCGCCACTGTAAAGCGTGTTTCTTATGTTAAGGTCTTGGATCCAATCCTGCACACTTAGTTGAGGTCCGCCAAAATTAAGTGTCAAACGAAAGGTGTCGGACAAGCTTTGATGGCAATCATAAACAATGAGTTGAATCGTGTATTGAGAATCGGCCGGAAAGGTATGGATGGGACTGGTTTCCGTGGATGTTGTACCATCTCCAAAAAGCCATTTGCAGCTTCCATAGCGACGGGATATATTACCGAAATCAATTTGTCTGGGCAGAGCGGGATCAGGCTGAGTAGCATAAAATTCAGCCCTTGGATCAAAATCACCTATGCGCCAGGTGGAGGGAGAGAGGCTCACTACCCGATACGCAGCATTTCTAATTTTGCGCAGGGTGGAAGTATCAAGTCCCGGATTATATGAAATGGATAGTGGACTTTTTCTGAAGAGTGCTGCGTAAAAAGTGCAAGCTCCCGCAAAAGTACCGGCAATGGAAGGATGACTTTCGTCGGAGGAATACAATTCAATTTCGGGATGATGGGTGCGAATATATTTCCATACTGCACCTACCGGAGATACCTCTCCCTTGTTTTCCGACATTTCCATATAGGCTGTGTGAATCACACTGTCCATGGACTGATAGGTACAGCTGGGCGGCCAGGAGGAACAGAAAGAGGCATCTCCGTTTTTTCTTCCCCAGGTCATGTAAAACATGACTTTTTTACATCCCGTTCCAAATCCGCTGATGGTACCGCTGAGCGACATGGCAGCATGGTACACTTCCTCCGACCTGATGTTGCATGGCAGGGAGGGAAGTTGACTTTGTTCCTGTAATACCACATAATCCCACTGTTGCGCCGCAATTTTTGACTGAGGGATGGAATCATACAATTCATGTTCGCGCAAGGTTTGTCCGCCCGGTGCATGCCAGTCATAGATGAGTGTATCACCTGCAGATTGGGTTGCCTGATACACCATGAGTGGCAGGTTATTTACACTGGTGTAGCTGTTTCCGAGAAACAGCACCCGGAGTGTTTTTGCATTTCCCTGCAGGGTGCAGAGGAAAAGGCCGAATGACAGAATGATTGACAAAAAAGGCAAACGAAGGAAAGGGAGGCGGAGGTTCATTTTATTGGATATTTAATTTTTGGATATAGATCTGGGTGTTTTCAATGGTGGGAGCTCCCGGAGTACTCAGCAGATAATCATTGTTTCCGGGATCAGCATCCGGGTTTCCTGTGTAGTATCCTGCAGAAAACAGATTCCCCAAAGGATCTGCATGGATATCCATCACCTCTATTTTTTGTTGGTCTTCCGGCCAGCTTGCTAAATCAGGTTTGCCGTATTGAACAGCATGGATAAAATCTCCCTGTGAATTGTATCGGCCTATGAATACTGCCCCGTTTGCTGCATTCATATTGGCGGTGTCAGCAGCAGCGTTACTGAAGTTAAAATCTCTGATGCCCGAAAATTTTCCGGTGATGAACAACTGGCCGCTTGCACTGCAAGTAACTGCAACAGTTTGAACAGGCAATGAAAAGCGCAACTGACCGGAAGGGGAGTAAGACTTTACTTCTTTACCTGCAACATAGATGTTACCGGCTGCATCGAGGGCAATTAATTTTCCGGGGCTTGCAACAGCAAGAAACTGTTCCTGTTTTTTTGCCCACATCAATTGCCCTGAAGCATTTAGTTTGATGACGAACAGTGTATTTTCATTGCAATCCTGGTAAAGCCAATCCTCTCCTGAATAGGGACTGCATTTGATGGCAGATTTGAAGTTGCCGGCAATGTAGATGTTGCCTGCAGCATCATGGGTGATACACCATGGTGTTTGGCTATTTATTCCTTTGAAGGCGCCCACTGAGATAAACTGACCTGAGGCATTGAGCTTACAGATAAATCCATCAGTAGCCAACATATAGGTATCAGAACAAGTGAGGTTGTTAACAGCCGGTCCGGGATCAAAATCCTTGGTACCATAGAATTCTCCTACCACATGGATGTTACCGGAAGGATCGGCAGACAAACTTGTGCATGCACCGCCCATTTGTTTGGCCCAAAGAAAGTTTCCTGTGCTGTCTAACTTCATTACAAACCCGTTCCCCTGGGTATGCGTAAAGGTTAAGACCGGGGCACCGGGATTAAAATCAACAGTGCCAAAAAAAACACCACAGACAAAAACATTGGAGGAGGCATCGGAGGTGATGGACATGCCTTGCACCAACTGATTGGGTGTACCCAGGTGCTTAACCCATCTCAGGTTGCCGGTGGAACTGAGTTTGGCGATGTATAAATCGCCATCTTCCTGTCCTACCGGAGTGAGCGGATAGGTTGCTGCACCGGGATCAAAATCTGTGGTGCCTTCTGAGAAACATCCGGTAACAAGCACATTGTTCTGTGCATCAGTACACACATGATTGGCCATGCGGGGACTTGATATTCCGAAGCCTCCGGCGGAAGGAGTGAAGATGCCGTTAAAGGTGGCTGTCCAGTCATGCGATAATCCCTGAGCAGGTGAATGCAAAGGCAAAATAAAAAGCACGGTTGCCCAGAGGGCATTTTTTAAAGGGTTTAGGTACATGGATTTAAATTTAGTCAAATGTCAGTTTTTTTTTTGAATTAGAAAAAAAGGAAAATAAGTTTTTTAAAACCGGCAATTTCCCGGAGGATGTAAACTTGTTTGCCGGCAGATGCCTTGCTTGAATTTTTTTGCAAATACTTCATGTATGCAAAGGAGAAAGATGTTCGTGCTTGTTGTTGTAAAAAGAGGCAAGCTTTTTTTGGGATTCTTGTTGAAGGGAGGGTAAGGCTGAGAGATGTTGTGCGGGGCGCGCGCGCCCCGCACGCGTGAGGCATTGCAGCGGTTATCGTTTTGCAAGGCAAAACGATTTGAGCGGAAAGGCCGACCCTGAGCAGGCATCCCGCCGGGATGCCTGCTCAGGGGCACGCCCAATTAGATAGAACGCTCTTTTGATATTCACAATACTTTGTGCCAAACTCTGTGCAACCCAAGTTTGTATGTGCACAGGGTTCAATTATTTTTGGGTGTGGTTCAATTGCGTCGCTTATTTCTCTTGATGATACTCACGGCAGTTCTTTCTGCCTGCGGTTTATTCAGAAAAACAGTTCAGGAACCCTCAACAAACAACAAGCGCAGCAAGGTGGTGACTGAGGCTCTTTCTTATCTGGGCAAGCCTT
This sequence comes from Flavobacteriales bacterium, assembly GCA_040383885.1. GTDB lineage: Bacteria > Bacteroidota > Bacteroidia > UBA4408 > UBA4408 > JBEICQ01. Next base: position 15,910 of record JBEICQ010000028.1, on the reverse strand, counting down.
ATTGTAATGGCGGAGAAGATACCAGGTGCTTCGACTGTTCGGGCCTTGTTTGGCGTGCCTGCAAATCTGCCGCTTGTGAAGTGCCGCGTACCTGCGAGTTGTTGTATGCTTTTGGTAAACCCCTGGCAAAGCAGGCTGTGAAACCCGGTGACCTCGTGTTTTTTAATACCTCCGCCAAAGGCGGAAAAAAAGCCAATCATGTGGGGATTGTTACGGCCAGAAGTGGCGATGACGATTTTCGTTTTGTGCATGCCAGCAGCAGCAAAGGGGTGATGGAAAACCAGCTATCAGAGAAGTATTACAAGAATACTTTTATTGGTTTTTTAAGACTTCCCTGTCTCGAATAGTTTTTTTGTTTGCGGGGGAAAGGTGTACTTTTGTTCATATTTGATGAACATGCAAACCCAAACAATTCCCGCCGTACACAACTTCAGCGCCGGTCCGGGTATTCTGCCAAGAGAAGTAATAACTGCAGCGGCCGATGCCGTGCTCGATTTCGACGGTCTTCATCTCTCGCTTCTGGAGATTAGTCACCGCAGCAAAAACTTTATCCGTGTGATGGACGAAGCCCGCGCACTGGTGAAAGAGTTGCTCTTGCTCGACGACGATTACCAGGTCTTGTTTTTGGGTGGGGGTGCCAGTTTGCAGTTTGCCATGGTTCCTCTCAATCTCTTAAGAGAAAACGGCAAAGCCGGCTATCTCAACACAGGTGTTTGGGCGTCGAAGGCCATCAAGGAAGCCAAAATGATTGGCAACACGCAGGTGATTGCCTCGAGTGAGGACAAAAATTTTTCTTACATCCCTAAAAATTACGCCATTCCGGGTGATCTCGATTACCTGCATGTTACCAGTAACAATACCATTTACGGCACGCAGCTGCATGCCATACCCGATAGTCCTGTACCTATGGTATGCGACATGAGCAGTGATATTTTCAGCCGACGCAGCGAGGCAAATAAGTTTGATTTGATTTATGCGGGAGCACAAAAAAACATGGGCCCTGCAGGTGCTACCATGGTGGCAGTAAGGCAATCTATGCTGGGCAAAACAGGCAGGAAAATTTTATCCATGCTCGACTATCAGGTACACATCAAAGGTGAATCAATGTATAACACGCCTCCGGTGTTTCCTGTGTTTGTAAGTATGCTTACGATGAAATGGATCAAGGAAAACGGAGGATTACAGGGGATGGAAGAACGGAACCGCAGGAAGCAGGAAGTGATGTATGCCGAAATTGACCGCAACCGGATGTTTACCGGTACGGTTGTCAGGGAGGATCGCTCCTGGATGAATGCAAATTTTGTGATGAGTGAGGCAGGCAAGCCCCATGAAGAAGCCTTTGCGCAGATGGCAAAAGAGGCCGGTATATCGGGTATCAATGGCCACCGTGATGTGGGGGGTTACCGTGCCTCGCTCTATAACGCGCTTCCATTGGAAAGCGTGCAGGCACTTGTGGAAGTGATGCAGGCTTTTGAGGCAAAATTCTCCTGATTTTTTTGAGAGGACTAAGATTTTTCCTCGTCCCTTACGCTGAATGTTTTCAGGATGCCTTCGGCGAGCAGCAAATCAAAGGGAGTGGTGATCTTGATGTTTTCGCGGTTTCCTGTGCAGGTTGCAACCGCATGTCCGTAGGCTTCTACCACTGAGGCATCATCGGTGAAAAATTCCCTGAACACTTGTTGATAGGCATTCCTGAGAAGGGCAGACTCAAAAATTTGTGGTGTTTGCACGAGCAGAAAATCTTCTCGGTTCACCGGCTCACTGCCATTGAATGTGCGCTTGCGGATAGAGTCTACGGGTGACAGCACAGGTATGCAGGCACCGCTGTTTAGGCATTGATTGAAACAGGCGATAAACATGGAGGCTTTTACAAACGGTCGCACCCCATCATGAACGGCAATGTATTGGGCTTCTTTACAAAGGTCGAGACCGTTTTTTACAGATTCAAAACGGGTGCTTCCACCCTCTGTAATCTTGTGAGGCACAGTGAAGCTTTGCGAGTGCAAGAGTTGTTTCCAGAAATCGAAGTGGGCAGCAGGCAAAACCAGCACGAGTTGTGCGGCCGGTGCTATCTCATGGATGTTACGCAGGGTGTGAAAAAGTACAGGTTCACCCTGCAGTTCCAGGAATTGTTTGGGCAAGGCTTGCTGCATCCTTTTGCCGGAACCACCGGCCACCACAATCACAGCCGTTTGGGAATCCATTACAGGATGAGCATGGCATCTCCGTAGGAGAGGAAGCGATATTTTTCCTTGACAGCCGTTTTGTAGGCTTCCATCACCAGGTCAAAACCGCCAAAGGCACATACCATCATCAGGAGTGTTGATTCGGGCATATGAAAATTGGTGATCATGCAATTGGCTATGGAAAAATCGTAAGGGGGGAAGATGAATTTATTGGTCCAGCCTTCGAAGGGTTTGAGTGTATTGGAGGTGGATACCGAAGTTTCCAGTGCACGCATACTGGTGGTTCCAACAGCGCATACTTTTTTCTTATTGCCCAGGGCGAGGTTTACTGCTTGGGCTGTTTTTTCGGGAATCCACATCTGCTCGGAATCCATTTTGTGCTTGGTGAGGTCTTCCACTTCTACTGCGCGGAAGGTACCCAGACCCACATGCAGGGTAACGGGTTCGAAATGTACTCCTTTGAGCTCCATGCGCTTCATGAGCTCCTTGCTAAAGTGCATACCTGCGGTGGGTGCAGCCACGGCACCTTCGTGTTCGGCAAAGATGGTTTGGTAGCGTTCTGAATCTTCCGGAACCACTTTTCGCTTGATGTATTTTGGCAGCGGGGTTTGACCGAGGGCTTCGATGGTGGCCTTGAATTGTTCGTAAGGACCATCAAACAAGAAACGGAGTGTGCGTCCGCGGGAGGTGGTGTTATCAATCACCTCTGCCACGAGGCTGTCGTCATCTCCAAAATACAGTTTGTTACCAATCCTGATTTTGCGGGCGGGATCAACCAGCACATCCCAGAGGCGGCTTTCGCGGTTGAGTTCCCTGAGGAGAAAGACCTCTATTTTGGCGCCGGTTTTTTCTTTGTTGCCGTACATACGGGCAGGAAAAACCTTGGTGTTGTTTACCACCATCACATCGCCATCGTTAAAATAGCTGAGGATGTCTTTGAAGTGTTTGTGCTCAATCTTCCCGGTTTGGCGGTGAAGAACCATGAGTTTGGAATCGTCGCGGAATCGCGTGGGACTCTCAGCGATGAGGTCCTTGGGAAGTAGGAAGTTGAATTGTGATAGCTTCATATTTTGTTGTTACAGCAACAATTATTGGAAGAACAAGGGCGGCAAAGATAGCATCAAAACGAAGAAAACCTACCCGGTGGCTTTAATTATTCTGTGCTTTTACGATGCGGGGCTTGCCGCTGAGGTCATTGATGCAATGCACCTCTGAGAATCCTGCGTGCTGAAAAAGTTGGCATACTTCTCTGTCAAGGTCCTCATTGATTTCTGTGTAGAGAGCGGCCCCGGCTGATAAATTGGGTTTGAGTGATGCCAGTATCTCGTAGAAAGCGAGTGGTTTTTGGCCGGGGGCAAACAGGGCCAAATGGGGTTCGAAGGCAGTGACATTGGGGCGCATGGAGGCAGTCTGCTCCGGCGTAATATAGGGTGGATTAGACACCAGCAGATCAACATTTAACAGGGGAAAGGGCTGATGAAGAGCATCCCAGTGGTGCAGCTGAAGCAGGAGTGCATGGGTCGCGGCATTTTGTTGGGCCAGGGCCAGGGCCTCTTTACTGATGTCGAAGGCATGTACGACTGACTTTGGAAGCCCGGCCGCCAGCGAAAGGGCAATGCATCCGCTGCCGGTGCCGATGTCGGCAACAAGGAGTCCGCTTTTCTGCCTATGTTCTTCAACAATGAGCCGGCACATGTACTCAGTTTCGGGGCGTGGGATAAGCACGGAGCGGTCAACAGCCAGCAGAAGGTTATCAAACATGGCTTGGCCCGTGATGTATTGCCAGGGCTCTCCGCTTTGCAGTCTTTGCATCCACTCTTTCCACTTTTGCCGGTTGTTTGCAGAGAGGTGGAGGTGTGTGTTCAGCAGCAATCGGGTATGGCTGAGCCCTGATACCTGCTCCAGGGCAATGCGGCAGAGCATGGATTTTTCTTCCTTATCATACCAATCGGGAAGCACCTCCATCAGCTCTTGTTTGAGCAAAGCGATGGCAATGGGGAAAGGATTTTCAGAATCAACTACCTTTGGCATATTCCATGCAAAGAAAAAAAGTAATCCTCTCATCCGGAAAAGACGAGAGTTTGTTGCGCTTTCACCCCTGGGTATTCTCGGGCGCCATTAAAAAAATAAAAGACCCTGAAACGCTCCGGGAGGTGGTTCCTGCGGAAGGGGAGTGGGTTGATGTTTATTCCAACAAGGATGTGTTTTTGGGAAGCGGACATTATGCCGGAGGAAGCATTGCCATACGCATACTCAGCTTTGTGCAGGATTTGGGTGGACAGGCATTCTGGAGCCGTAAAATAGCACAGGCCGTTGACATTCGCCGTCAATTAGGCATCCTGCAGGAAGGACAAACCAATGTATGCCGCATGTGTTTTGCAGAGGGCGATGGCTTGCCTGGATTGATAGCAGATTATTATGCGGGAACCTTGGTTTTGCAATGCCATTCGGTGGGCATGCACAGGGATTTGCCCATGATAACGCAGGCCTTTGTAGACGCGCTGGGAACGCAGTTGCAAGCTGTTTATGACAAGAGCGAGGATGTGTTGCCCGAGGCATTTCGAAAGGGAAATGATGGAGGAAATTATGTTTGGGGGAAATCCACTCCGGGCGAAGTACTGGAGAATGGACACCGCTTTTGGGTGGACTGGGAGCAAGGACAGAAAACAGGATTTTTTATTGACCAGCGAGAAAATCGCCGCTTACTTGCACAGTATGCTCCGGGCAAAAAAGTGTTGAACACCTTTTCCTATACGGGTGGTTTTTCGGTGTATGCTGCTCAGGCCGGTGCCTCTCTGGTGCACTCGGTAGATTCTTCGAAGTCAGCGATTGCCCTGGCCGACAGAAACATGAAACTCAATGCCCCTGCCTGCGAATGGCAGAATGTGGCTGAGGATGCCTTTGCCTATCTGGAGAAAATGGAGCAGGTATATGACATCATTGTGCTCGATCCGCCGGCCTTTGCCAAACACCTCAATGCCCGGCATCATGCCGTTCAGGGATACAAAAGACTCAATCGGGAGGCCATGAAGCGCATCGCTCCCGGAGGCTTGTTATTCACTTTTTCCTGTTCGCAGGCGGTAGACAGGTACCTCTTTGAGAAAACGGTTGCCAGTGCCGCTATCCAGGCCGGCAGAAGCATGCGTGTATTGCATCACTTGTCGCAGCCGCCCGATCATGCGGCCTCTGTTTTTCATCCCGAAGGGGAGTATCTGAAAGGTTTGGTGCTGAGGATAGAATAGCCACATATTTCCTTATTTTTGCAGCGTGAAAAAATACTTGTTGCTCCTTCTTTTTATGGTTTATCAATTGGGTGTTTATGCCCAGTGTGCCATGTGCAGGGCAGTGCCATCCTCAAGCCTGGAAGGCGGCGGAAGTGTTGGAAAAGGACTGAACACCGGGATTCTCTACCTGCTGGCAGTTCCTTATGTACTGATAGCAATTTTTGGTATCTATTTTTTTCGTCGCAAAAGCAAAGCTTAATCTTTTACTTCTCCATTTTTTTTAAGTAGGCTCTCCGAAAAAAGGGGAGTGGAATGTTTGGTTCGGAATGGCAAACATTTTTTCTTTTTATCAAGCATAAACCTGAATACGGGCTGAAATCAGAGAATGGAATTTGGTTACTTTTGTATCACTTTGGTGGAAAATGAAGGTATTGATTTTGTGTAATGATTATCCCCCGCTCAACACCATTGCTGCTGAGCGTCCTTTGGGATGGGTGAATCATCTTCCCGGCCAGGGAATTGAATTGGTGCTGGTTACCAAAGAATGGAACAACATGAGCACCGATCCGCGGTATTGGTTGTTCGGCGATGCAAAGGATATAAAAACAGAATTGCATCACGGAGTAACAATGATTAAGGTGGTGAACAGGATGAATCCCACCGACTGGATCATTCGGAAATCAGGTTGGAAAAAGTTTTCGGGCTTACGAAGGATTTTCACTTTTGTTTGGAACCTGGGTTCATTTTATCATGATGTGTTCGACAGGCATTCGTTTCTGTATAGCGCAGCAGCGGGATATCTCAAAAACAACCGGGTAGATTTGATTTTGGTTACCGGTAATCCCTGGCAAAATTTCAGACACGGTCATCGTCTTTCAAAAAAATTTGGCATCCCCTGGATGGCTGATTACAGGGATGGATGGTATCTGAATCATATCACACAAAACTACACAGGGATACTTGCAAAATTTGTGAGACAGTTTGAGTGGCGCCGCGAGAGGAAGTTCCTATCCAATGTTTCTGCCATTACAACTCCCATTCCTGTGATTGCCGACTTTTATCGGTTTTTACTGAGAAAGCCTGCATACACGGTATTCAATGGGTACCGAGATCTTCCGCAAAACATGCCCGATGTGCATGGACCATGCAAGATACTGATGGTGCATAACGGAACGCTTACTTCCGGACAGCAAATTGAATTTTTACTTGATGCACTCTTGTTGTTGCATCGTTCGGGTGCCATCAAGCCCGGCGATATTGAACTGAGAATGGTTGGTTTACATTATTATCCTGCACAGGTTCAAAGAGTGAGCAATCATCATAAGGAACTGTTACCCTATCTTGTTTTTACCGACAGGTTACCCCGCGAAGAAAGCATGGCCCAGATTCAATCTGCGGATTTTCTTGTTGCACTTTCCGATCCGTTTTTCGAAAATCTTTATGCCAAGGTAATTGAGTACATCCCTGTTAAAAAGCCCATATTGGTGATTCCTGACGACCATGGCATCATGTCTGCGCTCGTACATGATTTAGGTCAGGGAAAAGCCTTTGATGAGGTGGATGCCTTGGCTGATTATCTGAGAGCATCAGTGATCAATGGTACCAGTCATGCACAAGGGAACTTCAATGAAAAAGCGGCATCCTTTTATTCACGAAAACACCAGGCAGCAGTGATGGCCGGGGTGTTGAAGAAGGTGATGAAAAAGTACCATTCGGAACAGCCGCAAGCGGGCAAGTAGCATACTTGCATTTTTTTTCTACTGCAATAATTTTTTTACTGCGTCTGCAATTCCTTTTCCGTCAGCTTTTCCGGAGAGTGTTTTATTGATCGCACCAATGGCTTTTCCCATGTCTGCAGGGGAGGAGAATCCCAGCTCAGAAAGCAATTTTTTTACTTCTGTTTCCAGGGCTTCCCCGCTGAGTTGCTGGGGCAGGTATTGTTCGATGACCGAGGCCTGAAAAAGTTCCACTTCGGCCAAATCATTTCGGTTTTGTGAGGTATAGATACCTGCTGTTTCCCTTCTCTGTTTCACCATTTTCTGCAAGGCCTTGAGTTCGGCATCTGCAGCTGTTCCGTCCGGAGAAGTTTTGAGCAAAAGGATGGCCGATTTAATGGCCCGGAGGGCTTCCAGTTTTGCACTTTCTTTGGCCAGCATGGCTGCCTTGATATCGGCATTGATTTTTTCTTCGAGGTTCATGGCGTATGCGTGTTTTTAGTTTTGTATGAGTAATTTTTCTTCGGCAAGCCGAATCATAAAATCTTTGTTTTCTTCAATGGCATTTCCAACCACAATACAATCTGCACCCGACTCCCATGCTTTTCTTGCTTCCGCTGCCGTGCGTATGCCACCGCCCACCACCAAAAAAGCATCACATTGATTTCTCACGGCGAGGATGGTATCGGTGTGCACAGGATGCAAAGCACCGCTTCCGGCATCCAGGTAAACGCACTTCATGCCTAATTGTGTTCCGGCCAGTGCCGTAACTGCAGCAATCTCCGGTTTGTCGGCAGGAATGGGCTGTGTTTGGGTGATGTATGAAACGGTACTTGATTTGCCACCGTCTATCAGCAGGTAGGCGGTTGGGATGATGTGTAATCCTGATTGTTTCAGTTTCATGGCTGCATTCACATGCTGACCAATAAGTAATTCAGGATTACGCCCCGAAACGAGTGAGAGCAAGAGAATACCATCGGCTTTGTTAGAGAGATGAGATCCATGACCGGGAAAAATAACCACCGGACATTGGGAACACTCCTTGATGGCGGAGATACAGGTATCCATATCTCCGGAAGTGAGCAGGCTTCCGCCCACAAAAATAAAATCTATCTGCGACAATAATTCGGCATCAAAGCTTGAAAAATCTGCCCCTTTATCGGGGTCTATCAGCCATGCAAGATATTTTCTGCCGGCTCTGCCGGTTTGCAATATTTCAACACCCGGATGTTTTGGATTCATTTTCCTGTGGCCTTTTCGATACGGATGCCCACATCGAGAATTTGTGGTAGTTTTTGAAGCCGCATGGCTTGTTCGAGCGTGAATGTATACACCCCTTTTTTATGAAACCGAATGTTTCGCTTGAAGATAATCTGGTTGTCCCAAATATCTCCCGATCCGTTTCCAAGCCATTGCCCCTTGTCGTCGGCAAGAATACACTCCAGTGTGTCTTTGGAGTATGTACCGCCGGGATAGCGTGTTTCCATAAAAAGATAGAGGTTGCTGAAAGGGTAATCACTTGCATTACGCACATTGATGTACATGTTGTAACGGATGTTGGTATCTGTAATTTCTACCAAGAAGGGAATCCTGTTTTTTGATTCCCATAGCTGGTTTTCAATGACCTTATTCTCTTCGTACAAACGACTGGAGTCGCATGCCATCCAGGTCATGCAAAAACACATTGCAAGCAACAAAAGAAAGTTTCTCATGAAGCACCCGGAGGAGGATTGGGTTTGTTTTTACGGGAACGGTTTCGGTTACGGTTTCGATTTGGGTTTGGGTTTGGATTTGGATTTGGATTTGGATTTGGGCCTGAATTTGTTGTTTTGTTAACAACTCCTTGTCCATCGGTTTTGGTGTTTTGAACACGAGCTGTGGTATTTCTTGGCCGCTCCTCAGGATTCCGACTACGCTGCATGGGTTTGCGCTGACGGTTTTGTTTTTTGTCAAAGCGGGTAAGACTATCTTGTCCAACCACATTCTCATAAAACATATCCTCTCTCTTTTTGGGTGCGATACTGATCTTTTCATTCTCGAGCATTTCAGGAAATTCTTCCTTTCGGTTCATGTCAATAATCTCGCGCACACGATCAGCTTTCAAGGCAATAAACTCGGTGGGCTTGTCTTCATAGGTATACCAGAACAAGCGCTTAAAAATATCTGTTTTTTGATGGTAGGCTTTCCCTGCTTTTGTCCGGAGCGTGATGCCACTGTCGGGCATTCCTTTCAGTGCATCCATGTAAGAATCCAGCTCATAGTTGAGACAACATTTTAGTTTGCCGCATTGACCGGCCAGTTTGAGTGGATTCAGAGACAGTTGCTGGTAGCGGGCGGCGCTTGTTGAAACGCTTCTGAAATCAGTGAGCCAGGTTGAGCAACACAGTTCCCTGCCGCAACTTCCTATCCCACCCAGGCGGCTGGCTTCTTGTCGGGCACCAATTTGTTTCATTTCTATCCGAACCCTGAATTCTTCTGCCAGCACTTTAATCAGTTCACGAAAGTCAACGCGTTCGTCTGCTGTGTAATAAAAGATGGCCTTGGACTTGTCGCCCTGGTATTCCACATCAGATATTTTCATTTGCAGACCCAGCTTCACGGCAATTGTTCTTGCTTTGTACATGGTAGTAACCTCCAGCTCTCTTGCGGCCTGCCATTTGTCTATGTCTGCCTGACGGGCTTTTCTGAAAATCTTTTTGATTTCAGGAGCATCTGATTTTACCCCGCGCTTTTTCATCTGCAATCTCACCAGGTCTCCTGTAAGTGATACAACGCCGATGTCATGTCCGGAGCTTGCTTCAACAGCTACAACATCGCCTTTATAAAGATGAATTGTTTCTTCTTTTTTAAAAAATTCTTTACGACTGTTCTTGAACTGTACTTCAACAATAGGAAAATCTTCCATACCGGGGGCATCATGCATATTGGAGAGCCAGTCGAAAACCGCCAACTTGGTATTGCATCCGCCAATCCCACAAGCACCATTGTTCTTGCAACCTTTTGGTAGCCCATCACTTCCTGTGCCGCAACTATTACAACTCATTGAATTCTATTTCCCGCAAAAATAACATAATGCGGGATATTTCCGTCTGTTTTTCTGAAACTGAACGGGTACAGAAAATACCGGAGAGATTGTTTACAAGATTCTTTTAGGCATACCTGAGGTTTGACAACACGCTGGATTTGTTGATCCAGATTACCCCACTGCTGCTTGTGTATTGTGATATTTTGCCCTCTTCACACAGCCTGTTGAGGATTGCTTCGGTTTCCTCCATCCCAATTTCAGAGAGAAAAGAAAATTCTTTGGTGGTGAGGGTATAAAAATATTTGAAAAGCCCAAGCGGTGATTTGTCGTATTCTTTTTTCTTTGCATGAGGAATCAGTTCCAGGATGATTTTCTCAAACTGACGATAGTCTTGGTAACCTTTCATGGAGAGTCTTTTGCCTGCGTTGTTTTCGAAGAACAGGGTAGGAAAGGCGGTTACGCCGAGCATGCCCGCAAGTTCAAGGTCTTCTGAAAATCTCTCTTGTGCTTTCCCGTCGAAATCTCTTTTAAGTCTCGCTGCATCCAGTCCTAGTTCAAAAGCAGCATCTTCGAGGTATCGCCATTTGATGATGTTCTTTTTTTCCATAAAAATCATTTCCTTGATTCTTCTCAGGAAAAGAATGGCTTTTTCCTCACTTTGCATCTGGGCTGCCTTAAAAGCAATCGAAGGAGGATAGGATGAATAGGGCGGATCGTTGAGCCAGATACTTCCATCCATAGGCATTTCATTGAGTGCCCTTACGATATCCCAGTGACGGGCTGCATCTTCGGGACTTTGGATGGGTCCCTGTTTGCGGCTTAAATCTTCCCATGTTTTTAGCAATCCTCCCATCCGGTATTCGATGTTGATAAATTCGTCGTATTCCAGTTTGAGTTTTCTGAGAATGGGTTGGATAGACCAGCAGGTGGAACAAACAGGATCGGTGAAATACTGAATCTGTAAAGGTTTGCTTCTGTTGAAAGCTGTATTGTCGATCTCTTCGGGGATAAGCGGCACACGAATTTCATCTTCATGGACCTTGAGTGGATTAAGGAAATTGTATTTCAGTTTTCTTCCCAGTTTAAGATGCTCCTTCACATGTTCTTTTCTAAAACGGTAATAGGCATTGAAGGCTGCCGGATGGTCTTCATGCGCATTCAGCAAAGTGGCAAGTGTACTGGCATCATTGATGGCATTACTTGCCCCGGCACTTGTAAACGGTAGTGCAAGATGTGCAGCATCTCCGATCAGCACTGTGTTTTCATGATGAAAAGTTTTCAGAACTTCAAAATCATGCGTTTTCCAGAGGTAACATTTTTCAAAATCACTGGATGCCATGAGTTCATGAACTTCATCCGGAAAATCTGCAAGTAAATCTGTACAGAATTTGCGTGTTTCTTCCGCTGTCTTGTGTTCAGAATGAAACATCCGGCTGTCGTATTGGATAAACCAAACAAACTCATTTCTGGCCGTTGGTATCATGCCAAAAGACAAACCATATTCAGCACTCTGGTACTTAGTAAAGGTGTGGACATGCTTTTCATAGATATCCGGATGAACCGAGCTTCCCACAATCTCCGTTACCTCTACCGGTGTGTAATCAATCTTGCCGAAAATATCTTCGCGCACTTTTGAATGGGCACCATCTGAACCAATAAAAATGTCGCCATATTCAATATCTCCATTGTCGAACTGTGCTCCAATAATTTCACCTTCTTCCCTGATAAATCCACAGAATTTGCGGCCATCCCTGATCATCTCTGAAGGAATAAGGGATTGCAAAAAGCCCAGGAATTCATTTCGTCTGACGCACTTCCATTGATGCAGTTGCACACGCTTTACTTCTCTGCCATCAGGCCTTTTCAGGTTGTATTTTCCAATTCTGTAGCCCGGAAATTCAAGGGATAATTTTTTTGCAAACGGTGCGAGGATGTTCAGTGCATCATCCTGCATTAAAAAGGCATGTCCGGAATGAGGCATGCCAACCATTCGTTCACAGATGACTGCATTTGCCCCAATCCCTTTTAAACAAATGCCGGCAGATAATCCCGCAATTCCACCTCCGATGATGACATATTTCATGGCAAATGATGAGTGTTTTGATGAAAGCATTTTTCCATGCGATCAAATGCTGTTTCGAGGATGGTTTTGGAGGTGGCGAAACTGATTCTGATATAGCCCTCTGCACCTTCTCCGAACCACTGGGAGAGACCGGGAACTACGGCTACCCGGGCTTCATTTAATAGCCATTGATGCACTTCGGCACTTGATTTACCCGTTTGGGTAATATTTGCGAAAGCCACATAGCAACCGTCGGGCGGATGACAGGTAACACCCGGCAAAGCATTGAGGCGGCTCACACATAGGTCACGCATCTGATGCAGGTGATTTACAAATGATGCAAGCCAATCACCACAAGCATTGAGTGCCTTTGCTGCAGCCACTTGTGAGAGGATGTTCGCTCCATGAACGGTTGAATTGTGCAGGGAATTTTCAAGCAATCGTCTAAAGGTGGATTCATCTGAAACTGCCAGCAGACCTATTCTTAAGCCTGCCAGGCCATACGACTTGCTAAATCCCGTAACGATGATGCAGTGCTTGCTGATGTCTTCAGAAAGGGATGCTACTGAGGTATATATAGCCGGTGGAAACACAATGTCGCTCCAGATTTCATCAGTTAATATCTTGAGATTGTGTCGGACCGCCAGTGCGCCAATGGCTTCGAGTTCCTGTTTGCTAAAAACCTTACCTGTTGGATTCAGCGGGTTGCAAAGGCAAATCAGTTTTGTTTTGTTGGTGATGCAAGCTTCCAGCGCATCAATATCAATTTGTGTATTGCCGGGCGGAATGGGAAAGGTAATGGCCCTGGCGCCGGCCTGCTCAATACAATAGCGGAAAAGAAAATCTACAGGATCAAAGATGATGGCTTCATCACCGGGTTTTAAATAAGTTTTACAAACCACCTGAATACCAAAAGCGGCGCTGTCTACCGGCAAAACATGCGCAGGGGAGATGGATACTTTTCTTTTGTGTGTAAAAAAAAGGGCCGCAGCTTCTTTCAACTCACTCATTCCCTCAGGGTGGCCGTAACTAAAATACCTTTCTGCGGCAAATTTTTGTATGGCTTCGGTAATTTGTGGGGGACAGGGAAAATCAGGATCCGCAGCAGTCAGTGGAATCACCCCCTCGGGAACAGATGCCCATCGGAGGTTAAATGCCCGTTTACGGAGGATGTCAAAGTTTATGGATTCATTTTCAAACATTCAGCAGTTTGGCTTGGCCTCAATATTAACCAAATTGGCTTGTTCTTGTTTTTGGTCAAATGTTAAAAGCCAATCAAAGCAAAACAAATTTTTGAACAACAGGAAGTTTATTTGCTAAAGCGGGATCAGATTACCCTGATATCTGAGGACTTTACCCATCCGCTGTTACCATTGTCAAGCCTGATGCGAAACCATCCCTCGCTCTCTTCCTGCACCCGGATGGTTGTTCCTTCGTGGATCACAAAGAGGATGAGGCCTTCTTCGGAGGGTGCGCTCTTTACATTAACAGAGGCCTCAAATACAACAGCCCTGGCATTTTGACTACCGAAAAAATAATCACTCGATTGAGCGGTGGTGAAGACAAACCAAATTCCTGCACACAAAAAGCAAGTACCCGCCCAGAAAAACCACTTACGCATAACAGGTTGATAGGCCCGCATAAAGATGAAATAGAACAATGCCGAAAGCACAAACGAAAAAATACATATAAAAGCCCATGTATTTGCCTCAAGTGAGGTGATATACCTGTTCCACCATGAGGAAAAAATGAGTTGAGGAAGGGGTTCTATCTTATCAGTAATTCTCCCTCTTGCAAAATCGAGGTTTCTTTGAATATCCTCGTCGTTGGGATTTAACTTGAGTGCTTTTTCATAGTAGTAGATACTTTTTGCCAGGCTATCTGTTTTGAAGTAGGCATTGCCAAGATTAAAATAGAGAGCATCACTTTCTTTGCCGGAATTTATTGTTTCATTGTATGATTTAATGGCTTCTGCATACTTGCCTTTTGCATACCATGCATTCCCCTGCTCAAAGGGACTTGCGGCAAACCCAGGTGAGCCTAAAAACAAAAAAATGAAGAGGGAAAGCGCGTACATTTTCATGTTATGTGTTTTCTATGTTTTCAATGGCTGCGATGGCATCCGCATAATCTTTCTGCATAGAAGAATGAATCCCCGGCGCATACTGGGCAAACTCACACTGGTTGATAAGTGCAACAAAAGACGCAGCTTTTTCTTCATTGATGCCTTGTGTCCTGAGCATTTCTGCGATGCTATCCCTGCTCATTTCCGATAGAGGCATGCGGTATTTGTCTGCCAGGTATCCGGTGGTGGCGTTAAGTACTTCTTTGTAAAATGCAGAGGCCTGGTTTTTATCCATTAGCTCCTTGGCAGTTTTAAGTTTTTCAACCGCTATTCTGCCTGCCCTTCTTTGTCTGATTCCCGCCATGTTTTTCATGGTAGACGACCTGTATTTTTCATATCCTGCATAGCCTCCCAGTAATAAAAACGGTAGTCCGCAAGAAAGCCAGAACAGGCCGGTGCCGTAGAGTGGCTGCTTTTTGTTTTTTAATGTTGTTTTGGTTTTGATATAGGTAATGTCGTTACCCAGCTGGGCAATGGTTTTTTGGTTGTTGTTGTAATAGGATATGACCGGATTTTTTCCCTGCGCCCCACTGCCTCTTTCCACCTTTATATTGAACTCAGGTGTTTGCAAGGTGATGTATCTTTCTTTTCTGGGGTCAAAGTATGAAAAGGGTGGAGGAGAAATGGTAAATGAACCCTCGTGCCTTGGGATGAAGAGATAATCAAAGGTTCGTTTTCCACTGATACCGGCTTCTGATGTGTTTAGCTTGTCATTGATTTTCGGATCGTAGATTTCAATGTCCGGAGGCACATTTATTTTTGGTGCATCCACCAATTTTAAGTTGCCTTTTCCATTGATGGAAAACAAAACATTACCTGCATCATTGGCTTTGAGTTTCTGACCGGATGGCTTCATCGAACATTCCATCGAGTATTCGCCAACAGCTCCTGAGAAGCCCTGAGGTTTTCCGGCAGCCGGCAAATTGAGCACTTCTACTCCCACAGGTTTGGAGCTCACTTTTACCTTCACATCCTGATATCCGCCGAACATGCCCATATTAAAGAACTGCTCAAAGGGATCATTGTTTTGGTTGCGCGAACGAACCCTTGTCACAATTTCCATTTCAATAGGATCCACCGTTAACTTGCCGCTTTGTTGGGGAACCAGAATGGTTTTTTTAATCTCAGCCACCTGGTACTGCAAGCCATCTATATTTTCTGCATGAAAGCCGTTCGAACGCTGCTTAATCTCTTCGCTCCAGAAGCCATTAAACGACGGCATGTGGGTGAGGGCATTGTCAAGAATATTCACACGTGTATACAACTTGTAGGTAACACTAAACACTTCACCCAAATATACCTTCGTCTTGGAAGGTACTGTGCGGATAAACAAATTGTTTCCGAGGTCAGTACTCTCATTCGACTGAGATTTGCCGTTTCTTCCGTTTCCTTGGGCGGATGCATTCTGGTTGTTTCCTTTTACAACTTCAATGGTAATGGGCTTAGAGCTAATTGTTTTTCCGTTTGCGGTAATACTCGCACTGCCAATGGTAATTTTGCCTTCATGTTTTGCAGCCAGGTAATACGAATAGGTGATTTGCTGAGAAACAGTTCCATTGATCCAACTCATGCT